>JAUNFA010000039.1 GCA_030525285.1 Bacillota bacterium | reverse complement strand
TATTTATTGTATATCAATTAGTGAAACTAATCAATATGATAAGTATAAAGATTTGATTGAATATTTAACGTGAATTATACTAAAGGCAACTTAAGACAAGGAGGATAACGAAATGGCAAAGAGCCTGATTATTTATTACTCACGTAAGGGTGAGAATTATGTAAATGGACGAATTGAAAATTTAAAGAAAGGCAATACCGAAATCTGTGCGGAATTTATTCAAAATGCAGTTGGTGGTGATATGTTTGAGGTAGAGACAGTAAATGATTACTCAAAAAATTACCATACTTGTACGGAGGAAGCCGCACAGGAAATTAAAGACAATGCTCGTCCAAAACTGACATGTTATCTGGAAAACATAGATGATTATGATAACGTGTTTGTCTGCGGACCATGCTGGTGGGGAACCTTCCCGATGCCTGTATTCTCTCTGCTTGAGAGACTTGATTTTACCGGTAAAAAGGTAATGGCACTCATGACACATGAGGGAAGCGGACTTGGAAACAGCGAGCGTGATTTAAGAAAAATGTGTAAAGGTGCAAGCTTTGGAAATGGTATGGCAGTACATGGGGCAGATTCAGAGAAAGCAGAGAAAGCAATCGCTGATTGGGCTAAGAAAAATATAGGCGAATAAGATTCGAAAAAACAGGGGATAACAACATGTCTATAACGGAAAAATCAAAAGCATATCATGAAAAAATGTTTCCGGGGTGTGCATGAAGTTGTAGGTGCGTTATCCGGAAATGCAAAGGAAATATGGTAGATATATATTTGTACAGAAAGGAAAGAAACAAATGAAAGACGTAATGATTTTAACGGGTGCCGGTCAGATTGGCATGGCAATTGCCCGCAGAATAGGATATGGAATGAAGATTGTAATCGGAGATAAAAGCATGAAAAATGCTGAGACAATCTCAAAAATTATGAATGAGGCTGGTTTTGACACCGTACCGGTTGAAATGGATTTGTCTTCTCGTGAATCCATTTTGAACATTATCGCTGAGGCACAAAAATATGGAGAAATCTCCATGCTCGTCAATGCGGCTGGAGTTTCACCAAGTCAGGCACCGATTGAAGCAATCTTAAAAGTTGATTTATATGGAACGGCTGTGTTGCTGGAAGAAGTAGGAAAAGTGATCAAAAAAGGTGGTGTCGGAGTCACCATTTCCAGTCAGTCAGGCTGGCGTATGCCTGCACTTACCGCTAAAGAAGATGAATTGCTTGCGACAACACCAACTGAAGAATTATTAAATCTTCCACTGCTTCAGCCGGAGAATATCAGAGACACACTTCATGCTTATCAGATGGCGAAACGCTGCAACGAAAAGCGTGTCATGGCGCAGTCTGTGGAATGGGGCAAACGGGAAGCACGTTTAAGTGATATTGCACCGGGAATCGTTGTAACACCTCTTGCACTTGATGAATTTAACGGACCGCGTGGAGATTTTTATAAGAACATGTTTTCCAAATGCCCTGCAGGAAGACCGGGAACAGCAGATGAGATTGCAAATGTGGCGGAGCTGCTTATGAGCGATAAAGGAGCATTTATTACAGGTTCGACATTCCTGATTGATGGCGGTGCAACAGCAAGTTATTA
>JAUNFA010000032.1 GCA_030525285.1 Bacillota bacterium | reverse complement strand
CGATATTTAAAAGAAAGGAAACATGGTGTTTTCGCTTCCATAAACATCATACAAGTTTTCATGGCTGCAGCTAAAAAAATATTAGTAATAGTTGAGTCACCATCGAAAGCTAAGACTATAGGGAAATTCCTTGGAAGCAGATACAAGGTAATGGCCTCGGTAGGTCATGTCAGAGATTTACCCAAGAGCAAACTTGGTGTGGATATAGAGAATGATTTCGAACCTCAATATATTTCCATAAGAGGCAAAGGCACGCTCATCAAAGAACTGAAGAAAGAAGCGAAACACGCATCAAAGATATATCTTGCGACTGACCCGGATAGAGAGGGAGAAGCTATATCATGGCATCTGGCATATCTTCTGGGCATTGATTTTAATTCCAAGTGCCGTATTGTCTTTAATGAGATAACGTCAAAGGCAATTAAGGAAGCTGTAAAGAATCCGCGGGAGATTGACTTGAGTCTTGTTGATGCACAGCAGGCAAGACGTGTCCTGGACAGACTGGTTGGTTATCAGATAAGTCCTCTCCTTTGGAGAAAGGTGCGAAGAGGATTAAGTGCAGGTCGTGTTCAGTCGGCGGCGCTTAAGATAATCTGTGACAGAGAGAACCTTATTAACAATTTTCGGCCAGAAGAATATTGGACTGTTTCGGCGGAATTTAAAAAGCAGAGAATGTTTTTGGCAAAGCTGATGGAATGTGACGGCAACAAAATTTCAATAAACAATAAGGAAGAGGCTGATACTGTCCTTAATGAGCTTGAGAAGAACGAATACAAGGTGAGTCGTGTTGAAGAGAAGGAGAGAAGCAGGAAAGCGGCACCTCCTTATACGACAAGCAGTATGCAGCAGGATGCTGCCAACAAAATCAATTTCACTGCGAAAAAGACAATGATGGTAGCTCAGCAGCTGTATGAAGGAATCGATATCAAGGGAAGAGGTACAGTGGGTCTTGTATCATACATCAGAACGGACTCCGTCAGAATTTCCGATGAAGCTCGCTTGGCAGCAAAAGACTACATTATAAATAATCTGGGCGAAGAATATTATGCAAATAATGTGTACAGCAACAGGAAGAAGGATGTGCAGGATGCGCACGAAGCCATAAGACCGAGTTATGTGGATTTGGAGCCCGATGAGATTAAAGAGTCACTTACAAAGGATCAGTATAAGCTTTATAGGCTTATATGGATCAGATTCGTTGCAAGTCAGATGACACCAGCCAGATTTATGTCCATGAGTGTTGCTATAAAGAATGGCAGATACGGGTTCAAGGCAAACGGAAATAAAATGATTTTTGACGGCTTCATGAAGGTGAATGTTCCGGGTAAGGATGCTGATGTGAACAAAATGTTGCCTGAACTTGAAGAGGGTGAAGTTCTAACGCCAGTTAACATTGTACCTGAACAGAACTTCACACAGCCACCGGCACGCTTTACAGAAGCGAGTCTCGTAAAAGACCTTGAAGAGAAAGAAATCGGACGTCCGAGTACTTATGCGCCTATCGTGGCAACTCTTACAGAACGCCGATACGTGAAAAAAGAAAAGAAATCACTTGTTCCGACAGATTTAGGATTCGTTGTTACAGAATTGATGGAACAGTATTTCAAGGAAATTGTGGACGCGGACTTTACTGCTCAGATGGAGCAGAAGCTGGATGACGTTGAAGTTTATAAGCTGCCGTGGAAAAATGTAATTAGAGATTTTTATGATGGTTTCGGTAAGGAACTTGAAATTGCAGAAAACGAAATACAGAAAATAGAAATAGAAGATGAACCTACCGGAGAAAAGTGTGAACTGTGTGGCAGAGACATGGTCAAAAAGTACGGCAGGTATGGTGTGTTCGCAGCATGTCAGGGATATCCTGAATGCAAGAATACAAAGCCTATCGTTGAAACTATCGGCGTGAAGTGTCCTTCATGTGGCAAGGATATTATCATGAGAAGAAGCAAGAGAGGCAGAATCTTCTACGGATGCAGCGGATACCCGGATTGTCAGCAGTCATACTGGAACAAGCCTGTTGACAGGAAATGCCCTAAGTGCGGGTCTCTTATTGTGGAGAAACCGGGCAAGGCCAAAAAATATGAGTGTTCCAACAGTGAATGTGACTACAAGGAGGAATAACATGGTGGAATTTCACGCAACGACAATATGTGCGGTCAAAAAAGGCGATGATGTATGCATAGGCGGTGACGGTCAGGTTACAATGGGCGAAACTGCCATCATGAAAAACGGTGCCAAGAAAGTAAAGAAAATCTACAAGAATACTGTGGTATCAGGCTTCGCAGGATCGGTTGCGGATGCATTTTCACTTACTGAGAAGTTTGAATCCAAGCTGGATGAACACGGCGGTAACCTTAAGAAGGCTGCTGTTGCCTTGGCACAGCTTTGGAGATCTGATAAGGCAACAAGAAATCTTGAGGCACTTATGATAGTGGCTGACAAAACAGATCTGCTCGTCATTTCCGGTAATGGAGAAGTGATTGAGCCTGATCAGCCTTTTGTTGCAATCGGCTCCGGCGGTAATTATGCGTATGCAGCGGCAAACGCACTTTATAACAATACGGATCTTGACGCAGAGGCTATTGTAAGGAAATCTTTGGAAATAGCAGCATCAATATGCGTTTATACCAATAACAATATTTCGGTAGAAAAATTATAGGAGGTGCGAAATGGCCAACAGACTTTATCAGATGACTCCAAGAGAAATAGTCGATGAACTTGATAAATATATAATCGGACAGGACGAGGCTAAGAAGATGGTTGCCATCGCCTTGAGAAACAGATACAGAAGGAGTCTGCTCTCCGAAGAAATGAGAGAGGAAATTACACCTAAGAACATTCTGATGATGGGTCCTACAGGATGTGGTAAGACTGAAATTGCAAGACGTCTTGCTAAGCTTATGGATGCACCTTTCGTGAAGGTTGAAGCAACAAAATTCACAGAAGTCGGATACGTTGGACGTGATGTTGACTCAATGATTCGTGATCTGATGGAGGCATCTGTGAGAATTACCAAGCAGTCAATGCTTGAAGAAAAATATTCCATCGCTGATGAAATTGCAGAAGAAAAAATAATCGAAGCGATTATTCCCGGAAATAACAAAAAAACAAACACATCTTCAAACAATAATCCTTTTGGCTTCCTGTTAGGAAATAACGGATATTTGTCTCAGAAGGAGCAGTACGAACAGCAGCAGGCTGAGAGTGAAGCTGCGTCAGAAGAAGGTCGCAGTGTTGAGCTGGCAAGAGAGCAGGTTCGTCAGCAGCTCAGAGAGGGACTGCTTGAAGAACAGTATATTGAAATTCAGGTTACTGATGCGCCTAAGATGAATCAGCTGGACATGGGCAATGAGGGAATGAGCATTGCCATAGGAAATATTTTTGGCGATATGGCGCCAAAGAAGACAAAGACAAAAAAAGTCAAGGTGAAGGATGCCCGCAGAATTTTGAGAGATGAAGAGGCTCAGAATCTGATAGACATGGATCAGGTTACTGATATCGCGTTGGAAAATTGTGAACAGAACGGCATTATTTTCATTGATGAGATAGATAAAATTGCGTCCGGTTCAAGTTACAGAAGCGGTGCCGACGTATCAAGAGAAGGTGTTCAGAGGGACATTCTGCCTATCGTTGAGGGAAGCGTTGTCAACACTAAGCACGGACCTGTCAAGACGGATCACATTCTGTTTATAGGTGCCGGTGCTTTCCATACAGCTAAGCCAACGGATCTTATTCCTGAACTGCAGGGTAGATTTCCAATCAGAGTTGAACTTGATAATCTTGATAAGGAGACTTTTGTCAAGATTCTTACGGTTCCCGAAAACGCCCTGCTCAAACAGCATAAGGCACTACTTGAAACTGAGGGAGTTTCTGTTGAGTTCACTGATGAAGCTGTGGATGAAATTGCAACAATGGCATTCCTTCTCAATGAACAGACAGAAAACATTGGTGCGAGAAGACTTCATACAATTATGGAGAAACTTCTGGAGGACATATCCTTCAATATACCTGACATAGATGATGAGCACATTTTCATTGACAGAGACTATGTTCAGGATAAATTCAAAGAGAAGATTCACGAAGAGGATCTTGACAGATACATTCTGTAATGTGTCGCGGGATGCGCTCTCCCGTCAAAGGCGCAGAATACATGATATTATGGTATTTTTTAGGATATTTGCGAATTTTGATTAACAAATTCTATTGCGAACGTTTTACAAAAATACTATAATTATCATGAGATTAAG
This sequence comes from Bacillota bacterium, assembly GCA_030525285.1. Lineage (GTDB taxonomy): Bacteria > Bacillota > Clostridia > Peptostreptococcales > Anaerovoracaceae > Lentihominibacter. The sequence goes on along the minus strand of JAUNFA010000032.1, from coordinate 3,106 downwards.
AAAAATTCTGAAAATTTGAGGTTAATACATATGAGTGCAATTCTTGAAAAAGTTAGAAAACTTAACTGGCTGCTTACAGAGAGCCCTACTGGGAAGTTTTCTTTTGATGAAATGTGTGACATTCTAAGTGATCTTATGGATGCCAACGTTTATGTAGCCAGTGAAAAGGGCAACATTATCGGCAAGGCCTATAAGATTGAAGAGGATAGTTCGGTAATACGCGATCCAGAAACAGGAAGACAGGTATTCCCGGATGAATACAATCATGAGCTTCTCAAGGTTGACAAAACTGTACCGAACTTAACTGGGGAATCTATTCTCAAAATACTTAAGTTTGATTTTAATACAGCAGATAAGCTGCACACAATTATTCCGATAATATGCGGTGGCAAGAGATGGGGAACATTGATGCTTGCCAGATATGAGCCTGAATTTACTGACGAGGATTTGGTTCTGGGTGAATACGGTGCGGCGGTAGTCGGACTGGAGATTCAGAGAAACAAGGCTCTGGAGAAGGAAGCAGAAGACAGAGAATTGGCAATGGTAAAGATGGCTGTAGGCACACTGTCCTATTCAGAGACAGAGGCAATACAGCAGATTTTCGCAGAATTGGACGGCAATGAGGGCTTGCTTGTTGCAAGTAAGATTGCAGATCGTTCTGGAATCACAAGATCTGTTATTGTTAATGCTTTGCGTAAACTGGAAAGTGCAGGTGTTATTGAATCCAAGTCTCTTGGAATGAAAGGTACCAGAATCAAAATCATCAACACGAAGCTTAAGGATGAGCTTAAGGTTGGCTGGTAAACAGGACAAGATTATTCTCTGCTGACTATTGGCAGAGAATTTTTTTGAGTATATTTAGATGTTGCAGGGTGTGATACTGCGGGAAAATTATATGCTTAGATTTAATGAAAATAATGAAATAATAAGAGAAGAAGATTACAACGGTATTCTCGTAGGTCTTCAACTCAAGGAAGATATTTCAAAATCCATGGATGAGCTTGAAGGGCTCGCCGAAGCAGCTGGAATAACAGTTCTCGGGCAGGTTATTCAGTCTCTGGATAAACCTAATACAGCAACATTCATAGGCAGCGGCAAGGTGAAGGAAATTGCGGAAATGTGTGAGAATATGGAGGCTGACACTGTCATTTTTGATAGTGAACTTTCCGGTGCACAGCTTCGTAATCTAGAAGATGCCTTTGGTGTGAGAGTAATTGACAGGACAATTCTTATTCTGGATATTTTTGCAGGCAGAGCCACTTCAAGAGAAGGCAAGCTGCAGGTTGAACTGGCGCAGCTTAAATATCGACTTCCGCGTCTGACGGGATTCGGTAAATCCCTTTCCAGACTGGGTGGCGGTATAGGTACCAGAGGTCCGGGAGAAAAAAAGCTGGAAACAGACAGAAGACATATTGAAGGTCGAATTGAAGATATCAAGGAAGAACTTCGTAAAGCCGGCAAAACGCGTAGTATACAGCGGGCAGGACGTGAGAAATCGGGTGTGCCTGTAGTTGCTCTTGTAGGCTACACCAATTCGGGAAAATCGGCCATAATGAACAGACTTCTCGCTATGTCAGACAGAGAAGATAAACAGGTTATGGAAAAAAACATGCTCTTTGCTACCCTGGACACATCCCACAGGGAAATTCAGCTTGAGAGCGGCGATAGATTCATTTTGATTGATACGGTCGGTTTTGTCAGTAAACTGCCTCACAGCTTGATTGAGGCTTTCAAATCCACCCTTGAAGAGGTACTTTATGCTGATCTTTTGGTTCATGTTGTGGACAGTTCCTGTGAAGACAGGGAGTTTCAGATAAAGGTTACTGATAAAGTTATCGGAGAAATTGGTGCTGCCGGTAAGGATAAAATAATGGCATATAACAAAAGTGACCTTGTTGATGAATTGCCAATTGATGCGACGGGAAGTGAATACGTATGCTTGTCGGCGTTAACTGGTGATAACATAGAAGAACTCATAGAAAAAATCACTGGACACATTTTTGGGGACAGAGTGAATGCCACCATGCTTATCCCTTATGACCGAGGCGATATAACTTCATATCTTTGCAGTAATGCGAGAATTGAACGAATGGAATACGAGAATGAGGGGACTGTAATAGAGGGAAGCTTTGAAAAGAGTGATTACATGAAATACAGTGCATATGTTAGAGAGGATATCTGATGGAATTGTACAAGACTGTTGCAGGAGAAGGTCAGGCAACACAGATTATTGACAAATCACGATTTATTGCTCATGTAAGACCGGTAAAAACCCGGGAAGAAGCCGATGAATTTTTGAGTAAAATAAGGAACAGTTATAAGGATGCGACACATAATGTGCCGGCATTTGTTATAGGTGACAAATTTCAGCTTCAGTGGGGAAGCGATGATGGTGAACCCCAGGGGACATCGGGAGCACCAATGGTCCAGATGCTGGTCAAAGAGGGGATTACCAACGTTGCTGTTGTCGTAACCCGATATTTTGGAGGGATTAAACTAGGTACAGGCGGGCTCGTGAGGGCATACACGAGCAGTGCTAAGCTGGGCCTTGAAGCAGCAGGGATATGTCGTGTTGTGGAGATTGTACGCATGGAAGTCAGCGTAGAATATACTTATCTGGCAAAGATCCAGAATATAGCTGCTAACAGTCTGCCTGAGGGCGCAGGTGACAATGCGGATTTTATCATCGAAAATATTGAATACAGCGATAAGGTTAAACTGGAAATTATCACTTTGCCTGAATGCAAAAATGATGTTTTTTCGGTATTATCAAACATAACATCAGGCTCTGCAGAGCTTCTTTTTGAGGAGATGGCTCTGCGTGAAATCAAGTAAAATCAACGGGTCTGGTGATTTGAAATTTTATTGAAAAATATTTCAGTAAAGTGCTTGACACTTTGGAGACTTTCTTGTATAGTAAGTAACTGTGCCGAAGAGATACGGCGCATTCGTGGGGGCGTATAGCTCAGCTGGGAGAGCACCTGCCTTACAAGCAGGGGGTCATAGGTTCGAGCCCTATTACGCCCACCATTTATCCAATCGGGTAAGATGCGGTCCGGTAGTTCAGTTGGTTAGAATGCCAGCCTGTCACGCTGGAGGTCGACGG
>JAUNFA010000031.1 GCA_030525285.1 Bacillota bacterium | reverse complement strand
AACGGATTCTGATTCCGTCATGCGCAGGTTCGAATCCTGCTACCCTAGCCAATTAAAACCTGAAGCATTGCTTCAGGTTTTTTATTGCATTTCTTAAGATACACACAAAAGCCTCTGCCGGGCAGTCCGCAGCAGAGGCTTTCACACATAACGCCACTGGCTAGAATGTAACATCAAGCCATGTAGGTCTCATATACAATTGTATAGGAAATACTTTGTATTCCTCATAGTCAGGAGCCGTCTCCGCCAGCTTGTCAATCAGCTTCTCATTGCACGTGTCCCACACAATGGGGATGCCCGTTTCCCGGGACACCTGTCTGCACAATTCATGTCCTTTAATCACATCTTCAACAGTCGTTTCTGCCAGCATATGAGTATTGTTAATCAACCCGTTGACATTCAGTCTGATTTCCTCCTGTATCTGTTCCAGATGGAACATTGCCCCCTCAAGGGTATCCGTTTCAAAGCGATTGCCGTTGATTACCAGATATCGTTCTGTCTCCTCAGAAACAAAATATTTGCGAAACTGGTTTATTATTCTGGCTCCACTATCATTGCCTCCTACATCTACAATAGTAGTGAATTCCGGATTTTCAAGAGGTCCCCGCACCTTTGCCGTAATAGCCGGCAAATCTTCAGCAATATCATATCCGTATTCATTAAAGATAACAGACACTCCTGCATCCTGAAGCAGCTTCTGCCTCTCTCTGCTCCTGAAATAAGGGTTGGCGATATCCATATCCAGAAGAGCAAGCTTATCACATGTCTCCCTCAGTTTCATGGCCAGATTCACCGAAAATTCGGTTTTGCCGCTACCGTAATGTCCCATTACAACTATGGTTCTGCTCATTTCCGATACCTGCCGATACTATTCTTTCCACGCATCAAGAGCCTTCTTGTTAGGTTCTATAAGCTTGGCTTTCTTGCCCGTGAGAAGCTTCGCAAATGTCTTCCCCATTTCATCCATAGAAATGACACCGGTCTTCTTTATGATTGCTCCGAGCATTACCATATTGGCGGATTTCTCATTACCTACAACTTCATGAGCCAGTTTAACCGTATCAACATAGTAAACGTTAATATCATCGCGTTCAACAGGCTTATGCACAATTGATGAATTGATAAAAAGGTCACCGCCGGGCTTCAATTCGTCCAGATATCTGTTAAGCGAAGGTTCATTCATGGCCAGAAGCACATCGTATGCGCTTGGCAATGGTGAGGCAATCGGTTTATCGGATACAACAACCGTACAGTTTGCCGTACCTCCACGCATCTCAGGACCATATGAAGGCATCCATGTTACTTCCTTCTCTTCATACATTGCCGTATATGCAATCATCTGTCCAATCAGGAGAACTCCCTGTCCGCCAAAACCGGCCAGAAGCATTCTAGTAGTTGCCATTATTTGCCCTCCTCTTCATTTTCTATATGTTCCCATGTGTTGTCCTTGATTTTGCCGAGAGGATAGTACGGAATCATTTTTTCCGCCACGAACTCCAGCGCTTTGGCAGGCGGCAATCCCCAGTTTGTCGGACATGTGGAAAGGAATTCAATAAAAGCAAATCCCAGACCCTTTTCCTGTACATCGAGAGCCTTGTTAATCGCCTTCTTAGCCTTCCTTACAGCAGCCGGTGAATGTAGAGATACCCTTTCCACGTACACAGCACCTTCAACAGTGGCGATAAGCTCCGCCATTCTCAACGGGCTGCCGTTAATTTCTTTCTTACGACCTTCAACTGTAGTTGTCGTCTTCTGTCCAAGCAGCGATGTAGGCGCCATCTGACCACCTGTCATACCGAAAATTGCGTTGTTTATAAAGAATGTGCAGATTTTTTCGCCTCTGTGGGCAGCATGTACTATTTCACCTGTACCAATTGATGCCAGGTCTCCGTCACCCTGATATGTGAACACATATTTGTCCGGATGCACCCTCTTGATTCCCGATGCTACAGCAGGAGCTCTACCATGAGCTGATTCAACCATATCCACATTCATGTACTGATGAGCAACTATGGAGCATCCTACAGGCGATACGCCGATTGTATTGCCAAGTGCTCCCCTCTCCTCGAGAGCCTCCATTATAAGTCTGTGCGCGATACCATGAGTACAGCCAGGGCAGTATGTAGTGATGTCTTCGCGCATTCCCTTTGTAACTTCAAACAATGTTTCCATTTCCATTATTCAGCGCCTCCCATCATCTTAATCGTTCTTTCTGCAATTTCTGTAGGACTCAGGAGCATTCCGCCAACCCTATTAATAAGATCAACCTCGTGTCTTCCCTTCATCGCCAGCCTTACATCATAAATCATCTGGCCCTTCGAAAGTTCAACGGAAATTACTTTCTTTACATCATCGGAAATAAGGTCAAAGGCTTTCTCAGGGAAAGGCCAGAGTGTTTTAGGTCTTATAAGTCCTGCATTAATCCCCTGCTCTTTAAGAATTCCCATGGCCTCTACAGTTATTCTCGCTGATGATCCATAGGCAACGAAAACAACATCTGCACCTTCTACATTAATTGCCTCGTAATCCGCAAGTTCTCTCTCGGCTCTTTCATACTTAGGCCAATATTCATTGATAAGATCTTCAAGTTCATCCTGCTTAAGATGCAGAGACTTGATGACATTTCTTTCTCTCTTGTTCTTGTGACCTGTAAGTGCCCAAGGCTTGGCAGCATCTATTTCATCTTCAGACATGCCACCCTTATCTTCAGGAAGAACCACCGGCTCCATCATCTGACCGATCATGCCGTCAACTGCGATTATAACAGGGTTTCTGTACTCCTCTGCCACCTCGTATGCCTTGCCAATCATGTCTACAGTTTCCTGAATGGAACTTGGAGCATATACGATAATATGGTAGTCACCGTTACCGCCACCTCTTGTTACCTGATTATAGTCCGCCTGACCCGGCTGGATCGTACCAACACCAGGACCGCCTCTCATTACGTTGAGAATAACAACCGGAAGCTGTACGGAGCATATGTAGGACATACCTTCCTGCATAAGAGCAATTCCTGGTGAAGATGACGACAGAAGAACTTTGCCACCTGCACATGCAGCTCCGAAGGCCATATTTACGGCAGCCAGTTCACTTTCTGCCTGGAGGAACTGTCCACCTGCTTTATTAAGTTCCCTTGACATATATTCCGGGATTTCATTCTGTGGTGTAATCGGGTATCCGAAGTAGAATCTGCAACCGTTTCTGATAGCCGCAATCGCAAATGCTTCATTACCCTTCATAAGTCTTTTTTCGCTCATTTGCTCTACTCCTTTTCTTTGAATATTTCAATTGCACATTCAGGACACATAAGTGCACAGCCTATGCAGCCAACACACGCTTCTTCATCAACCACCTTAGCGGCATGATAACCCTGTACATTGACTTCAACATCATCCAGCGCCAGAACATCCTTAGGACATACTGTTATACACAGCTCACATCCCTTGCAGCGTTCCGGTTTGATTACAACTTTTACCTTCGCCAAGATATTACACCTCACTTTATCTCATATCATGCTAGTTTGTATCGTATCACTAACAAAAATCACGTGTCATTGTTTATTCTCCCAAAAAATGACGTAAATTTCAAAAGAATAACAGCTTTAGTATACTTAACATTCACCCATATTTCAATGAAAATCTCAATTTTAATCGCTAAATACAACTTCTACAGAAACAAACACCCTCACCTTTCCTAAATATAGTGATACTTTTTCCTGTATATCCAAAAGAAGGTGATTGTTACTGCGAAGGCCAGCCCCTCGGCACAGCATGTGGACAGCCATATTCCGTCAATGCCCAGGACCAGCGGCAACAGCAGTACTGCAGACAATCTGAATACAAAGGTTCTCACTACCGATATAATCGCCGATATTATTCCGTTATTGAGCGCTGTGAACAAGCTGGATCCGAAGCAGCCTATACCCATAAATGTGAAGGCGAAGGCAAAAATCCTCAATCCTCTCACTGTCATATCCATCAATTCACTGTCATATCCCACGAAAAAGCTGCTTATCGGCACAGCTGTAACAAGCCCGAACACCGTCATCACAACGCCACACACGGCCATAAGCGTACAGCTTTTGCGAAAAATATTCTTCATTTCATTATGGGTACCGGCTCCATACCCATAGCTGATTACCGGTGCCACGCCTACACAATATCCCATAAGTACTGCGCCGAATAGAATCGCCACATACATTAGAACTCCGTAAGCCGCCACACCGTTCTCCCCTGCATACTTAATCAGCTGCAGGTTGAAGACGATAGAAATAAAAGACGTGGATATGTTGCTGGCAAATTCCGAACAGCCGTTGGTACACGCCTTGCCAAGAGCCCGTCCATAAAACTTCGTCCTGACGAATCTGAGAGTACTGTCGTTTTTTCTTGCAAAATATATGATTGGAACGAGTCCTCCGACGAATTCGCTCGCCGCAGTTGCCAGTGCAGCTCCGGCAAGGCCCATGCCCATTAGAGCTATAAACACATAATCCAGCACCATATTGGTACATCCTGCAGCAATTGTCACCTTAAGGCCTATAGTCGGCTTTTCGGCAGCGATAAAAAAGCTCTGAAACACGTACTGCGTCATGTACATTGGCATTGAAATCATACTGATATTGCCATAAATAACACAAAGGTCTATCATTTCCCCCTCTGCTCCCAGCAGTATGGCTATGGGACGCATGAAAATAACGCCCAAAATGCTCAAAATAACACCTGCAATTATGGTTACCCACACAAAAAAAGAAAAGTATTCCTGTGCAAGTCTGTTATCTCCTTCTCCCAAAGTTTTGCCGATTATGGCACTTCCACCAGCACCCATCATAAACCCGGTGGCAGACACCACCATGATAAATGGCATGATAAGATTTAATGCTGCGAATGCCGTCGTTCCAACATAATTCGAAACGAAGAACCCGTCCACAGCATAATAAACAGAAACAAACACCATCATGGCTATGGATGGCATTGTGAATCTGATAAGTCTCCTGTATGTAAAATGGTCCGAAAGTCTGATTCTATCCATATTTATTATCCTTTATTCTGAATCTAAAGGGACTCATATTCCCGTCCCCGTAATAGGCAATTATACCCTATGCACAACACAAAGTAAATCTTCCACAGGGCTTGAAGCAGTCTCCTTTCTCCTAATTAGCCACCCGTCGCCCAATAAATAATGTGATAATTTATCACATTATTTTAATGTTACTATTAGTTACTTGACCTTAATTGTGCATTTTGATAATCTTAATGTACATAGTATCTTATTAAGATTAAGGAAGTGCCCATTAATGAAACATTTTTCACAGGATAAACTAATCAGAACAGTAATTTCTCATCGCAAGAAGCTAGGAATCACACAGCAGGAGCTTGCAGATGAAACAGATATGAACCGAGGCATGATATGCCGACTTGAAACCGGTAAATTCATACCGTCAATCGTTCAGCTTCAGAACATTGCCAACGTACTCAAATTTAATACCTCCGAACTTTTTGAAGAAGATATTAATCCCAATCTCGAAAGGGAGAGAAAATACAACATAGCAGTCGCCGGAACCGGATACGTAGGCCTGAGCATTGCAACACTTCTAGCTCAGCACAATCATGTGACCTGCGTGGATATCCTGCCCGAGCGTGTCGATGCAATTAACAGCAGACAGTCCACAATCCATGATGACTATATCGAAGAGTATCTGGCAACAAAAGACCTTGATATTTCTGCAACACTGGATGGCGAATCAGCTTACAGAAATGCCGAGTATGTGATTATAGCAGCACCTACTAACTATGACAGTCAGAAGAACTTCTTTGACTGCTCAGCAGTAGAGGCTGTAATCCAGCTTGTACTAAAGGTAAATCCAGATGCAATGATAATTATCAAATCAACAATTCCGGTTGGCTATACAGAGTCATTACGTGCTAAATACAACACAGCTAACATCATCTTTAGCCCTGAGTTCCTAAGAGAATCCAAGGCTCTGTACGATAATCTTTACCCATCAAGAATCATAGTATCCTGCGATGAAGATTCACGTGAAGCAGCGGAAACATTCGCTCGCCTGCTGCAGCAAGGTGCAATCAAGGAGGACATCGACACTCTCTTCATGGGATTCACCGAAGCAGAGGCTGTTAAACTCTTCGCTAATACGTACCTGGCTCTCAGAGTTTCATACTTCAACGAGCTGGACACTTATGCTGAGATGAAAGGTCTGAACACGCGGGAAATCATAAAGGGCGTGTGTCTGGATCCAAGAATCGGAGACCACTATAACAATCCATCCTTTGGTTACGGCGGTTACTGTCTCCCTAAGGACACTAAACAGCTTCTTGCTAACTATGCGGATGTGCCCCAGGAGATGATGACTGCAATCGTTCAGTCTAACAGAACTCGTAAAGACTTTATTGCAGATCAGGTGCTTGATATGGCTGGATACTATGATTATGCAAACAATAATCAGTACTCACCGGACATGGAAAAGAAGTGCGTTATTGGTGTTTATAGACTCACTATGAAGAGTAATTCTGATAACTTCCGACAGAGCTCAATTCAAGGTGTAATGAAGAGAATCAAGGCTAAGGGCGCCGAGATTGTCATCTACGAACCAACCCTTGAGGACGGCACCACATTCTATGGAAGCAAGGTTGTTAACAACTTAAAGAAGTTCAAAAAACAAAGTCAGGCAATTATCGCAAACAGATACGACGAGTGTCTGGATGACGTAGTTGATAAGGTATATACAAGAGATATTTTCAAACGTGATTAATGCTTAGAGAAGATAGTAAAATTTTGAGCCTGTGAGAAAAATTCTGTAAATTGAATAAGCGTTAAGCCTTCTGCGGTAAAATTAAAATTACCATAGGAGGCTTTTAATATGGCTAAGAAAAAAGAAGTTTACAAAGTAAAACCACTTAATGAGAACAAGAAGAGCATCATTGCAACACTAATTGATGAATATGGCATCGAAACCGCAGATGATATTTCAGCGAAGTGTATTTCCAAGCGATACAGCTTTAGTGAAAGCCCTTTATCTCTCAACCCTTCAAGCTACTAAGAAATGGACTCATAGTGTTAGAGGCTGGGGTAAAGTATTCGGTGAATTCTCTATTATGTACCATGGAAGAATGCCCGACTAACCAGCCCCTTACCTTTATGAAAATAGCTGAGGACTCCATTTGATAAAGATGGAGTCCTTGACATACTATTAGTAATGTTTTATATTGTGTCTAATTTAAGAACTGTGAAATTCAGTTCCTAAGTTTCGTTAAATCTAACCACAGAAGGCTAATTTACAGAAAAAATCTCACAGGCTCCAATTGGAGTGTGTGAAATAATTTCTGTAAATTATCCGTTCTATGGTAATTAAGATGGGAA
>JAUNFA010000015.1 GCA_030525285.1 Bacillota bacterium | reverse complement strand
AACTCCCCAATCTGCTCCTTATGGGAAACTGTGAGGATCAGTCCCCGCACCGTCGCGGCAACCAAAGAAGCGCCGCGCCTTGACATCAAATCATATTTTTCCAAGAGCTGACGAATATGCGTTTCGTCATCGTGGTAATGTTCCCTTTTGACGCCCTCCGGCAATCTCTGTAAAAGCAACTTGGCGTCATGTTCAATGAAAACCATGTCGCCAGTATCAGACAGCCTCCGGCAGACGGCCAGAACCGCCTCTGCCGCACGCTCCGACGGCGGCAAGCCGTTTGCTTCGCTCAGTGCATGGTCAGCCACTCCGTAAAGCTCGGAGTGAATGTTCTCCAAAACCGCGAAGAAGGCCATCTCCTTGGATTCGTAGAATTTATAAAACGAGCCTTTTGCGATACCGACAGCCTTTGTCAGTTGGTCCACTGAGGTTTTCTTCATCCCCAGTGTGACGGCGCAGCGTCTTGTTTCCTTCAGCAGCGCCTTGTGAAGTTGTTCTGTTTCATAGTCAGTAAAAGCCAAGTTCGTTCACCATCCAAATGACCATTTCGGTTCTTCTGGTCATATTATATTATGTCTCTTTCTGTTTTGCAAGGGGAGTGGAGAAAAAATCGCTAATCAAAAGGAGTGCAGTGTTGCAGAAAGAGACAACGGAATTCCGGTAATCGTTGTCGCCGCTATAAAAGAAACTATATCGTAAAGGGCATCATCGACTGCATCAGTATATCTTCCCTGTGCGATTAAGTCGTTTCTCAGGTTATTTAGTGAATTGATAATTAAACTGTATTCGTTATCGGTCAGTACAAGGTGGTATTTGATAGTTCTCATGTGAATCCCTCCTTGACTATATTCTATTCGACTGATTTTTAAATTGCGAATGTGCGGATTTTCAAATATAGAAAAAAGGCTTTGACCTTCTACAGTCAAAGCCTTAATCTCTTCTTTGGAATACCCTATAAAGTTGTATTACTATAATTTTTAAGTTACTGCCTTATGTGGTGTTAGCAGAAGATCTGTCGTTTTTATTTATGATATGCTTCGTGGTTGTTAATCTTAAAGGCCCGGTATACCTGCTCTAGCAGGATGACCCGCATAAGCTGATGGGGAAAGGTCATTGCTGAGAAGGACAGCTTGAAATCAGAGCGGCTGCTTACTTCTGCGGACAGCCCTAGAGAACCGCCGATTATAAAATCGATGGTGCTCTTTCCCTGAAGACCCAAATCTGCTATTTTGCCGGCCAGTTTAACTGAATCTATGGATTTGCCGCTGATTTCCAGAGTGACTACATAATCTCCACCTTTGATTCTGTTTAATATTTCTTTGCCCTCGGCAGTCTTCACAGCCTCTTCGTCAGCCCGGGACGGATTGGCAGCAAGGGGGCTTTCTTTGAGTTCAATAATATTGAGATTGCAGAAGCGTCCCAATCGCTTGCTGTATTCTTTGACTGCGTCCTGCCAGTATTTTTCTTTGAGTTTTCCTATGCAGATAATATTGATGTTCATTACTTTTCGCCTTTCAGAGTCAAAAGGTCGCCGCGCATTTTTCGCTGGGCGATTTCAATTCGGAGATTACCTCCGGGCATTACATCGTTTTCCATAAGTGTATTGTTAACTGCAAGCATGGCAATTGACGGATCGTTGTTGTCACGACTTAGATGTCCTAGTAGTACCCGTCTCGGTTTTGATATGAGATGACATATTCGTGCCAGACATTTGCCGCATGTTACATTGGATAGATGACCCTCATTGCCCAGAATCCTTCGCTTGACATTGTAGGGATATTTGCCCATGAGAAGCATCTCCTCCTCGTGGTTTGACTCAAGAACGAGTATGTCCGCAGGAGCGATTTCCTCAAGATTTTCGTCGCTTACATACCCAGAATCGGTAAGGATGCTTATCTGACGATTTTCCTGAATAATGGAGAATCCTACAGGTTCAGCGGCATCGTGGCTCACATGAAATGACCTGACAGTGAATTCTCCCACACTAAAATCAATGCCCGTTGTAAAAGTGCGCCTTTTGTTTTGGGGGACTGGACGTTCGTTGCAGTCCCAGGTAGGTTCGTTGGCATACACGAGAACATTGGGAAGATTCTTGGAAAGTATTGGAAGACTCTGAACATGATCTATATGTTCGTGGGTAACGAGAAGAGCCTGTACCTGCTCCGGAGGTGTGTCAGTCTCTTCCAGATATTGCATTATTTTTTTGCCGGATATGCCGGCATCTATGAGAATTGCCGTTTCATCATCTTTTACCAGATAACAGTTGCCACTGCTTCCGCTGGCAAAAGAACAGAATTTAATAGTCATTTACTGTATTCCTTTCGTCAAATACGATACATTAAAGCAGTTTAAAAGTCAATTAAGGGATATAAGAGACTAAAACACGAACGATTATACGAAGTATATGAGAATAAGTTCGGAAAACGTTGAAAAACCAAAGATATCGCCATTATTTATTGCGAAAAAAAGGCGAAAGTGCTAACATTAAAGTGTCAAACTAGGTCTAGAATATAGAAAGGAAATTCTATTATGGTCAGAAGAATATATGTTGAAAAGAAGTCCGGCTTTGATGTTGAAGCCAAGGCGCTTTTTGATGATGTGAGAGAGAATCTGCATCTGGATAATCTGAAAGGGATAAGAATCCTCAACAGATATGATGTGGACGGCATCGATGATGACACATACGAGAGTGCTAAGTACACAGTATTTGCTGAAGCGGCAATCGATACAATCTACGAAGAGGAGATGCCTGAAGATGTTAAGCAGCTGGTTCACTTCGCAGTGGAGTTCCTTCCGGGACAGTATGACCAGAGGGCGGATTCAGCTGTACAGTGCATTAAGCTTATGAACGGCAAGGCAGATGCCACAGTAAAATTTGCCAGAGTTTATGTGCTCGAAGGCAAAATCACAAGTGAACAGGCAGATATGCTCAGAAATTATTGTGTCAATCCTGTGGATTCACAGCTGGCAGCAATTGAGAAACCCGAAAGCCTGGAGCTTGAGACCACACCACCTGAAGATGTTGCAGTTATAGATGGATTCTGTGCAATGAACGGTGATGAACTTGAAGCATATCGTGCAGACATGGGATTTGCAATGAGTCCTGCAGATATTAAATTCGTTCAGGAATATTATGCTGAAACAGAAAAGAGAGAACCTACTCTCACAGAACTGAGAGTTATTGACACATACTGGTCTGACCATTGCAGACATACAACATTTAATACAACCCTTGATGAGATTAAATTCGAAGACAGCCGTTACGGAGAAATCGTCAAGGCTGCTTTTGATGAATACATGGCAATGAGAAAAGATGTCTACGGAGCCAAAGAGAAGAATCTGTGCCTTATGGACATGGCATGTATTGGTGCCAAGTATCTTAAGAAACATGGTAAGGTGGACAATCTCGACGAATCAGAAGAAATCAATGCGTGCTCCATCAAGGTCAAGGCTGTAATTGACGGCAAGGAAGAAGACTGGCTGGTAATGTTCAAGAATGAAACACACAACCATCCTACAGAAATAGAGCCTTTCGGAGGTGCAGCAACATGTCTGGGCGGTGCAATAAGAGACCCGCTTTCAGGAAGAGTTTATGTATATCAGGCAATGAGAGTAACAGGAGCTGCAGATCCGAGAACTCCTGTGGAAGACACTATTAATGGTAAGCTTCCACAGCGCAAAATTACTCAGACTGCGGCAGCAGGATACAGTTCATACGGTAACCAGATTGGTCTTGCTACGGGCCTGGTTGACGAAGTTTATCACGACAATTACATTGCCAAGAGAATGGAAATCGGTGCAGTAGTTGGTGCAGCACCTGCGGATCACGTTATTCGTAAAGTGCCTGCAAAGGGTGATGTTATTATTCTTGTAGGCGGCAGAACCGGTCGTGACGGATGTGGCGGTGCTACAGGCTCGTCAAAGGAACACACAGAGGATTCAATCAACACATGTGGAGCTGAAGTTCAGAAAGGTAATCCGCCTGTTGAAAGAAATATTCAGAGATTATTCAGAAGAAAGGAAGTTGCAACCCTCATCAAGAGATGCAATGACTTCGGTGCAGGTGGTGTATCCGTAGCAATCGGTGAGCTTGCTGACGGTCTGGATATCAATCTTGATCTTGTGAAGAAAAAGTACGAAGGTCTTGACGGAACAGAACTGGCAATTTCAGAATCACAGGAAAGAATGGCAGTTGTTGTTGAGGCTGACAAGGTTGATGAATTCATAGGATACTCAGATGAAGAAAACCTGGAAGCAACAGCAGTTGCAACTGTAACAGATACAAACAGAGTAAGAATGTACTGGAGAGAAAAGTGCATTCTGGATCTGTCCAGAGATTTCCTTAACACTAACGGAGCACAGCAGTTTGCTAAGGCTTTTGCAGCAAACAGCAACGTTAAGAATGTTGAAATTCTCGATATTTTCAAGGAAACAAAGAGCAGAGAAGAACTTCTGGCAGACCTGAATTGCTGCAGCAAGAAGGGTCTTGTTGAGAGATTCGACTCAACTATCGGAGCAGGTACAGTACTCATGCCACTGGGTGGAAAGTATCAGCTTTCACCGGCAGCAGGAATGGCGGCCAAGCTTCCTGTAGTAGAAGGAGATACAGATACTGCTACCATCATGACTTATGGATTTGATCCGGAACTTTCATCAAAGAGTCCTTTCCACGGAGCATTCTACGCTGTAATTGATTCAGTGGCAAAGATTGCTGCAATGGGTGGCGACTATCGTAAGATTAGGCTTACATTCCAGGAATATTTCGAAAGACTGGGAACAAGTCCTGAAAGATGGGGCAAGCCAATGGCATCCCTGCTGGGAGCACTCAAAGTTCAGAAAGAACTGGAAATTCCTTCAATCGGAGGCAAGGACTCAATGTCGGGAACGTTCATGAACATTGACGTGCCGCCAACACTTACATCTTTTGCAATAACTACAATTGACGCAGGAGATGTGGTTTCTACAGAGCTGAAGGAAACATCAAGCAAACTGGCGGTTCTCTCAGCACCTGTTGACAAGAACGGACTTATAGATTTTGATGTGTTCAGAGCTAACATGCTCAAACTTAGAGAACTGGCTGAAGCAGGCAGAATCCTGTCAGCAAACACAATCGGACGTGGAGGACTCTATATCAGTCTGGTTAAGATGGCAGTAGGTAACGGCATAGGTGCCAATGTCAATGCATCCGGAGATATTCTGTCACCTGCCTTCGGAGCAGTCGTAATAGAAATGGCTGCAGATGAAGATATAGAGGGAGCACTTGAGGGAGCATGCTACGAAGTTATCGGTAATACTACAGATGACGGCAAGCTGACTGTAAACGGCGAATCGGAAGATGTGGCTGCAATCATTGTCAAGTGGCAGGATCCTGTAGAAGGAGTATTCCCTGTAAGAACAAAGGAATTCAGATATGAAGCAGATGCTACAAAGGTTGACAGAATTTCATATGAGGCAAGAAATTCTCAGGGACCTGTAGTCAGAACTGCGAAACCTAAGGTTGTTATTCCTACTTTCCCTGGAACAAACTGCGAAGTTGATTCTGCAAGAGCCTTTACAAAGGCAGGAGCGGACGCAGACATTCATATAATAAGAAATCTGACTACGGAGCAGCTCGAAGATTCAATTGTTGAACTGGAAAAGAAAATCAAAGAAAGCCAGATTATCATGATACCGGGCGGATTCTCAGGAGGAGACGAACCAGACGGTTCGGCTAAATTCATTGCGGCTGTATTCAAGAATCCTACGATTAAGGATGCAGTAACCGATCTGCTCGAAAACAGAGACGGACTTATGCTGGGAATATGTAATGGCTTCCAGGCACTTATCAAGCTGGGACTCGTTCCTGAAGGAAAAATTGTAGATGGCACAGAACAAAGCCCTACACTGACATACAACACTATCGGCAGACACGCATCATGCCTGGTAAGAACAGGAATTGCATCAGTTAAGTCACCATGGCTTGCAGGTGTCAATGTAGGTGATGTATTCACCATTCCTGTATCACACGGAGAGGGAAGATTCATCGCATCACCTGAAGTTCTAGAAAGACTTATTGCTAATGGTCAGGTAGCAACTCAGTATGTAGACTTTGATGGTAATCCGTCTATGGATATTGCATTCAACCCGAACGGTTCAGTAATGGCAATTGAAGGTATTACATCACCTGATGGCAGAGTATTCGGTAAGATGGGGCATTCAGAAAGAATTGGCAAAAATCTGTACAAGAACGTTATCGGTGAAAAAGACATGAAAATCTTTGAATCCGGTGTTAAATATTTCAAGTAAGAGCATAAGGATGAATTAGAGAGGAAACAGAGATGGCAAATTTAAAGGTTGCAATAGTAATGGGAAGCAAGTCCGATTACCCTGTGGTTCAGAAGGCTGAACAGAAACTGGCGGACTTTGGAGTTGAGTACGAAACCCGAATTATTTCTGCTCACAGAACTCCGAAACAGGCTGAAGAATTCGCAGCAAATGCAGAAATGAACGGTTTTGGTGTAATCATTGCCGCTGCAGGTAAGGCTGCACATCTTGCGGGAGTTCTGGCTGCTACAACACCCCTTCCTGTCATAGGAATCCCAATGAAGTCAAGTACTCTTGACGGTCTTGATTCATTACTTAGCGTAGTGCAGATGCCAAAGGGAGTTCCTGTAGCTACAGTAGCTATTGACGGAGCTGAGAATGCCGCAATTCTGGCAGTACAGATTCTGGCAACAGGGAATCCTGAACTGAGACAGGAAATAAAGGCATTCAAGAAGCAGCAGGAAGAAGATATAGTAGCACTGGACAAGGAATTTAACGAAGGCAGATAGAAGCGGGAAGGAATAAAAATGTCAGAAGAAAAACTTACTTACAAAGACGCAGGCGTTGATACTCACGAAGGACAGCGTGCCGTATCTCTTATGAAGGAACATGTTAAGGGTACGTTTAATGACAGTGTACTTACAGGCCTTGGAAGCTTCGGATCCCTTGTGGCTCTGGATGTAAAGGGAATGAGCGAGCCTGTTCTCGTATCAGGTACAGATGGTGTAGGTACCAAGCTCAAGATTGCTTTCCTTATGGATAAGCACGACACAGTGGGTATTGACTGCGTTGCAATGTGTGTGAACGATGTGCTGTGTCAGGGTGCAAAGCCACTCTTTTTCCTGGATTACATTGCCACAGGAAATGTTAAGGCTGAAAAAATTGCAGATATCGTTAAGGGCATAGCAGAAGGCTGCAAACAGGGCAGAAGTGCTCTGGTTGGCGGAGAAACTGCGGAGATGCCGGACTTCTATTCAGAAGGCGAATATGATATGGCAGGCTTTAGTGTAGGTATTGTTGATAAGAGCAAAATCATTACAGGTGAAAAGGTTGCCGTAGGCCAGAAGGTGATAGGAATTCCTTCAAGCGGTATTCACAGCAACGGCTATTCCCTTGTCAGAAAGGTATTCTTTGACAAGATGAACATGAGCGTTAATGATTACGTTGAAGAGCTGGGAGAAACTCTCGGTGAGGCATTGCTCAGACCTACAAGAATTTATGCTAATGCATGCGAAGCAGTAATCCCTAACTTCGATGTTAAGGGAATAGTTCACATTACAGGCGGCGGATTCTACGAAAACATTCCGAGAATTCTTCCGGAAGGGACAGCTGTATCAGTTAACGTGGGGTCATGGGATGTTCCACCGATTTTCCCTTACATGAAAAAGTGTGGCAACATTGACAGAGAAGAAATGTTCTCGACCTACAACATGGGTGTAGGAATGATGATGGTAGTAGACGCAGCTGATGCGGATGCTGTCGTTGAAGCCCTTAAGAATGCAGGAGAAAACGCATCAGTAATCGGCGAAATCGTTCCTGACGAGGGTCGTAATGTAATAATCAACTATCCGGAAGACTAATGCCGGGGAGGTATGATAATGAGTGATAAAGTAAAGGTTGCAGTGCTGGTATCCGGAGGGGGTACCAACCTGCAGGCTCTCATAGACAAGGAAAAGGCCGGAGAACTTGCGGACTCTGAGATTATCAGAGTCATTGCAAGCAAGGATACTGCATATGCACTACAGAGAGCGGCCGACGCGGGCATAGAAACGTCTGTTGCGAAGAGTCAGACAGAAGTGCTCGATCAGCTTAGAGAATGCGGGGCGGAGATTGTAGTTCTGGCAGGATATATGTCAGTGCTTGCTCCTGAGGTAATAAGCGAGTTCAGGAACAGAATAATCAATATCCATCCATCACTTATCCCTAAATTCTGTGGCAAGGGATTTTATGGCATGAGAGTTCACAGAGCAGTAATAGAAGCTGGTGAGAAGGAAAGCGGTGCCACAGTTCATTTTGTTGATGAGGGTGTTGATACAGGAGAAATAATAATACAGGCAAAGGTTCCCGTAATGGAAGGGGACAGTCCTGAAGACCTGGCAGCCAGAGTGCTTGAAACTGAGCATAAAATACTGGCTGAAGGCCTTAACAAAGTAGTGTTAAGATATAAGCAAGGAGGCATTAATTAATGGGCGGCTTTTTTGGAGCAGTAAGCAACGAAGATGTTATAGCTGATGTGTACTACGGTACAGATTACCATTCACATTTGGGAACAAGAAGAGGTGGTATTGCGGCCTTCGATAAGAATGCCGGACTTCAAAGAGAAATTCATAACATCGAGAACTCACCCTTCAGAACAAAGTTTGAGAATATTGAGAGAGAAATGAAGGGAACCTCGGCCATAGGAATAATCAGTGACTACGATCCTCAGCCCATAATGCTCAGATCCAATCTGGGGACTTATGCCATGGTCATGATTGGCAAGATTCAGAATACTCAGGATCTTATCGATGAATATCTGAATACAACCCATGGATATTTTGATGCGATGTCAGGAAGCAAAATCAATGCGACCGAAATTACAGCCGCTCTGATAAATCAGAAGCAGACCTTTGAAGAAGGAATCAGATTTGCTCAAGGTAAGATCAAAGGTACAGCCTCCATCATGATCCTCAAAGATAACGGAGATATAATTGCGGCGAGAGACAGGCTGGGAAGATTGCCTGTTATAATCGGGCAAAGAGATGACGGATACAGTGTATCCTTCGAAGACTATGCACAGCAGAAGCTGGGATATGATGTAATCAAAGAACTGGGTCCCGGCGAAATTGTTCAGGTGACAACGGAGGGAATCACTCAGCTTGCAGAACCGGGAGAAGACATGAGAATATGTGCATTCCTATGGTCCTATTACGGTTATCCCACATCTTCATACGAAGGCGTTAATGTTGAGATGATGAGATACCGAAACGGTGAAATAATGGCCAAGTTCGATGAGGAATCAGGTACAGCAACGGATATAGATTACGTGGGCGGTGTTCCGGATTCAGGTACACCTCACGCCATCGGATATGCTAATGCGTGTCACATACCTTTCGCGCGTCCGTTCATTAAGTATACACCTACATGGTCAAGAAGCTTTATGCCTACAGTGCAGAATGAGCGTAACAAAGTTGCCAAGATGAAGCAGATTCCGGTTCATGGACTCATTGAAGACAAAAATCTGCTCTTTGTTGACGACTCTATCGTGAGGGGAACTCAGATGCGTGAAACAGTTGAATTTCTCTTTGACAACGGTGCCAAGGAGGTACACATGAGATCGGCATGTCCGCCTATCATGTATGGTTGCAAGTATCTGAATTTCTCACGTTCAAACAATGAGATGGAGCTTATCGCAAGAAGACAGATTTTCCAGCTTGAGGGCGAAGAGGGTGAGAAGCACATTGACGAATATCTCGATCCTAAGAGTGAACGAGGTAAGAAACTTCGTGAGGCTATCAGACAGGAACTTAATCTGACGTCCGTAGAGTTCCAGTCTCTGGATGGAGTAATTGAAGCCATAGGTCTTGAACCATGCAAACTTTGCACATACTGCTGGAATGGAAAGGAATAGGAACAGGAATGAACGTTTACGAAATAAATACAATTGCAGAGCAGATTGAGAAGGGTAATCCTTACTGCGGCAGAGGCATTGTAGTAGGAAGAAGTGCCGATGGTACTAAGGCGTGCACGGCATATTTCATTCAGGGAAGAAGTGCTAATAGCAGAAACAGAGTGTTTACTGTTAAGGATGGAGCTGTATACACTGAACCCTTTGATGCTTCCAAGGTTGAGGATCCAAGCCTTATTATCTATGCAGCAATCAGAAAGCTGGACAATAAGCTGATTGTTACTAACGGTGACCAGACTGACACAATATATGAAGGTATGGCGGCAGGCAAAAGCTTCGCTCAATCCCTTACAACAAGAGAATTTGAACCTGATGCACCTAATCTTACACCGAGAATCAGCGCATGCATGTACTTTGATGATGAATATTCGTATGACATGAGCATTCTCAAGAGTGCAGATGCTGAAGGAACAGCGTGCAACAGATTCACATATTCATATGCGGCTTTGCCGGGACTCGGACACTTTATTCATACTTATGTGACTGATGGCAATCCGCTGCCTACTTTCCAGGGGGAGCCTGAGAGAGTAATGATTCCTAATGACATTGATGAGCTGACAGACTCAATCTGGAATGCTCTTGATGAGGATAACAAAATTTCGTTGTATGTCAGATATGTTGATATTGCAACAGGTGAAGAAGAGTCAAGACTTATTAACAAGAACAAGGGTGAATAAAAAATGAAAGACTTTGAATTAAAATACGGCTGCAATCCTAATCAGAAGCCGGCTAGAATTTATATGGATAACGGAAGTGAACTTCCTATCGAAATTCTCAACGGCAAACCCGGATACATCAACTTCCTTGATGCATTCAATTCATGGCAGTTGGTTAAGGAACTTAAGGAGCAGTTGGGACTTCCTGCTGCGGCATCATTCAAACACGTAAGTCCTACTTCTGCGGCAGTTGGAACAGTGCTTCCGGAGAAGCTTAAGAAGGCATGCTTCGTGGATGACATTGAAGGCCTCGACGAAAGCCCATTGGCGTGTGCATATGCTCGTGCCAGAGGAACTGACAGAATGTGTTCTTTCGGAGATTGGATTGCCTTATCTGATATTTGTGATGTGACTACAGCAAATCTTATTAAAAGAGAAGTTTCAGACGGTGTAATCGCACCCGGTTATGAGCCGGAAGCACTGGAAATTCTTAAGAGCAAGAAAAAGGGCAACTACAACGTTGTAGCCATAGATCCGGAATACGTACCTGAAGTGCAGGAGCATAAGCAGGTGTTCGGAATCACTTTCGAGCAGGGCAGAAACAATTTTGAAATAAACCGCGAACTTTTGCAGAATGTGGTTACAGAAAACAAGGAATTGCCTGAGGAAGCTGTAAGAGACCTTATCATTACGCTCATTACACTTAAATATACTCAGTCAAATTCAGTATGCTTCGCCATTGACGGTCAGGCAATCGGTGTAGGTGCAGGACAGCAGTCGAGAGTTCACTGTACCAGACTGGCAGGCGGTAAAGCTGATACATGGTTCCTACGTCAGAGTGACAAGGTTCTGAATCTGCCATTCAGAGATGATATCGGTCGTCCTACGAGAGATAATGTAATTGACGGATACATTAATCAGAATGAGGAAGACGTCTGCGAAGAGGGAATCTGGCAGAACTACTTTACAACAAGGCCTGAGCCTTTCACACAGGAAGAACAGGAAGAATATCTGGCAGGCATCAGTGGTGTATCCTGCGGTTCAGATGCTTTCTTCCCATTCAGTGACAATGTGGAGAGAGCATACAAAAGCGGAACAAGCTACATTGCAGAGCCAGGCGGTTCAATTCGTGATGACGCGGTTATTGAATGCTGCAATAAATATAATATTGCAATGGCATTTACAGGAATGAGACTTTTCCATCATTAAGGAGGGCTTATCAATGAGAGTATTAGTAGTCGGAGGCGGTGGCAGAGAGCATGCCATATGCTGGAAGCTGGCTCAGAGTAATAAAATTTCACATCTTTATTGTGCGCCGGGCAATGCGGGAATTGCAGATGTGGCAGAATGTGTTCCTGTTGGTGCAGAAGATATCGACGGAATCTGTGAATGGGCTGCGGATAATGATATAGATCTGGCCGTTATCGGACCGGAAGTTCCCCTGGCAATGGGTATTGTTGACAGACTTAATGAGACCGGAGTGAAGGTTTTCGGACCTAATGCCAAATGTGCGCAGCTTGAGGCCAGCAAGTCGTTTACCAAGTCATTTCTGGCAAGACATAATATTCCTACGGCAGGATACAGAGAATTTACAGATAAGGATGAACTGCTTGCCAATATTGGACTTTATGGATATCCTATGGTTCTCAAGGCCGACGGCCTTGCTGCCGGTAAGGGAGTTGTCATTCCTGAAGATGAGGAATCTGCAAGGGCAGCCATAGAGGAAATGATGGGAGATAAGGTGTTCGGAAACGCTGCAGATAAGGTGGTAGTTGAAGAATTCCTGACAGGTGTTGAAGCTTCTATGCTCTGTTTCGTGGATCACAACACTATCATTCCTATGGAATCAGCACAGGATTACAAGAGAATATTTGATGGAGACAAGGGACCTAATACGGGCGGTATGGGAACATATTCACCAAGCCTGCTCTTTAATGAAGAGATTGAACAGCAGATAAAGGAACGCATTCTTCTGCCGACACTCAAGGGTTTTCAGGATGACGGTCTTGACTTCCAGGGAGTTCTCTTTATCGGACTCATGCTTAGTGAAGATGGTCCTCAGGTAATCGAATTCAATAACAGATTCGGTGATCCTGAAACTCAGTCGGTGCTTCGCAGAATGGACAGCGATCTTCTGGATGTATTCACAGCAGTTGTGGATAACAGACTTGATGAAATCGACATTAAGTGGGATGATGACAGAGCTGTTACTGTAGTGCTGGCTTCGGGAGGATATCCGGGAAGTTATGCCAAGGGAAAGGTTATCACAGGACTTGACCATGTGGACGATGACGTGGTAGTTTTCCATGCAGGAACAAAGTTTGATGAAAACAACAACGTCGTTACATCAGGCGGACGCGTTCTGGGCGTTACCGCAACCGGTAAAACTCATGAAGAGGCTCGAAACAAGGCCTATGCCAATGCGGAGCGTATAAACTTCGAGGGTGCATATATGAGGAAGGATATCGGTTTAATTAACAGATAGAAAGAGGTGTTACATGTCTGAGAATACAAAAACAATAATCACAATCAGCAGAGAATTCGGAAGTGGTGGAAGACTTATCGGTAAGAAAATTGCCGAAAGACTTAATGTGCCTTATTATGACAAGCAGCTTCTCGACCGTATCGCAGAAGAGTCAGGATACAGCGCGGAGATGATAAAGGAGTCTGAAATGAAAGCTAAGAACAGTTTTCTGTACAGCCTGTCATCAGCCCTTGGCGTAAGGGATGCCAGTCCTGAATGCATGTCCTTGAATGAAAAATTCTTCAAGGCACAGTTTGACACTATAAGAAGAATTGCTGATGAAGGTTCATGTGTCATAGTAGGCCGTTGCTCGGACTATATTCTCAGAACATACCCTGAAGCAAGTCATATCTTCATTTATGCCGAAGAAGAAGACAAAATAAAGCGTGCTGTTGAAGAATACGGTGTGCCTGAGGAAGGTGTCCACAAGCTTATGAAGGATACGGACAAGGCGCGTGCCAACTTTTACTCCTACCATACGGGAAGAAAATGGGGTGAACACCAGAATTACAGCTTGAGCATAGACAGCGGTTTTGCTAAAATAGATGACATTGTGGATCTCATAATCAGATACAATGACATCAGATTATACAGACCCGAATACAAAAACAGATAACGTAGGTTATTCTGGAATTTATCGTCTGCTGCCCATTCGCAGCAGAGAGAAAGGAAGAACAAAATGGCAGAAAACAAAGGAAAATATTACATTACAACACCGATTTATTATCCGAGCTCAAATCTTCACATAGGTCACACATACTGCACAGTAATGGCAGATGCAATGGCAAGATTCAAGAGACTCAGCGGATATGATGTAAGATTCCTGACAGGAACAGACGAACATGGACAGAAAATACAGGATATAGCCCAGGAAAAGGGTGTGACTCCGCAGGAATACGTAGATGAAATTGTTGCGGGCATCAAAAAACTCTGGTCAACAATGGAGATTTCCTACGATGATTTTATCAGAACAACTGAGCCTAGACACGTGAAGAGAGTTCAGGCAATCTTTAACAAGCTGTATGAAAAGGGCGATATCTACAAGGGTGAGTACGAAGGAATGTACTGCACACCTTGTGAATCCTTCTGGACTGAGAGCCAGCTTGTTGACGGCAAATGTCCTGATTGCGGAAGACCTGTTACAAAGGCGAAGGAAGAAGCATATTTCTTTAGACTCAGCAAATATGAAGACAGATTATTGGAGCTCTTTGAGAAGCATCCTGAATTTCTCGAACCTGAATCAAGAAGAAATGAGATGATTGCTTTCGTTAAACAGGGTCTTGACGATCTTTGCATATCGAGATCTACTTTTGACTGGGGAATTCCGGTTCCAATTGACGAGAAGCACGTAATTTATGTATGGCTGGATGCGCTTACAAACTACATAACTGCACTGGGATATCCTGATGAACCGGAACTGTACGATAAGTACTGGCCGGTAAATGTACATCTTGTGGGTAAAGAAATCGTAAGATTCCATACAGTTATCTGGCCGGCAATGCTAATGTCTCTTGAACTGCCTCTTCCTCAGAAGGTGCTGGGACACGGCTGGCTGCTTCTTGAAGGCGGCAAAATGTCAAAGTCAAAGGGCAACGTGGTAGACCCTGTTGTTCTTATTGAAAGATACGGCATTGACGCACTGAAATATTTCCTGCTGAGAGAATATACTTTCGGACAGGACGGCGTATTTACCAACGAAGTAATGCTCAAGAGAATGAACTACGATCTGGCTAATGACCTGGGTAACCTGGTATCAAGAACTGTAAGTATGATCGAGAAATATAATGGTGGTGCAGTGCCTGCATATACAGATGCGACAGATCCTCTTGACGAAGAACTTAAGGCGGTTGCTACAGGAGCAGCATCCAAGGTAGAAGCCAATATGGATGAATTTAAATTCAATATGGCTCTTGAGGAAATCTGGGTTGTAATTCGTCGTGCTAATAAATACATTGATGAGACAATGCCTTGGGTTCTTGCAAAGAGCGATGAAACGAAACCGAGACTGGACAATGTTCTCCGCAATCTGACAGAAGCAATCAGAATCGTTTCAGTGCTTATTCATCCGTTCATGCATACGACATCAGATGAAATCAGGAAACAGCTGGGCCTCTGGTATGCAGACGTCGCATGGGATGATGCTTTCGTATTCGATCTGGCAGAGGGTGCGCAGGTTAAGAAGGGGGAACCTATTTTCCCAAGACTCGATATAGAAAAGGAAATCGAGGAACTTGAAGCACTTCAGAAAAAGCCTGAAGATGTGAATGTACCTCTTGAGCTTAAGGATGAGATTGTTTACGATGACTTCGACAAACTGGATCTTAGAGTGGGTACAATTCTCAGCGCAGAGAAGCATCCTGATGCGGATAAACTTCTGGTATTCCAGGTTAAGATGGGAACTGAGAAGAGACAGATTATTTCAGGTGTTGCCAAGCATTTCAAGCCAGAAGAATGCGTAGGAAAGAAGGTTGTTGTAGTAGCAAACCTTAAGCCTCGTAAGCTACGTGGACTTGAATCTAAGGGAATGATTCTCTTCGCAGATAATGTTGCAGACGGCAAGGAGACTCTGGAGTTCGTAACAACGGCTGCAGATGACGGAAATCCGGTATCATAATTCCCGTATTCAAGCAGGAAGAAACTGCAACGAAGACATTACAATGTGAATATGACAAGGCGGCCTGAGAGGTCGCCTTGATGTTTAAGAAGGGAGTAGGTGAATAATGTTGTTTGATTCACACGCGCATATTAACAATGCTGACATGACACCTCAGAGGGTGAAAGAAGTAGTGGAAGAAATCGAAAATTCCTCTCTGGAATATGTTGCGGATATTGGTTTTGATTTGCCAAGCTCCAAGATTGCAGCGGATAATGCAGCCAGATATCCGTGGTGTTATGCAGCTGTCGGAGTCCATCCTCATGACGCGGACAGCATGGACGACATGACGCTTTACATGATAAAAAGTCTTGCAGCAAAATCAAAGGTGCAGGCTATAGGTGAAATCGGTCTGGATTTTCATTATGACAATTCGGATAGGGACACTCAGCGTTACTGGTTCAGGAAGCAGATACAGCTTGCTAACCAGCTCAAGATGCCTATTGTCATTCATTCCAGGGAGGCTGATCAGGAAACGATGGATATTCTCAAGGAGGAGGGCGCATTTACAGATGAACGCAAATCATGGTTTCCGTCACGTCCTGACAGAGAAGGCTTTGTCAACGGCACACCGGGAGACGTTCCTGATGCCCGTGTTCTTATACACTGCTTTTCAGGAAGTGCCGAACTGGCGAAGCAGTATGTGAAGCTTGGTGCAACCATAAGCATTGCAGGACCGATTACTTATAAGAACAATCGCAAGACTGTGGCTGTGGCAGCATCAATACCAATTGATTTCATTTTGATTGAGACAGACTCGCCATACCTGACACCGGAGCCTTTGAGAGGAAGAAGAAATTCTCCGGTAAATGTGGAATATACGGCCAGAAAGCTGGCTGATATCAAGAATATAGACTTTGAGACTGTAGCTGAAGAAACTAATCGTAATGCCTGTAGATTTTACGACATATAAAGTCATGTCAGGCTTCGGATTCAGCGGAAGAACTCAAATGTTAAATAACCAGTTGTAATTAACTGATTAAATATGTCAAACCGGTATGAAACGTCAGGGAACTATTGTATCAATTCAGAGCCTTGTTGAAGCTGTTTCGTCAGGAATTGGTGCTCAGATTCTAGGACTTATTCTGCAGTTTGCAGGATTTAACTCAGAATCTCCTATTCAGAGCGAATTTACCATGAAATGGATTGAAAACTGCATAACTTTCATACCTGCATTCTTCCTTTTACTTTCGTGCATAACACTGTGGAAGTATCCCATCACACGCAGGGTTTATGAGTTAAATAACCAGTTGTAATTAACTGATTAAATATGTATAATTGTTTTGAACTTAATATGACCGGGGGAGTTTCAAATGAGGAACTGAGAGTAAGGTAAATCCTTAGACCCTTTTAACCTGTTGGATAATGCCATAGTAGGAAGCGTCAGATATTATTAAAAGAGTAATGAATGCATCTGCTTTGTGGCAGGTGCATTTTTTTATAGGAAATGACGTGCGTGAAAATGACATGTATTAAGTTACATTTTGAGGAAAGGAGAATTTTATTATGAACGCTAGTGTTGCAATTCAGGTATTACCTGCTACAACTGATGAAAATGAGATTATCAGAATAGTTGACGAGGTAATCGCATACATCAGATCGACAGGGTTAAACTATTATGTAGGACCTTGTGAGACTTCAATCGAAGGTGATTACGACCAGCTTATGGATGTGATCAAGGAATGTCAGCATGTAGCTGCCAGAGCCGGCTGTCAGTCCATGAACTGCTATGTGAAGATCTCATACAACCCGGAAGGAGATGTACTTACAATTGATAAGAAAGTCACCAAGCATCACGAATAAAATACCGGCCATTGTTGCCCTTGTAGGATTCGTCATCCTGTGGCAGCTGCTGTGTATGTCCGGAATCGTGCCATCATATATGCTGCCATCGCCGGTACAGGTTGTGGAAGCTCTTTGTCGCAATATTGACCACGTAGCAGAAAATGCGGCTTTCACACTTCAGGAAACCGCATACGGTTTGAGTCTGGGGATAATACTTTCCTTTATAACGGCGACGGTAATGGACAGGTTTACTATTATCGACAGAGCCTTTTCGCCGCTGATTATTATTACTCAGACGATTCCGACCATTGCCATTGCACCGATTCTTGTTCTCTGGATGGGATACGGTATGGCTCCGAAGATTGCCCTTGTAGTGATAACAACATACTTTCCTATTACTATCGGACTTCTGAGCGGGTACAAAAGTGTGGACAAGGATTCTGTAGATTTGATGAGAGCGTTAGGTGCAAGCAGGGCGTCCATTTTCCTGCACCTTAAATTCCCTCAGGCTCTGCCACAGTTTTTCGCAGGACTTAAGATAGCTGCATCCTATGCAGTAGTAGGCGCAGTTGTGGCTGAATGGCTCGGCGGATTTAACGGACTTGGTGTAATGATGACGAGAATGCAGAAGGCATATGCCTTCGATGCGATGTTTGCAATAATACTGGTTATAGTGATAATCAGTCTGCTGCTTCTGCTGCTGGTGGAATTCATCAGCAAGGTGTCGATGCCATGGAGGCAGCTTTTGGATAATGAGAAGGAGAAATAAAGATATGAAAAAGAAAATATTAAGCCTTGCAGTTGCTGTAGCAATGGTAGCTGTAATGGCATTTGCAATGACCGGTTGCGGCAAGAGTTCAGATGATGACATTAAGACATCCATTACTTTCAGCCTTGACTGGACTCCTAACACAAACCACACAGGAGTTTACGTTGCTAAGGCATTGGGCTACTATGATGAAGCCGGTCTTGATGTAAAAATCGTACAGCCTGCAGAACACACAGCTGAACAGATGACATCAGCTGGAGAGGCAGAGTTTGCAATAGGATACCAGGATACAATGGCGGCAGCTCTGGAGACTGAAGATACTTGCAATTTCACAGCAGTAGCAGCTGTTATACAGCACAACACATCAGGAATAATGTCAAGAAAGGGTGACGGAATAACAAGCCCTAAGGGTCTTACAGGCAAGACATATTCCACATGGGATACTCCTATTGAACAGGCTATGCTTAAGACTGTAATCAACAAAGACGGTGGAGATTTCAACAAGATGAAGCAGATTCCGAACAATATTACTGATGAACCTGCAGCTCTCAAGGCTAAACAGACTGACGCTATCTGGGTATACGAAGGATGGGGTAAAGTAAATGCAGGCGTTGAAGGTGTAGACGTTGATTATTTCGGATTTGCAGATTATGACAAGACCTTCGATTACTATTCACCTGTAATTATCGGTAACAATGACTTCCTCAAGGACAATGCTGATAAAGCAAAGGCATTCCTCGAAGCAACAGCAAAGGGATACGAATATGCAGCAGAAAATCCTGAAAAGGCAGCAGATATTCTCATAGAAGGTGACGAAACTGGTTCACTTGAAAACTCAGCCGACCTGGTTAAGGCAAGTCAGGAATTCCTCAAGGACAAGTACATTGCCGACGCAGAGCAGTGGGGTGTAATAGATGCCAAGAGATGGAACAGATTCTACAAGTGGCTCTACGATAACGGACTTACCAAAACAAATCTTACAGACAAGGGATTCACAAACGATTACCTGCCTGAAAAATAGGAGACATTATGTCACTGATTAGAACAGAAAGCATTACAAAATCATATTCCGGACAGAAGATAATAGAGGATATAAATATTCACGTGGAAAAGGGTGAAATCGTATCTCTTCTGGGTGTCAGCGGTGCGGGTAAAACGACGTTGTTTCACGTGATTGCCGGGCTTACATCTCCAGACAGCGGGCGAGTATTGCTGGAGGAAGAAGATATTACTTCCAAGCCGGGTAGAATCGCATATATGCTTCAGAAGGATTTGCTGATGGAGCATAAGAAGGTTATCGATAATGTAGCCCTGCCCCTTGTACTTAAGGGAATGAGCCACAAACAGGCGAGAGATAAGGTGGAACCTTTCTTCGATGGCTTCGGTCTGGAAGGGTATCAGTACAAGTATCCTGCCCAGTTAAGCGGGGGTATGAAACAGAGAGCTGCACTTCTCAGAACGTATATGGCTTCGACGGGTACAGCACTTCTTGATGAACCTTTCAGCGCTTTGGACACAATAACCAAGGAGAGCATTCACAAATGGTATCTGGGAATTATGGAAGAAATCAAACTGGCGACACTTCTGGTAACTCATGATATAGATGAAGCCATACTTCTTTCAGATCGTGTTTACATTCTCAAGGGTAAACCTGGAAGGATAGTAGATGAGATTGTAATAAAGGAGAAAAAGCCACGAAACGAAGATTTCCAGCTTTCTGAAGAATTTATCGGATACAAAAGACATATACTCAGTATGCTTTAAATGTATAAGAGACTAAAAGAGGGTATCTTCTGTATAAAAATGCAGAAGGTGCCCTCTTTTTACGGTTGAGATTGCATAATTACACAGAATTATGCAAAAAGTATTGAAATCACGAAATATTAGTGTATAATCATACAGTATAATACAAAAATAAGAATAATTAATGAAATAATAACGAAAGAAGGAGAACACTCATGAAAAAGAAGATTTTAGCTTTAATTATGGTTCTGGCATTTGCCTTCGCAATGACTTCATGCGGAAGCGAGTCCAACGGCAAACTGGTAATGGTAACTAACGCAACATTCCCACCATATGAATACGTTGATGGTGATGATTGTGCAGGAATAGACATTGATCTGGCTCAGGCAATTGCAGATGAGCTCGGAATGGAACTTGAGGTTCAGGATATTGACTTCAACTCAATCATACCTGCAATCGAATCAGGTAAGGCTGACATGGCTCTTGCAGGTATGACCAAGACTCCTGAAAGAGAAAACAACGTCAACTTCTCAGAAACCTATGCAACAGCTGTTCAGAGTATCATCGTTAAAGAAGATTCTTCAATTAAAGGACCTGATGATCTGAAGGGAGTTAAGATTGGTGTACAGGAAGCAACTACAGGACATATTTATTGCGAAGATGATTACGGTGCTGATAATGTAATCGCGTACACATCTGGTGCAAATGCAATCGAAGCACTTAAGACCGGCAAGGTTGATGCGGTTGTAATCGACAATCTTCCTGCAAAGAAATTCGTTGAAGCAAACGAAGGCCTGAAGATTTTGGATACTGACTATGTAGAAGAAGAATATGCAATTGCCATTGCAAAGGATAATGACGAGCTTCTGAAAGAGGTTAACAGTGTTATCAAGAAGATGAAGAAGGACGGAAGCCTTCAGGAAATCATTGACAAGTATATCAAGGCTGAATAATCGGTTATCCGGTTATTGCTCGGTTAGTGATTGGTTATTGACTAGTTAGTAAGAATCAGTATTTTTAAGGAGAAGTTACAGTTATGCAGGAATGGATTGCGCACATGTCGAATGCCATTAATCAGTCATTCATAATAGACGATAGATGGATGCTCTATCTCAAAGGTCTGACTATTACAATAAGAGTGGCACTGCTGGCTCTTGTGATGGGTATTGCAATAGGAATTGTGATTGCGGTAATACGTACTGCCCATGATTCTCAGAGCAGGAATGCCCATGGTGCAGGACATGTATTATTGAATATCGGCGATAAGATATGTCGCGTTTACTTGACGGTTATCAGAGGAACGCCAATGATGGTACAGCTGCTCATTATGTATTTTGTCATTTTCTCATCGAGCAGACACTCCATTCTGGTGGCAATCCTTGCCTTCGGTATCAACTCCGGAGCATACGTTGCAGAAATCGTCAGAAGCGGTATACAGTCAGTTGACACAGGTCAGATGGAAGCGGGACGTTCTCTCGGCCTTAATTACAGACAGACAATGGTCAAAATCATAATCCCACAGGCGATCAGGAATATTCTGCCTGCTTTGGGTAATGAGATGATCACGCTGCTCAAGGATACATCCCTGGTAACTGTAATAGGCGTTAAAGACATCACCAAGATAGCCCTCAATATTCAGGGATTGACTTATCAGGCATTTGTACCCCTTGTCAGTGTAGCACTGGTATATCTGATTCTGGTACTGTTGCTGAGCAAGTTGCTTGAAAAGCTGGAAAGGAGGATGAGAGCAAGTGATAGACGTTAAGAATCTTCACAAAAGTTTTGGCGACCATCATGTTCTCAAAGGTGTGGATGAGCATATTTATCCCGGCGAGAAAGTGGTTGTCATCGGTCCTTCAGGATCCGGCAAATCAACATTCTTAAGATGCCTCAATCTCCTTGAGGAGCCTACAGAAGGTTCAATTAAGCTTGACGGTGTTGAAATCACAGATCCTAAGGCTGATATAGACAAGATGAGACAGCGCATGGGCATGGTTTTCCAGCAGTTTAATCTTTTTGATAATCTTACGGTTAAGGATAATATCAAGCTTGCCCCGGTAACTCTCAAGCTTATGAGTGATGAGGAAGCTGAGGAGAAGGCTGTAAAACTCCTTGAAAGAGTCGGACTTCCGGATAAGGCGGACTCCTACCCTAAACAGCTTTCAGGAGGACAGAAGCAGAGAATTGCCATTGCAAGGGCGCTGGCCATGAATCCGGAGGTTATGCTCTTTGATGAACCCACATCTGCCCTCGACCCTGAAATGGTCGGAGAAGTTCTGGAGCTTATGAAAGAACTGGCAGACGAAGGAATGACCATGGTGGTTGTTACTCACGAAATGGGATTCGCAAGGGAGGTAGGAACGAGAGTTCTCTTCATGAATGAGGGTGTTATAGCCGAACAGAACAATCCTAAGGATTTCTTTGAAAATCCGCAGCATCCTAGACTTAAGGAATTCCTTTCTAAGGTGCTTTAGAGAGTGGAATATAAAAAGAAAAATTTAAATGTGAATTCGGGCAGGGTGTCATAGTGACACCCTGTTTGCGTATTGTCGGTGAAAGAGGAGTTAACTGGGTAAAATAACTTCAGTTCACCATTTAAATTAATACAAATTGTGGTAACATATACTCTATGAAAGAATTGATGAAACTTTACTGGTCGTTTTTCAGGATAGGCGGGCTCACCTTTGGTGGAGGGCTTACCATGCTGCCCATGCTGAAGTACGAGCTTGTGGAAAAGAAAAAATGGATAGATGAAGATTCCCTTCTGGAATGCTATGCCATTGGACAATGTACACCGGGGATTATTGCCGTTAACACTGCAACCTTTGTTGGATTCAAACGCAAAGGATTCTGGGGAGGCATATTTGCTACGCTGGGAATGGTAACGCCTTCCCTCGTCATAATTACAGTCATAGCCCTGATTTTGCAGAATTTCATGGATTATGCTGTTGTGCAACACGGACTTGTGGGAATCAGAGGTGCAGTTTGTGCGCTAATGCTCAATACCGTGATAAATCTGGGAAAGAAGAGTCTGAACAAGGCTGTAACGTGGGTGCTTTGTGTGGGCATGTTTCTTCTGGCTGTATTCTCTCCGATACCGACAATACTTCTTGTCATAGGATCGGCGGTAATTGGTGTGCTCTATAATAAACTGCCGGGAGGTATGCTTAGATGATCAAACTTGCATGGACTCTCTGGTTTGAGTTTTTTAAAATAGGTCTTTTCGCAATAGGCGGCGGCCCTGCAACCTTACCGTTTCTTATGGACTTAACCAGAACCCACGACTGGTATACAATGACGCAGCTGACGAATATGATTGCTATCAGTGAAAGTACGCCGGGTCCTTTGGGACTGAATATGGCAACCTATGCAGGCGTGGAGACAATGGGCATATGGGGAGGCCTGATAGCATCATTCGGACTTGTCACTCCAAGCGTTATAATAATAATGTTCATCGCTGTATTCCTTAAGAATTTCAATGACAATCCGCTGGTACGCAGTGCAATGTTCGGTATCAAACCGGCTGTATGCGGCATAATTGCAGCTGCTGTAATGGACTTGTTTATAGCGTCTCTGTATATTGACAATCACGTGATTATCCCATCGGTAATAATCGCAATAGTCATATTCATAATGCTGCAGGTGAAAGCATTCAACAAGATTCATCCATTTTTCTGGTTTGTGGCTTCGGCAGCAGTAGCAATAATTTTTAAGCTGTAGGTTGTAAGATGTTAAAGAAAAAAGTACTTAATGCAATTGAAGAACATAATCTGATTGAACGTGGGGAGCACGTCGTTTTGGGCCTTTCGGGAGGGCCTGATTCGGTGTGCCTTTTTCACGTTTTAAAAGAATTGCAGGAAAGTGTCGGATTTGTACTCAGTGCTGTTCACGTGAATCACATGATGCGCGAACACACCAATTTTAGAGATGAAAACTTTGTTAAGGAACTGTGTGCCACATGGAATATAGAACTGCATAATTTTAGAATTAATTGTAATGAGAATGCGAAAAAGGAGAAAATCAGCAGCGAGGAAGCTGGTCGCAAGGCTAGGTATGAATCCTTCTCAGAGGTTGCTGATACCATAACCAAAGATGGGAGCACCGCCAAAATAGCAGTGGCTCACAATGCGGATGATCAGGCTGAAACCCTGTTGTACCGAATAATAAGAGGTACGGGAACTGACGGACTCGCAGGGATGGAGCATATAAGAAACCATGGGGAGCATAAGGTGATAAGGCCGCTTTTGGAAGTCTCGAGAAGAGAAATCGAAGAGTATTGCAGGGAACACAATCTGAAATATGTAATTGATGAAACCAATAATCAGCCTGCCTATGA
Organism: Bacillota bacterium; assembly: GCA_030525285.1. GTDB lineage: Bacteria > Bacillota > Clostridia > Peptostreptococcales > Anaerovoracaceae > Lentihominibacter. The sequence goes on along the minus strand of JAUNFA010000015.1, from coordinate 8,451 downwards.
CAGAAATCGAATCAGGCTCGAACTTCTGCCGTATATCAGAGAAAATTACAATAGCAACATATCCGATGGGCTTTGCCGTCTTGCTGATATTGCATCGTGTGATAAGGAATATCTGTGGCAACAGGCTCAGGATGCCTATGACCAGGTCAGAATCAATGAGAAAGGAAACAACATTATTTTTGACCGGAAGGCTCTTGGAAAATTTCATGAAGCAATAAGCAGCAGGGTGATTTTGAAAGGACTGCGTGAGCTTGGCCTCTGGTCGGATGTTTCCAACGAACGACTGAAAGCAATAGGAAGACTTATTGAAGGTAACGGAGGGACGAAGGTGATACAGCTGCCACATGGATTTGCTGTTACTGCAGCCTTTGACAGGGTGTACCTGAGAGGAGAAGGGGAGCATGTCAAGACTGCGGAAGGAAAACTATCCATTACCGTTTCGATTTGCGAGAGAGGAAGCTGTGACAAAGAATCTGATACTTACTGTGAAGGCGACATTGTGCTGGATGCCGGGAAGGTAATGGAAGAAACGGGAATAAGCGCGGACATGCTTGAAAAATCCGTTGTGCTCAGACATCGTGAACCCAGAGATTACATACCGTTAAATGGCGGAAACAAGCAGATAAGAAAGCTGATGAGCGAAATGAGGATACCTGCAGATGCCAGAGACAAGGTGCCTGTTGTTGCAGTTGGCAGATGTGTGCTGTACATCTCATATTCAGAGAGCGGGAAGCGATACGCGGAAACTTTGAAAGCAACTTCTCAGACCGAATGTAAACTGATTGTGAAGTTTGTATGAATTAGCTTAAATGGATTTTAGTATTGTTGATAAAATTAGTCTAACGTGATAAAATCAGATGTTAATAGAATCTTTAAAAAACTGGAGGAACTGATTTGAAAAAACTCAGTAAGAACTTAGGAATTTACGTTGGTATTTTCATTCTTGTGGCAGGACTGGCATGGTTCTTTACCGGCTCCGGCCCTACAGAAGAAGCGAAGCAGATTAATACGAGCAAGATGGTTGAGTATCTGCAGAAGGAAGATGTCAAGAACATCAACGTTTCTGATACCAAAATCACCGCTAAACTCAAGGATGGCGACACCGTTTTTGCGTATGTAAACAGTGTAGTGGACTATCAGTTCATCTACGATGAATATATTATACCTCAGGTTAAGGCCAAGACCCTTCAGCTTGAGAGTAATGAACCTAAGAAGGAATCAATATGGGGAAGCCTTCTGCCTACACTTCTTATGATAGGTGTAATGATTGTATTCTTCATTCTTATAATGAACCAGAGTGGCGGAGGCGGCAAAGCTATGCAGTTCGGCAAGAGCAGAGCCAAGCTTCAGAAGGACGGCGGACACAAGAAGATTACATTCAAGGATGTTGCCGGACTTAAGGAAGAAAAGGAAGAACTCGAAGAAATCGTTGATTTTCTTAAGAATCCACTCAAATACAATCATCTCGGAGCTCGAATTCCTAAGGGAATACTTCTCGTCGGTCCTCCGGGAACAGGTAAGACATATATTTCGAAGGCAACAGCCGGAGAAGCCGGCGTTCCATTCTTTACCATAAGTGGTTCAGACTTTGTTGAAATGTTTGTCGGTGTCGGTGCGTCAAGAGTACGTGACCTATTCGAACAGGCCAAGAAAAATGCGCCGTGTATCGTTTTCATAGACGAAATCGATGCAGTGGGTCGTAAGAGAGGTGCTGGCCTCGGTGGCGGACATGATGAAAGAGAGCAGACTCTTAACCAGCTCCTTGTTGAGATGGACGGATTCGCAGAAAATACAGGAATTATAATACTTGCGGCTACTAACAGACCGGATGTACTTGACCCTGCCCTTCTGAGACCGGGAAGATTTGACAGACAGATTGTAATAGGCAATCCGGATATCATAGGAAGAGAAGAGATATTCAGAATTCATTCAAGAAATAAGCCTCTTGATCCTGAAGTTGACCCGAAGGTTCTGGCAAGAAGAACTCCGGGATTTTCTCCTGCGGACATTGAGAATATGCTCAATGAAGCGGCTCTCATTACAGCGAGAAGAGACGGTGTCAAGATAAGAATGGAAGAAATTGAGGAGGCAATTACAAAGGTAATTGCAGGTCCTGAGAAGAAGAGCAGGGTAATAAGCCCTGAAGAGAATAAGCTGACTGCATATCATGAAGCGGGTCACGCTGTTGTGGCTCATTATATGCCTAAGTCAGACCCTGTACATCAGATTACGATTATTCCGAGAGGAAGAGCCGGCGGATTCACAATGACACTTCCTAAGGAAGATAAGTATTATGGCACTAAGGAAGGCATGTTTGAGATGATTGTTCACCTTCTCGGAGGACGTGTTGCCGAACAGCTTACTCTTGATGATATCAGTACAGGCGCAAGCAACGATATTCAGAGAGCTACTGACGTTGCCAAGGATATGGTTACAAAATACGGATTCAGCGAGAAGCTGGGACCAGTTAACTATAGCAACTCTGAAGAAGTGTTCCTGGGTAATTCTCTGACAAGCACAAAATCATTCTCAGAAGAAACCGCAACCGAAATTGATTCGGAAGTAAGAAGAATTGTCCACGAAGCATATGACGAGGCGACTAGAATTCTTACAGAGAAGCATGAAGAACTGGTTAGAGTTGCAGAAGCACTTCTGCTGGTTGAAACTCTTGATCAGCAGCAGTTCGTGGATCTTTATGACGGTACTAAGACACCGGAGGGTCTGGCTGAAGAACTTAAGGTTGCCGATGAATTGAGAAAAGAAAAGAATGCTCAGGAAGCTGAAGAGGCCATGAAGAGAAGGAAGCTTGCTGAAGCTGAAGAAGAAAAGAGACGTCTGGAGCAGGCTCAGATGGAGCTTGATGAGAACTCTTCCAAAGGATTGGGAGGCGGCAAATTTAAGCCTGTAATAATGACGTACGATGATATAAACAATAAGGCCAAGCCTTATGAAAATGATGATAAATCTGAAGAAGATGATGTGAATAATGATGTCACGACTGAAGAGGACGATGACCTTTCCATTTATGACACGGATTATTTCAACACACCAGACGATGATGTGGAAGAAACTTCGGCAGATGAATCATCAGAAAAGGAAAGGGATGAAGACTGATGAAGGTCACTGTTGCAGACTGTCTTGAATTAGATGCATTCAAAGGTGCTCGCGTTGTTGCAGGAAAAATGAATATGAGCAATGATGTGAAATCCATTTCTGTTATGGACGCAGGATCTGTTGAAGAACTTGCGCTTGCACCGGGATGCCGGACCGAGATTCTGTTAACAGGATTTTTGGGATTTCGCGACGATGTGGAACTTCAGTGCAGGATGGTTCATGAGATTGCCGTGAAGGGCTGTGCTGCCCTAGCTGTCTATTACTGTAAGGACGGCAGACTGCCGGATAAGCTGATTGAACAGGCGGACAAAGAAATGCTGCCGCTGATTGTAATGTCCGGTGAAAGCAGATATTCGGAGACGATTAACGATGTAATGGATAAGGTGCTGTATGGTGATAAGTTCAGCAATACGCTTATAAGCAATACCATATTCAATCTACTCAATTTCGAGAAGCACAGCAACTTCCAGTCTGCGGTAAGAGAAGCGGCAATTAACAACGATTTTCAGCTTATTATTCTCAGTGAGGAATTTAACCCGATTCTTACTATAGAGACTCAACATAGAGCTACCATTGCGGACGCCATCAAACTGGGCAAGGAACGTAACGTGGAAAACACAGGAACGGCATACACTATGATAGATGTCAATGGTGTGCTCACCTACTGGGGTCCTGTGAAAATAAATAATGAAAAGTATTATATGTTCATTGTTGATAATGAGGATTCGTATACTGCGGGAGAGATAACGATGCTTGCAGAGATTATTGAGCTGGCGATGGGCATGTGGAAATACACACCGGAGAGGGATGTCAAGGCTGAATTCATCAAGGCGCTTATGAGAGGAAACAAGTCTCTTGCTTATACATTAAAAGATGAAGCGCGCATAAGCGGAGACGATATCCTGAGCGTATTTTTCTGCAAGGGAGTTGGAACAGAAAAAGAGAATCAGGCTTTTCTGGATTTTGAAAAAGAAGAAGATCTTAACGTAATGAGAATAACCGAAGGCGATGAAACCTACGGCATGATTCTGACTTATGAAGAGGATGGAACCCTTGTTGACAAGAACAGATGCTTCAGTCTGTTCAAAAGATTAAAAGGTGACAAAACCTCACACATTTACCATATTACAGGCCTCAACGGCATAGAGGGCGCAGGAGATGCTTATCGACTTATAAGTGAAAGCTGGTCCTTCGTCCAAAGCGTTTTCCCATATAAACGTGTATTTACGAAGTACGAACTGACTCTGGTCAGCAACTGTATAAACATACAGATTCAGGGAGGTTTCGTAAAGAAAAATTATACCGAACTGCTGGAACCGTTTAAGGGAGCTGGTGAGAACAAAGGCAGACAGCTTCTCGATACTCTCGAAACCTTCGTTCTCGATGCTGGGATGAACAGCGGCAAGACTGCGGATCTTATGGGAATTCATACCAATACCGTTCAATATAGACTCAAGAAGATAAATGAGCTTCTTGGTGTTGAGATTACGGGTAATCGAGTAATACCCGGACTGACGATGGCGCTCGCCCTGAAGCGTCTCGAGAAGGTGGTTAGTTAACATTATTCATTAATTACAGCTAAAGGAGATAAGCAATGTATTACAATTACTTGGCAAAAGCTGACCCTGAAGTAACTGCAGCAATCAAGAGAGAAGTAGAACGTCAGGAGAACAAAATCGAAATGATAGCTTCAGAAAACTTCGTTAACTACGAGGTTATGGAAGCGTGCGGAAGTGCGCTTACCAATAAATATGCTGAGGGTTATCCAGGAAAGAGATATTACGGCGGATGCGAACATGTTGATGAAGTAGAAGAACTGGCAATCGAAAGAGTTAAAGAAATTTTCGGTGCCGAATATGCTAACGTTCAGCCTCATTCCGGTGCCAATGCAAATACTGCAGTATATCTGGCAATGCTTAAGCCGGGAGACACTGTGCTTGGAATGGACCTTTCCAACGGCGGACACCTTTCACACGGATCCCCTGCTAACATTTCCGGTAAATTATATAACTTCGTTCAGTACGGACTGGATCCAGAAACTGAAAGAATCGATTACAATGATGTAAGAGAGATGGCAATCAAGCACCAGCCAAAGCTTATCGTAGCAGGCGCATCTGCATATCCTAGAGAAATCGACTTTGCAAAGTTCAGAGAAATTGCTGATGAAGTCGGTGCTATTCTTATGGTTGATATGGCACACATTGCAGGTCTTGTTGCAGCAGGTCTTCATCAGAACCCTGTTGAATATGCAGATATCGTAACAAGTACAACACACAAGACTCTCAGAGGACCAAGAGGCGGTCTTATCCTTGCAAAAGAAGAGTATGGAAAGAAGCTGAATTCAGCAGTATTCCCAGGTCTTCAGGGTGGTCCGCTTATGCATATTATCGCAGGCAAGGCTGTATGCTTCAAGGAAGCCATGGATCCGGAGTTCAAGACATATCAGGAACAGGTTATAAAGAACGCAAAGGCTCTCGCAGAAGGACTCAAGAAGCATGATTTCGAACTGGTTTCAGACGGTACAGATAACCATCTGGTACTCGTTAAGCTGATTAACAAGAACCTTACAGGTAAGGTTGCAGAGAAACTTCTCGATGATGCCAACATTACAACTAACAAGAACACTATTCCTAATGATCCGCAGAGTCCTTTCGTAACTAGCGGTCTTAGAATGGGAACACCTGCAATGACAAGCAGAGGCTTCAAGGAAGAGGATGTTCTCAAGGTAACAGATGCAATCGCGCTGGTGCTGGACAATCCAGAAGACCCTGCAAAAATGGAAGAAGCCAAGGCGCTTGTGAAGGAGCTTACAGACAAATATCCTCTGCACAAGAACTTTGCTTACTAAATTCCACGACAAGTTTATAAACTCAGCGTAAACAGACAAAGTCCTGACTGCGTATTGCAGTCAGGACTTTTTTATAAGACGATAAACGACAACCTTACCCTTAAGGGGAATTGTCGAAAAATTATAAAAAAACCGTGTGCCGGCAAACCTGTGTTATAATGAAGAAACCCCAAAAGCAATGAGGACAGGGAACATTGTGTACCTTTTGCAAGTCCAGTGTTTGCAATGTTTACAGCGCGGCAATAAGTTTGGATGAATAATGTATACAGAAAAAAAGTTCGTTGCAAATCGGCTACTGGTAAGTTATAGTGAATATGGTATTTTATATACTTATGCAAGTAAGAGAACCAAAATACTTTTTAAGGGAGGAAGCACATAATGAACAAGCTTGAACAACTCCGCGAGAAAAAGGCACTTTTAGCTCAGGGCGGAGGAGAAAAAAGAATTGAAGCACAGCATGCTAAAGGCAAGCTTACAGCAAGGGAAAGGCTTGAAATTCTTTTCGACGAAAACAGTTTTGTTGAACTCGACGTCTTTGTTAAGCACAGATGCGTTAACTTTGACATGGCAGGTAAAGATCTGCCTGGAGACGGCGTAGTAACAGGCTATGGTCAGATTGATGGAAGACTGGTATTCGCATTCGCACAGGACTTTACAGTAAGCGGTGGATCACTTGGTGAATATCACGCAGAAAAAATCGTTAAGGTTCAGGGTATGGCACTTAAGATGGGTGCTCCTATCGTTGGACTGCAGGATTCAGGTGGTGCAAGAGTTGAAGAAGGTGTAGCAGCACTTTCAGGATTCGGTAAGATTTTCCACAACAATACAATTGCATCAGGTGTTATTCCACAGATTTCAGTAATCATGGGACCATGCGCAGGTGGTGCTGTATATTCACCGGCAATTACCGACTTTGTATTCATGGTTGATAAGACAAGCCAGATGTTTATTACAGGTCCTGCAGTTATCAAGACTGTAACAGGTGAAGAAGTAACAGCTGAAGCTCTTGGTGGAGCTAAAACACATAACTCAGTAAGTGGTGTTGCTCACTTCATGGGCACAGATGACGAAGATACACTTATGCAGGTAAGAGAGCTCTTAAGCTATCTGCCTTCAAACAATATGGAATCAGCTCCTGTTTATGCAACAGTAGATGACATTAACAGACTGAGTCCTGAACTTAACGAAATAATTCCTGATAACCCTAACAAAGCATACGATATGTATGACGTAATCAAGGCTATTGCAGATGACGGAAAGATTCTCGATGTAATGCCTATGTACGCTAAGAACATGATTACATGTTTCATCAGAATGGATGGACAGACTGTAGGCGTTATCGCTAACCAGCCTAAATTCGGTGCAGGATGTTTGGATATCGATGCATCAGACAAGGCTGCAAGATTTATCAGAAGATGTGATTGCTTCAACATTCCACTTCTTACTATTGAAGACGTACCTGGATTCCTTCCTGGAACAGGTCAGGAATACGGCGGCATCATCAGACACGGCGCTAAGATGCTTTATGCATACTGCGAAGCTACAGTTCCTAAGATTACAGTAATTCTCAGAAAGGCCTACGGTGGCGCATATATCGGAATGTGTAATAAGGAACTGGGTGCAGATATTGTTATGGCATGGCCAACAGCACAGATTGCAGTAATGGGCGCATCAGGAGCTGTTAATATCATTTCTTCAGTTAAGAAGGAAATTAAGGCGGCAGATGATCCTGTTGCAGTAAGACAGGCTAAGGTTGATGAATACGAAGAAGCATTCAACAATCCTTATGTTGCAGCAGGCCTCGGATATGTAGAAGATGTTATTGAACCTGCGACTACTAGACAGAGAGTAATCGGAGCTCTGGATATGTTGGCAACTAAGAGAGAATCATTACCAGCTAAGAAGCACGGTAATATTCCACTTTAGGAGGTGGCATAATGAGTTTAATGGAACAATTTGCAGATCCGAAAGCTATGTGTTCACTTAGCTTCGGAGAGAAGATGCTGGGATCTACAATTACAATGCTTATGGGTATCGGCATCACATTTCTGGTACTTTGCATTCTCTGGACTTTCATTTCAATTATGGGAAGAGTTCTGAATGCTTCAGAAGGTAAGAAATCAGAGAAAGCACCAGCACCAGCACCGGCTCCGGCAGCTGTAGCAGCAGCACCAGCTGTGGCGGCTTCAGATGATGCAGACGTGATTTCAGCAGTTATAGCTGCGGCAATAGCTGCATATGAAGGCGACGGAGTTTCAACAAATCTTGTTGTTAAAAGAATCATCAGAGTTCCAAACGGCACAACTCTTTGGACAGAGGCTGCAAGAAACGAACATATCGACAGCAGAAGATTTTAGTAAAACAACCTTATTAATATCGAAAGGAAATGATAGAAATGAAAAAGTATAACATTACTGTTATTTGAACAAAATACGCAGTAGAAGTTGAAGAAGCAGGCGTCGCACCAGCACCAGCAGCACCAGCTGCAC
>JAUNFA010000005.1:28706-108837 GCA_030525285.1 Bacillota bacterium | reverse complement strand
TTTATATACTACCAACTTACATCATCATTGTCAACACTTTTTTGAGATTTCCATAAGCCAAATATTATATATAACATGATTCCCACCAGATTAAACAGAGAGAAGAATCCGTATACACCTGATGACCCCATATATTCCAGCAGATAACCACCTATAACCTGACACAAAATAGTGCTTATGTGACTTCCTATGATGTAGTATGTGGATATAGCAAGGCTTCTTATATGATCTGGTGCAATCATCGCAACATATCTGACGAACTCAACAAGGAGCAGACCGTTAACTATGCCCTGCATGAATCCTGTTAATATAAGCAGGTACCAGGGTAATCCGGCTGCATATAGCGCGAATCTTATTACAGATACCATCATTGCCACCAGTATGACCTTTTCTATGGTAAACCTGTCTGACAGTTTCCTGCTGTATGCCATAAATGGTGCCTCAGAACCTACCATGATAAGCATACATATTCCAACTCCGGCAAGTGTTCCGCCACCATCCGTATAAAGAAAGCTGAAATATGTGTTGTTCGCCACATTTGTTCCGCCAAAAAAGAATGTACATAGTATCAGTCTCCTCAATTGGCGATTTGCCAGCACCTTGGGATATCCTCTGAATCCTGTTTTTTTATTACTTTCCATGTCACCGCATGAAGTTTTCCTACTTATTATAAAAACTGATGTTGATGCCAGAAGGTAACAGCTCACATAGACCACAAACAGGGCTGCCGGTGAAAAGCAATCCACTACGCGGGCAGTTATGCACACACCCATAGCAAATCCCACTGCACCCCAGGTTCTAAGTCCTCCGAATCCACTGTTTCTATCTACAGTAAAGGCGTCTGCAAGAGCTATTACCGGAGCTTGAAAAAAGTACATTACTCCGAACACAATAACAGTTGTTATATACCCGGATACCTGAGACAGCACAATACCGGATGTCGCCGCCATTATCATGAGCAGCATCAGCACGCGGTGCTTAGAAAGTGTACTGCTGTATACGCCACCCCAGAATACAGAAGCAAAGACGGCCACCGTAGTCCCGGCAGCCGTAATCGTCCCAATCTGCGCACCCGAAAACCCAACATATTTTAAATATTGAGCTATAAGCGGTGTCAGCGCTCCTATTGCCATATATGAAAAATTGTAAAGAGCTGCATAATTTCTATACACTTCTCGCCTTCCTAGAATCCGTATTCCTGTTTCACCTTTTTCATTCCCGAGTCGATAATTTCATGAGTCCTTTTGTTCGATGCTTTGCAGCTTTCTTTAATGCCGGAAATTCCTGTCACATTTTCTATATTGTCCACATCATTAAGAGGAATTACATAATATACTGCATTTGCACCTTTCTTCTTGTAAACCCATGTAGGAACTGTTTCCACATTTGTCAATTTTACTTCCCCTGAGGCATCTCTTGATATTTCAAGATTTACCATGATTCCATCCTCTGTATGACCTGTAGGCATTGAGGTAATCATTTCCCGTCTCTGATTTGACAGGTGATTTCCCATAGAATATGCTACAAATGTCTTGTGCTTACCATCAGAGGATTTAACAACATCAACAGGTTCAACAACATGCGGGTGCCCTCCTATTATGGCATCAACTCCCATATCACACATCTTTTGAGCCATCTTGTTCATATATCCATGAGCTTCCAGCTTATATTCCTGCCCCCAATGAGGATAGAATATAATAAATTCTGCTCCGGCAAGCTTCATTAGAGCCACCTGCCTGATTGCTTCATCATAAAAAGGCTGCAGGTTCTTCGGTTTAAAAGAATTGAGCAGCTGCGCTGACGCATTGTCCATTTTATTGCCGTTTATAGCCTTGCCATTTGAAGCTGGAGTCTCGTATGTGTAATTAATAAATCCGACCTTTATCCCGTTAATATCTTTGACTGCATATTTTGCTTCGCCCGTGTCACCACGCACTCCTGTATGCGAATATCCCTTCTCGTCAAGTACCTTTGCCGTGCGCTGGAATCCACTTTTACCTGTGTCGTATATATGGTTGTTTGCCAGCAGCATCATGTCTATACCGCTTTCATGCAAAGCATCCGCAATGGCATCCGGGGAATTAAAAAGCGGGTATCCGGAATATCCTGCAGACTTACCTGCAAGAGTCGTCTCCAGATTTGCCACCATGTAGTCCTGTTTCTCATATAAATCCGCCGTGAATTTGAAGCAATCGGTAAAATCGTATCCGTCGGATTTTTTGTATCTGTCGCTTCTTAGAAAAGGATCGTGGATTATCACATCTCCGACACTGCCCACTGTAATCGTCTGAGTTTCTTTAGCCGGAAATAGTCTTTTCTCACCCGCGTCATCTCTGCTATCCTTTGACAAGTACCAGAGAATAAATCCTCCGCAGGACACAACAAGTACTAATAATATCAATACAGCGATAATTACTTTTGTGTTTTTTCTCCCAGATGTTTTATTATAGTTTCTGTTTTCTGTTGCCATAACAGCCTCCCGAAGAATTATTCGATAACGCGATACATTCCTGCAGCATCCTCCTTGCGACAGGATTCGGTAAGAGCCAGTACTTCCACTCGCAGACTTCCGTTACCAAACTGGACAAATATTTCATCTCCAACCTGAACCTCTGTACCCGCCTTTGCTTGCTTGTCATTAACGGATACTCTTCCCTGATCACACGCATCTTTAGCGACGGTACGTCTCTTGATTATTCTTGAATTTTTAAGGAATTTATCAATTCTCATTTTAATCCTTCCGATAATAAAAAAAGGAGCAACACTGTCGCTCCTCAAATTATAGCTAATTATTTATTAACTGCATCCTTAAGAGCCTTTCCAGCCTTGAATACAGGTGCCTTTGAAGCTTCAATTTCGATAACTTCGCCAGGCTTTCTTGGGTTTCTTCCCTGTCTTGCCTTTCTTTCACGTACTTCAAATGTTCCAAATCCAATCAGCTGTACTTTATCACCAGCAACGAGTGCTTCCTCAACGCTGTTAACGATTGCATTAACTGCTGCTTCAGCCTCTTTCTTAGTTGAGCCAGTCTTTTCTGCTACTGCAGCTACTAATTCAGTTTTATTCATCTAATATTCCTCCTTAAAATAACAAATCAGCTTACACTGTTTAACTCATATCGTATTGAGAGCAAGTTCTCATCACGATACATATTATGCTGTTTTTGTGCGTATTTGTCAAGCCAAACTGCACCTTTTCACAGCTTTCACCTTACTTTAATCAACATTCACCTTATTACCAAAGATGAAGCTTATCACAAATTCGAGCAATCTTTCTGCCTATGGAAATTCCCATCATTTCATCTCTGCTTATTGCCTTTGTCTTTATTACCAGAATTCCGTAAAGAGGTATTGCTATAATTATGGCAATTGCGGTACCCATTAAATTGCTTGCCGTAATCATAAGTACCACCTTATATGCAGCAACAGCAACTATGCCCATTATAATTGATGAAATAAGCGGTTTGACAAATATTTTATTCCATGGGAATTTTACCTTAGTGAATTTGATTAGGAAAATCGTATCCAAAGTTGCTGCTATTGCATAAGCACATACCGTACCAATTGCAGCTCCTTTAACGTTAATAACTGGTATCGCTACCAGCACCCATGTAATTATGAACTTCATTACAACGCCTATAAACAGGTTTATAACCGGAATCATCTGCTTTGTTATTCCCTGCAATCCACCTGTAATTGTAAGAACAATAGACAAAAATACGAATCCTACTGCCAGTATCTGCAGGCATGGTGTTGCACTTATCGCACTTTCCTTCTGTGTGTAATACAGCAGCATAAGAACTGGTTTGGCAAGCACGAACAGTCCTGTAGCACAAGGAATTCCAATAATCATCGACATTCTGAATCCCAGAGTAAGATTATTGTGAAGTTCTGTCGTATCTTTTCTTCTGTATGCAGCAGATACCATAGGCACAAGGCTCAACACTACTGCCTGTGTAAGTATTTGAGGAAAGCCTACTAGGGGTGAAGCAAATCCCGTCAACTGACCATAGAAATCCTGAGCTTCAAGAGGATCCCATCCCGATGCCACCAGCCTTGTAGATACGATACCGGCGTCAACAAGATTTACAATCGGCATAATTGCCGTACCTATTGTAATTGGAATAGCAATCCAGAGTATACGTTTAATAAGTTTTGCTGATTTTTCAGACTTAGCCTCTTTATCTCCACGTATCTCTGCCTTTACCTTGCTCCTTTTTACCACGTAAATTATGAGCACCGCCATAAGACCACCGAAGGCTCCCGCGCTTGCTCCGAAACATCCGCCCGCAGCACCTCTTTCCTGTGCTGTGAAATCCGAGAAAAGACTGCTGTTCATAAGCACTATGGCAAGTGCAAGCCCTATGCCCACTCTGAATACCTGTTCAACAATCTGGGACAATGCTGTCGGAGACATTTCCTGCATTCCCTGAAAATAGCCCCTATATGATGCCATCAGAGGAACAAGCACCAGTGCCGGCGCCGTTGCCTTCATAGAAAGTGCTGATCCCGGCACATTCACCAGTTCTGCAATGGCATCTGCAAAAAAGAATACAAAACAGCATCCAGCTATTCCCAGCACTACCATCAAAGTTCTGGAAAGCTTAAATACGCGTTCAGCCTCGTAATACATTCCGACTGCTCTTCGTTCCGACACCATTTTTGAAACAGCTACAGGAAGTCCTGTTGTTGAAAACACCAGCAGGAAGTTGTAAAGAGAATAAGCCGGCGTATAATTGGCCATTCCTACAGTTCCTATCATGTTACCGAGGGGAATTCTAAAAAATGCTCCCAGGAACTTTACAAACAATCCAGCTACAGCAAGTATAGCAGCCCCGGATATCATGGATTTTTTCGTACTTTCCGACATCTATAACCTCTTTAATATTTCTTTAGTTGACTTATTTGCATTTGAAATAACTTTTTCTATATCTATAGTAGGATACTCACCGTTATCATAAACGACCTGTCCATCAATCATCGTAAGCAATACATCCGATCCGCTTGCGCTGTAAACCAGATTGTTCACCATATTATGTACCGGGTACATATTCGGTACCGATACGTCCAGAACAATAAGGTCCGCTTTGTTACCAACTTTGAGAGCGCCGCAATCTTTTCTTCCCTGAGCCTTAGCTCCGCCAAGAGTAGCCGCTCTTACTGCATCTTCAGGGGTAACCGCTTCAGGATTTAAAGTTGTCGCCTTGCATCCGATGGCCATGATTTTCATTTCTTCGATAAAATTAAGGCTGTTATTGCTCGCTACACTGTCTGTACCTATTGCAAGATTAATTCCTCTTTTTATTATTTTATCCACATTGCATATACCACTGGCCAGCTTCATGTTGCTGACAGGATTTGTTGTGACTGTAACTCCCTTGGTTTTAAAAATATCCAGGTCTTCATCTGTTGAATATACACAATGTGCCGCAATTGCCGGTCTGTCAAACAACCCTGCTTTAGCAAGATATGCAGCCGGAGTCAGGCCATGTCTTTCAATGCATTCCCTGTGTTCCCCAGCAGTTTCTGATACGTGAATATGATTAACTGTGTCGAGTGAACGTGCAAAATCTGCAAGTGCACAGGCTGTCGCAAAGTCTGATGTATATTCGGCATGAAGACTCATGTCAATCTTAAGTCTACCTGCACCTGTGTTATGAAATCTGCCATATAATTCTTCAGCTTCTTTCATTGACGGAAGCTTCCCAGGGTCTATTCCTGCAAAATTTACAATAGATCTGGATATATTGGCCTTGGCTCCGCATTCAAGGACAGCTCTCGCCATATCTTCACAAAAGTAATACATGTCACTTGTTGAGACAATGCCGTATCTGAATGATTCAGCCATGCACAGCATTGTTCCGTTATAAACTGCCTCTCCGTCAAGTTTATCTTCAAAAGGGAATATCCTTTTGTTAAGCCAGTCCTGAAGGTTCAGATTTTCTCCGTATCCTCTCATTAGAGCCATTGGTGAATGAGCATGAGCATTATAAAATCCGCTCATGAGTAATTTACCCGATCCATCGTAAACTCTGCCGTTATACTCATCGGGCATTGTATCACCTATGTATGAAATCCTGTCCTTATCCACTGCAACATAGCAGTTCTCCCTCACCTTGAGGTTCTCGTCAAGTACAGTAATATCAGTAAATAACATTTGTCCTCCTATCTACCACCCGCTACATGAGTGGTGCAATCAGCCTCAGAATTCTTCCTACGAGCAGTTTTAATTTATTATATGATTTGCAATCTTTGATTGTAATTTCCTGGCATTGCGCAAGGGTATCCTGAAAATCCGCTTCAATGTCATATATTACCGGATTTCGCCATATGTATGCTGCACATTCAAAGTGAAGGTAAAGACTTCTGAAATCCAGATTAATTGTTCCAACAACCCCCTTAACATCATCGCTTGTGAATACTTTTGCATGAACGAATCCCGGCGTATACTCATATATCTTGACACCTTCTTTTATCAATTCCGCATAGTAGCTTCTCGCAAGCATATATGCATATTGCTTATCTGGAACATGTGGCAGAATAAGCTTTACATCCACACCTCTATGGGCTGCAAATGTCAGGCAGTCAATCATTTCTTCATCGAGTATTAGATATGGTGTCATTATATGTACATAATCCGTTGCGCTGTTTATGATATCAAGATATACGCATTCTCCTGTAAGAACATCATCAAGTGGGCTATCACCGTACGGAACTATATATCCACCGTTTCTCATTCCAAGTTCCGGCAGATTACCGTATCTGAGATAGGAAGAGTAATCGGACATTTTTTCGGAACCTACATCCCACATCTGAAGAAACATTAGCGTAAAGCTATTAACCGCATCTCCCTGAACCATTATGGCCGTATCCTTCCAGTGCCCAAATCTTTCTATTTTGTTTATGTATTCATCGGCTAAATTAATACCGCCGGTAAATGCCACCTTACCATCAATTACGACTATTTTTCTGTGATCTCTATTGTTCTGATGAGTTGCCAGAAAAGGTATCATGGGAGAAAAAACCTTACATTGGATTCCGCATTCATTGAGTTTCCGTGCATAGTTAAGCGGTAAAAGTGAAAGGGTGTTCGTCCCGTCATACAGTAATCGAACTTCTACGCCTTCGGCTACCTTTCGCTTAAGTATTTCAAGAACTGTATCCCACATATATCCACGTGCAATAATGAAATATTCCATGAAAATGTATTCTTCCGCTCTTTCCAACTGAATCACAAGCTCCTTGAACTTGTCTTCGCCAAGAGGAAAGTACTTGACACTGGCATTGTCATATACAGGAAAATTTGCCTGTCTGTCGAGGTAGTTAATAATACCCACGTCTCTGGGCATTTCATTCTTTATTCTTTCAACCGCATCAATATTCTGCGTTCTGTACGGCTTCTGAACATCCTCTACCGCATTGATTCTTCTTCTTATGCGGTCCACACCATACTGAAACTTTGTAAATGCAAAGAATGCCACTCCCAGCACCGGAGCTGCAAGTATGATGATAATCCACATCAGTTTGAAATCGGAGTCCATTCTTGAATTGAGCAGATACATGAGTATGGCTATTACCAGGAAAACCACACAATACTGAATTGCCATGACCCTGCTACTCAACACAGCAAATCCTCCAAAGAGAAGAACTATCTGAGTAATAATAAGAACGGCTAATATAGTAGTTCTGCCGAATACTAATTTCCAAAACCTTTTGAATCCTGTTGCCATTAATTAACACCTTTTTTCTTATCTGCAATTTCTCAAATAATAATTTTAACGTAATACCATTTAAAAGTCAAATTTCCCCAACAAAAAAAACGACCTTCAATCGTTAGATTTCATATTTCCAACAATTGAAGGTCTGTTCAATTTCACTTTGTCTTTCTTTCAGACAATCAACATATCTTCTTAGCCTAATACAGCTGTGATAATTGACATCTTGTAAACATCTTCTGTAACACTGCCTCTGCTCATGTCATTAATAGGAGCATTAAGTCCCTGCATGATAGGTCCGATTAATTCGTATCCACCGATTCTCTGGAAAATCTTGCAACCGATGTTTGCTGACTGTATTTCAGGGAAAATAAATACGTTAGCATGACCTGCAACCTTTGAACCCTTGCACTTTGTGGCTGCAACTACAGGATCGATTGCCGCATCAAACTGAAGTTCACCGTCAATAACCAGTTCAGGATCCATTTCTCTTGCAATGTCAACTGCAGCTCTTACTCTGTCTACATCTTCTCCATTACCTGATCCCAGAGTTGAATATGAAAGCATTGCTACCTTCGGATCCATTCCAAAGATCTTGGCAGTTCTTGCAGCCTCTACAGCTGATTCTGCAAGTTCTTCTGAAGTAGGCTTAATATTGATTGCAGGGTCTCCCATGCAAAGCATATCTGCACCTTCCTTAACCATAATGTAGCATGATGATACACTCTTGTATCCAGGCTTCTTCTTAACAATCTGAAGAGCAGGTCTTACTGTATCTGCAGTTGAATAAGTTACTCCACCGATAAGGCAGTCTCCTTCGCCCATCTTTACCAGCATTGTTCCGAAATAGTTGCCGCTCTGGAGAAGTTCTCTGCATTCTTCAGCAGACATCTTACCCTTTCTCAGCTCTACCATCATGTCAACCATTTCATCCATTCTTTCGTATGTTGCAGGATCTACAACAGTTGCACCTGAGATATCAAAGCCCTCAGCCTGTGAAGTTGCCTTAATTGCTTCAGTATCACCAACGAGGATTACATCCATAAGATCTTCACTCATAAGACGTACAGCAGCCTCCTGAATTCTCTTGTCAGGGCCCTCTGTAAATACCATTCTTTTTCTTTCAGCCTTGAGCTTTTCCTTCATTGCACTTAACATTTCTTACTTTGTCTCCTTTCACAAAACGCTTTCATATTTATTCTTCTTCCAGATACGTAATGTATGGAAGATTTCTATACTTCTGATCATAATCAAGTCCATATCCCACAATGAACTTGTCATCAACCTTAAAGCCCGAATAGTCAACGTGAATGTCAACTTTCCTTCTGCTCGGTTTGTCAAGCAGTGTGCATATTCTTACACTGCCTACATTTCTGGCTTCCATATAACCCTTGAGATACTTAAGAGTAAGACCCGAATCCACAATATCCTCAACAATTATTACATTCTTTCCTGAGATATCAAACTCCAGATCCTTGACAATCTTAACCTGTCCTGATGATTTAGTATCTGCACCGTAACTGCTGCATGCCATAAAATCTATTTTCATGCTGAGGTTTATTCGTTTCATAAGTTCTGCCATCCATGGAACAGAACCTCTCAAAATTCCCACAAGAATAACCTCTTCACCTGCAAAGTCATTCGTTATAATCTCACCCAGCTCAACAGCCTTGGCTTTAATCTCATCTTCTGTAATCAGAACCGTACCTATAACTTCATTTGCCATGTCACCCTCCGTCAAAGCATCATTCAGAGCTATCGTCCACTTGGTATTCTACATCATCAACCACGTTTTTACTACTGTATTTTTTTGAGTAATCTACAGGCTTCTCACCGTACCAATACTTATCCAGTTCCTTCTGCAAATACCATAAAATAAATATCCACAGGAACAAATCATCGAGGAATCCTATAACTGGAATAAAAGGCGGAATCAAATCGATGGGAAGGAAAAGATACACAATCCCGAAGATAATAAGCCCCTTCTTCCACCAGGCCACAGATTTATCTTTCATCATGAATTTAATCGCCTTGATTCTCTTTAACAGAACCCTCAATTTAATAAACCCCATTTATTCCTCCAAAAGTTTCCCCATTTCTTCCATTAAAACATCGTGTCCGGTTCTCTTGAGAGAAGATACCGGGATCACCTTATCATCCTCAGAAAGTTTGAGAGTCTCCCTTATGAGTTTTATCTGTTTCTGAAGCTGATTTCTTGAAATTTTATCAGCTTTGGTTGCAACAACAAGACCATCAAGTCCGTAATGTCTCAAATAACTGTACATTTCCACATCCTGTTTTGATGGTGCATGTCTTATATCAACAAGCTGTACCACTTTAAGAAGATTCGGTCTGTCCCTGAGATAGGTTTCCATCATTTCTCCCCATCCTTCAGAAACAGACTTGGATACTTTCGCATATCCATATCCCGGAAGGTCTACAATTCTGAACTCTCCATCAATAAGATAAAAGTTTATGGTTCTTGTCTTGCCCGGACTCCCGCTGACACGTGCTAGGTTTTTCCTGTGAGTAAGAAGATTGAGCAAGGATGATTTGCCTACATTGGATCTTCCTGCAAAAGCAATCTCGTACATGTCCTGTGGTGGATACTGACTCGGCTTAACAGCAACGGTTTCAATATCCGCATGGTTTATTTTCATTATTTCTCACCCTTTACAAATACATTAGGGAATACATCCTTCACATGTTTGAGAAGAACGAATTCCATATCATCTCTAACAATTTCAGGAATCTCCTGAATATCAATTTCGTTTTCTTCAGGAATCAGAACTTTACGCACACCTGCACGATGGGCAGCCAGCACCTTTTCCCTTATGCCTCCTACCGGGAGCACCTTACCTGTGAGCGTGATTTCCCCTGTCATTGCCACATCTTTTCTTACAGGTGTACCTGTAAGGGCTGATATTATGGCCGTACACATTGTTACACCTGCAGACGGTCCGTCCTTTGGCACTGCGCCTTCAGGAATATGAATGTGAATATCATAATTCTTATAAAATTCTTCATCAATATTCAGCTTCTTTGATACAGATCTGATATAGCTGATTCCTGTCATGGCGCTTTCCTGCATTACATCGCCCATCTGTCCTGTAAGCTGAATCTTTCCAGTTCCCGGCAGAGCCGCAGCCTCAATAAAAAGTGTGTCGCCTCCAACTACTGTCCATGCAAGTCCTGTAGTCACGCCTACTTCTGTTTCTCCCTTTATTATGTCAAATCTAACCTTCTTCTTGCCCAGAAGCTCTTGCACCTTTTTAGGACCGACACTCACCTTCTTCACGTCACCACAAACAACGTTACGTGCAACCTTTCTGCAGATATTGCCGATTTCACGTTCCAGATTTCGCACACCTGATTCACGCGTATAATAATTGATTATGCTTCTGATTCCACTTTCAGTGAAGCTTAGCTTTGATTTTGAAAGTCCGTTTTCTTCAATCTGCTTAGGCACCAGATATTTCTGCGCAATCTGAACCTTGTCCTCCTCCGTATATCCCGACACGTCGATTACTTCCATTCTGTCGAGAAGAGGACCCGGAATTGTGCTGGTGCTGTTGGCTGTTGTAATAAACATGACCTTACTCAAATCGAAAGGAACTTCAAGATAGTGATCCGTAAAGTCCTTATTCTGTTCAGGATCAAGAACTTCAAGAAGAGCTGATGCCGGATCTCCCTTGTAGTCAGCACCTATTTTGTCTACTTCATCAAAGAGGAAAACAGGATTCTTAACACCGGTATCCTTAATGGCACTTATTATTCTGCCTGGAATTGCTCCAATATATGTTCTTCTATGACCTCTGATTTCAGCCTCGTCACGAACCCCGCCAAGAGACATTCTGACGAATTCTCTACCTATTGATCTTGCAATACTTCTTGCTATTGAAGTCTTACCAACTCCCGGAGGCCCCACAAGGCAGAGAATCGGTCCCTTAAGACTTGCACTCAGCTGAATTACAGCCAGATATTCGAGCACACGCTCCTTAACTTTCTCAAGTCCGTAATGATCTTCATTAAGAATCTCTTCTGCTTTTATCAAATCAATGTTGTCTTCACTTTCATCGTTCCACGGAAGTGAAAGTATTGTTTCTATGTAATTCCTGCTTACTGTCGCCTCTGCTGAAGAAGGCTGCATTTTGGAAAATCTACTGATTTCCTTTTCGATTTTTTCTTTTGTCTTTTCTTCAAGCTGCAGCTTTTCAAGCTGTTCACGGAAATTTTCTATTTCGTCTTCAAGTTCATCAGCACCACCGAGTTCTTCCTGAATCACTCTTAACTGTTCTCTCAAATAATATTCTCTCTGATTCTGATTCATATGAGACTTTACTTTGGATGTTATGTCCTGTTCAATATTCAGAATTTCGATTTCTTTAACTAGAATTTCATTCAGTTTTTCCAGTCTCTTTTTAGGATTGAACTCTTCGATAAGCACCTGCTTGTCTTCAAGCTTAATATCTAAGTGAGAAGCGATAATATCTGCCAGTCTTCCTGGTTCCTCAATGGAAACTACTGAAGCAAATACCTCAGGCGCAATGGAATTGTCGATGGAAACATAGTTTTCAAAATTTGAAAGTGCTGTTCTCATCAAAGCCTCTGCTTCGGCATCATTCTCGACATCCTGTTCCTCTATGGTCTTAACCTTACATCTGAAGTAAGGGACTTCAAACATTACCTCTTCAATAATTCCTCTTGAAATACCTTCAACAAGCACTCTTATTGAATCACCTGGCAATTTAAGCATCTGCTTGATTTTACCTATAACGCCTACCTTGTAAAAGTCCTCAGGTGTTGGCAAATCAAGATTTTCATCCATCTGCGATGAAAGAAAAATATGCTGATTCATTATCATTGCCTTCTCAAGAGCATTAATTGATTTTTCTCTTCCTATGTCAAAGTGAAGAACCATATTAGGAAATACGGTCAGCCCTCTGAGTGGAATCATTGGGTATTCTTTAACATTTTCTTCACTGATTTCTTCGATTTCATCTTCTGTTTCAATTTCTTCTGTTACGTTTTCAATTGTTTCGGGTTTCAATTTTTTTTCATCCATAATTCTACCCTCCTTATAAATAAACAGGCGACTTTAAAAAGCCGCCAATTTTAATCGTCAAATAACCTTTACACCGGTTTGTTCACTTCATCCTTTTCAACGTTGTCGTTGTAAATAAGCTCAGGTTCCTTTTCACCACTGATGCTTTCTCTCGTGATAATGCACTTTGAAATATCATTTCTTGACGGCAATTCATACATGATATTTGTCATCACCTTTTCCATAATGCCACGAAGACCTCTTGCTCCTGTCTTTCTTTCAAGAGCTTCTTCTGCTATAGCCTCAATTGCATCCTGTGTCACATCAAGCTCTACATCATCCATCTCGAAGAGTTTCTTATACTGCTTCACAAGTGCATTCTTAGGCTCGGTTACAATCTCAACCAGTGCCTCCTTAGAAAGTTCCTCAAGTGTAACCATCACAGGAAGTCTGCCTATAAGTTCAGGAATTAATCCGTACTTCTGCAGGTCCTCATGCTGTGCACGCTTAAGAATTTCTGCTTTTTCCAGTTTGTTATTCTCAACACTGGAATTAAATCCGATAGTCTTTTCTCCTACTCTCTTCTGTACGACCTTGTCCAGTCCATCGAAGGCGCCTCCGCATATGAAAAGGACGTTAGTGGTATCAAACTGCAGGAATTCCTGATGAGGATGCTTCCTTCCTCCCTGAGGTGGAACATTGGCCACAGTTCCTTCCAGAATCTTGAGCAGTGCCTGCTGTACACCCTCTCCGCTTACATCACGCGTAATCGAAGGGTTTTCAGACTTTCTGGCAATTTTATCTATTTCATCGACATAGATTATACCGCGCTGTGCCTTCTCTATATCGTAATCCGCAGCCTGAATGAGTTTAAGCAGAATATTCTCCACATCTTCGCCCACATATCCGGCCTCAGTAAGTGCCGTAGCATCTGCAATAGCAAAGGGAACGTTGAGAATTTTTGCCAGTGTCTGTGCCAGCAGAGTTTTACCGGAACCGGTAGGTCCGACCATTACAATGTTACTCTTCTGGATTTCAACACCATCTTCATCAACTACGGATCTAATTCTCTTATAGTGATTATATACAGCCACAGCCAGAGCCTTTTTCGCCTGTTCCTGTCCAATTACATACTCTGAAAGTGCGTCAAAAATTTCCTTTGGCTTAGGCAGTTCTTCAATATGACCGTCTTCAACGATTTCACCGTCTGTACGACCTGCTTCTGAAGCGAGAATATCACTGCAAAGTGCAATGCACTCATTACATATATATACACCTGAACCGCTGATAAGTCTCTCAACCTGACTTTGAGGCTTACCGCAGAAAGAACATCTTATTTCATTGTTTTCATCGTACTTATTATTCATCTATTATCTATCTCCGTTGCTATCTTCGCTCGATTACACGGTCAATGAGACCATACTCTTTAGCGGTTGCAGCATACATGAAATTATCTCTGTCAGTATCTCTGGCAATTGTTTCCAGACTCTGACCTGTATTTGCACTGAGAATTTCATTAAGCGATTCTCTAGTTCTGAGTATCCAGTCAGCATGAATTTTAATATCCTCAGCCTGCCCTCTGAATCCTCCCAGTGGCTGGTGAATCATCACCTCAGCATGAGGAAGCGCATATCTTTTACCCTTTGTTCCTGATGACAGAATTACAGCCGCCATACTTGCCGCCATTCCAACACAAATTGTTGAAATCTCAGGCTTAATATACTGCATCGTGTCATAAATAGCCATGCCGGCGGTAACTGAACCGCCGGGGCTGTTTATATAAATGCTTATGTCCTTATCAGGGTCCTCTGCTTCAAGGAAAAGCAGCTGCGCAACAATGACACTGGCAACGTCGTCATTAATCTCGTCTCCGAGAAAAATGATTCTGTCCTTAAGAAGTCTGGAATAAATGTCATATGTTCTTTCTCCGCTTCCTGTCTGTTCAATAACATATGGTATTGATGTCATTAGTGGACCTCCTTGTTTAGGTTCTATTTGATTACTGCGTTGTCATAGATGCAGTCAATTGCTTTTCTGTTCTTGATATCGCCTGCAATCATCTTGAGATTTTCATCTCCCAGCATTTCCTTTACAACGTCAGCTTCCATGCCGTAAGCCTTAGCCATTGCTTCAACTTCCTGATCAACTTCTTCATCTGAAGCTTCGAAGCCTTCCTGCTCAGCAATAGCGCTTACGATCATTCTTGTCTTAACTCTCTTGAGAGCATCTTCCTTGAGCTGTCCTCTGAAATCATCGGCATCCTGACCCAGATACTTGAAGTATCCTTCAAGATCCATACCCTGTGATCTCAGCTGCTGATCGAATTCATTCATCATGCTGTCGATTTCGGTTTCTACCATTGCATCTGGAACCTCGATATCGTTTGCTTCATAAACCTTTTCGATTGCTGAATTTCTCATTGCGTTTTCAGCATTCTTCTTGTTTTCTTCTTCAAGCTTTCTTCTTTCATCAGCCTTAAGTTCATCAAGAGTATCGAATTCACTTACGTCCTTTACGAATTCATCATCGATTTCAGGAACATCTTCGTACTTGATTTCATGAACCTTGCACTTGAAGATTGCCTCTGCTCCTGCCAGACTTTCTTCGTGGTATTCTTCAGGGAATGTTACTGTAACATCCTTCTCTTCTCCTGTTGATACGCCGATAAGCTGTTCTTCAAATCCAGGAATGAATGTTCCTGAGCCGAGCTTCAGAGGATATCTCTCAGCTGTGCCACCTTCGAACTGATTATCTCCAACCCATCCTTCGTAATCGATAAGAACCATGTCGCCGTCCTGTGCAGGTCTGTCTTCAACAGTTACCATTCTTGAATTTCTTCTTGCCAGACTTTCAACGGCAGTATCAACATCAGCGTCTGTTACTTCGAGTTCAATCTTTGAAATCTCAACGCCCTTGTAATCCTTAACTTCTACGTCTGGATAGCATGCAACTTCAATTGTAACTGTGAATCCTTCGCCCTTCTTGATTTCTGAGAAATCAGCCTCAGGTCTGTCTATTACGTCCAGTTCCAGTTCAGTGATTGCAGTCGGATAATTTTCGGCAAAGAGATTGTTGATTGCATCTTCGAAGAAGATTCCTTCACCGTATCTCTTTTCGATAATGCTTCTTGGTGCCTTACCCTTTCTGAAGCCGTCTATTGCAAATCTGCCCTTCTGTTCTTTGTAAACACCGATTACTGCATTTTCGAATTCTTCTGCAGTAATTTCCATAGTGAATTTAGCAATATTGTTTTCTTTTGATATTAATGTTGATTTCATGACTATCCTCCTAGTTTATGTACACATAAGTGCATATTATTATACCTTTTTGAGTTTCATAAGTAAAGTCAAATATACAATAAAAAGGCACTTCACATTCCGTGAAACGCCTTGATATTACAAATTATCTACCATTCATTATCAGATTGATACCTCTGGCATATTTACTGTTTTCGGCAATTGTAAGTTCGTATCTGTCAGTAAGCATCTTGCCGATTTCAAGAAGCTCATCAGTTTCACCCGAATACAATTCAATTTCAACCTCATTTATCGGTTCCTGACCGTATGGTGTAAGAATTCTGCCACTATCTATGCTTATTTCAAATATGCTTGTACCCGTATCAATCCTGAACATTTTGCGATGAACCTGTGTTTTGAAGATGCATTCAAGCTCTCTGCCACCTGTAATACGCATAAGTTCATCACCCATATCACTCTGGGCGAAAATGGAAACATCCGGCTTATTGTCGTATACAGGCACACAAAGTTCTTCTCTTTTGTGGAGTGCACCCACATTAGTACCTCTCCATTTGAGAGCTGCAACCCAGCGTTCGCCTTCTTTTCTTACTCTGTATGCAATATAGGATTTTGACAATGCATAATCTGCTGTATCATAGTATCTGGCATCCAGACACATTTCCTCTCTGGAATCAGCCTCCTCCATTGAGGCGAACAGTTCGTCCTCCCATATAGCATCAGCTACCCGGTCTGACTGAATGTTAAACTTCAGTTCAATTTCCATGAGACTCTCCTTTGCTTTCTCTAACCCTGTAAATCATAGGTTCTCAAAAAACGTATGGTAGCATAATAACACTTGTATACAATTTTAGCAAGAAGTTTTTATTGCAATCTGTTTATCAATGTGTTATACGATTACATCGCCCATGGTTGCAACCACAATAGCCTTGATTGAATGCATTCTGTTTTCAGCCTCGTCAAATACAACTGAATGCCTGCTTCTGAAAACTTCATCGGTAACTTCCCTTATATCGTATCCCGCCTCCATCTGAGTTCTTGCCATTTCAGTGTTAAAATCGTGAAAAGCAGGCAGACAGTGAAGAAAAAGGATATCCGGATTGCCTGTGGCATCAAGCATATCCATTGTAATTTTAAACGGTGAAAGAAGCTTTACCCTCTCCGGAATCTGTTCCTCCTCACCCATGGACGCCCATACGTCCGTATAAATAACATCTGCACCCTTTATCAGTTCAATATCCGAACCCACTTCTATCACAGCACCTGTTTCAGCCGCAGTCGCCGCTGCCAGTTCCATTGCTTCCCGATTCATCTGTTCAGCCAAAACATCCGGACCGTAAGCCACAAATTTCATTCCCATCTTTGCACATCCGTACATCCACGCATAGCACATATTGTTTCTTATATCACCGCAGAATACCACTTTAACATCCTTGAGCGGCTTATCGAGATGTTCTTCAATTGTCATCATGTCTGCAAGTATCTGAGTAGGATGATCTACATCAGTAAGCCCGTTCCATACAGGTATACCTGAATATTTCGCCAGGTCTTCAACCAGTTGCTGACTGTATCCTCTGTACTCTATGCCGTCAAAAAATCCTCCGAGAATTCTCGCTGAATCTTCTATGCTTTCTTTTTTGCCCACCTGAGAGCTCTTTGAATCGAGATATGTCACATGTGCCCCCTCATCATGACACGCCACCTCAAAGGAGCATCTGGTACGTGTTGATGTCTTGTCAAACATGAGCACTACATTCTTACCTCTGAGAAGTTCACCTACCTCACCGGACTTTTTCTTGGCCTTGAGTTTGTGCCCCAGATCAAGAAGATATCTTATCTCTTCAGGTGAAAAATCCATTAGTGTAAGAAAACTTTTCCCTCTTAAATCAACGCTCATTTTTTACCTCCTTATCATTAACTTCATTGTCTTTTCTCCGTGAAACTGATAGTAGCAAACCTCAAGTCTGCCGTTGTAAAGTTTACGGCGTCTGTTTGCTTTACGTCCCATTACAGCTTCTTCAGCCTCTTTGTCGGTTGTTATCATGAACAAAGACCAGTCCGAATTATCTGCACAGAATCTGTTCAATGCCGCATATATCTTTTCAATTGCCTCCTTATCCCCGATTCTTTCACCGTAAGGGGGATTTGTGATTATTATTCCATTTTCCCCCTGAGGTTTGAGTCTGGCCACATCATTGACAGTAAATTTAATGCAGTCATCAACTCCTGCTTCTTCAGCATTCATTCTGGCCGCAGCCACAGCCTTGGGATTAATGTCGGAACCAAATATCTGAAGATTGCTCTCGTAATCCATCTCATCGTAGGCCTTCTTGCGTTCTTCTTTCCATATGTCATTATCTATGATGTCCCACTCTTCTGATGCAAAATTTCTGCCTATTCCCGGGGCAATGTTCCTGCCTATCATTGCAGCTTCAATAGGTACTGTACCTGACCCACAGCAAGGGTCTACAAGCAGTCGGTTCTTATTCCAGAATGTCAGCGAAACCATTGCAGCTGCCAGGGTTTCCTTAATAGGTGCCGCAACATCCTTCACTCTGTACCCGCGCTTGTGAAGACCTGTTCCGGACGTGTCCACCGTTAAAGTCACTCTGTCTTTCAAAAGCGTCGCCTTCACCGTATAAAGTGCACCTGTTTCCTCAAAATGCTCAATGCCGTAAATGCTTGCAAGTCTTTCAACAATTGCCTTCTTTACTATTTTCTGAACAGCAGGTTCACTGTGAAGCTTTGATTTCACCGTTGTGCAGGTAACTGTGAATTTACCGTCAATGGGAATAAGATTCTCCCAGGCGATTCCCTTAGTCTGCTGGAAAAGTTCTTCAAACTCGAGAGCCTTAAATTCTGCCATTTTAAGAAGAACTCTGTCAGCACATCTAAGCCATAAATTTGATCTGACAATCGCTCTCTCATCTCCCATATATGTAACTTTACCGTCTTCAGTTTTGAGTATTTTGTAGCCGAGATTCATTATCTCTCTTTTAACAACTGCTTCAAGTCCGAATGTAGCCGTTGCTATCAGCTCTAATTTCATTGATATTCCTTCCGTCTACTACGACTATTGTCTTCTAATGTTGTAACTAAAAATATTTTTTAAACCTGTTGCCAAGTATATCATATCCTGCAATGTAATTTCCATTTTCATCCTTTAGAGTTCGATGAAACTTTATGAAACAGCGTCCATCTTCTTTCATGTATTCAGCAAGTGTATCACCCTTCGAGCTCATTACATTATCAATCGGCGCACTGTAATCTGTAAGCTCATCATTTTTAACTACAACCTCTCCTTCAGGCCACTCATTTTCCGCTACAACGGTAAATCCTCCGTCACTTTCGGCCATTCTCCCAATCTGTGTTGTCAATGCACCTGGATTGCTGTCACACGAAATCCACTTTCTCCCGCTTCGGTCACACACTGCAGGAAATGCACCTGACCCACTGTAAAAATCAGCACATATATCGCCTTTATCTGAGCATGAATTAATGATTCGTTCCATAAGTTTCTCAGGTTTCTGTGTGGCATATCCCTGTCTTTCTGATGAGGTTCTTCCCACCATATCAATGTTCCACACGTCCTTCATGTTAACCATAGTATACCAGCCGTTTTCATCTTCAAACTCTTCGACGCCTTTAAATCTATACGGTTTCATTCCCCTGTTATAGGATTTTTCCCTGAGAGTATTGAATTTGTACTTTCTGCCCTTAGCATAAGCCAGTATATTGTCATGCTTTTTTGCAAAACATCCTTTGCCGGCACCACCTGATTTGTAAGTCCAGATTATTTCATTTATGAAGTTTTCCGAACCGTAAATCATGTCCATGAGAATTTTGGCATAATGTGTCACTCTTCTGTCAAGATGGAGCCATATCAGTCCAGTATCTGCAAGAAGTTCTCTAATCATCATAAGTCTCAGACACAGTTCTTCAAGATATTCTTCAAGACTTCTTCCTGTATTATCGTCATAAGCTCCGATTTTTATTACCGGCGATTCTCCCAGTTTTTCGGACTTTAGGCGAATAGAAGACATGAATTTTTCTCGTGCAAAAAATGGCGGATCTATATATACCAACTGAATTTTTCTCTCCATGTTTTCATTTATAATAAGGTGTTTCATGTAATTCAAATTGTCACCGAGAGCAATTCTGCTGACACCTTTTCCGAATTCATCAACTTTTTTAAAGTTATTGGCTTTCGTGTCTTTCATTATGTTCTCGTATTCTTCAACCGCCCTGTAATATGCATTTGTAATCTGTCTTAACTCATCCATTTCTGCGTCCTAACAACACAGGGATCAAATCCTTGCGCCCAGCCTTGTTGAGCGCTTTGATTACTGTGTTTCTATTTTCTTTTTTGTTAAAATGCATAAGCGCACGCTGCATTTTCTTCTCTTCAAGATCCTTGGCAACATAAATATGCTCCATGGTGAACGGGTCCATCTCTGCATAGTACATACATGTTGACAAAGTTCCCGGTGTCGGATAAAAGTCCTGAACTTGATCCGGAACGAAGCCGGTTTTTTTAAGATACAGTGCCAGATCTATAGCATCATCAAGAGTGCTCCCCGGATGTGACGAAATAAAATAAGGTACCATATACTGTTCTTTTCTTAGCTTTCTGTTTGTATTTTCATATCTTTTGCAGAATTTATCAAAGACTTCAATCGATGGTTTGTGCATTTTGGACAACACTTGAGGAGATACGTGCTCCGGTGCCACCTTGAGAATTCCGCTCACATGGTATTTGCACAGCCGTTCCATAAACGATTTGTCCTTATCGGCCATCATATAATCAAATCTGATACCTGATCTGATAAACACTTTCTTTATTCCCGGCAATGACCTTACTGCGTCAAGAACCCTGATATAATCACTGTGATCCACTTGTAGCTGATTGCAGGGCTTCGGATACAGACAATCCTTCTTTTGACACATTCCATGCTCCAGCTGTTTGCTGCACGATGGATTTCTGAAATTTGCCGTAGGTCCGCCTACATCATGAATGTACCCTTTGAAATCAGGCAGCTGTGAAATGATTTTAGCCTCGTTCACAATCGATTCAAGGCTTCTGCTTCTGACCTCTCTCCCCTGATGATATGTGATGGCACAGAAGGAGCATCCTCCGAAGCAACCCCTGTTGGAAGTTATGCTGAACTTAACTTCTTTAATCGCCGGAACACCGCCATCCCTTTCATATGAAGGATGATAGTCCCGCATGTAAGGAAGGCTATATACCCTGTCCAGTTCGTCTCTCTCAAGTGGTGGCTGTGGCGGATTCTGCACAACATTCATACCTCCGGGATAGCTTTCAATAATTCGTCTTCCCACAATGGGATCATTGCTTCTGTATTGTTTCGCAAAACTATGACAGTAAGCTTCCTTTGATTTACATATATCTTCAAAAGCTGGCAACAGAATATCGTCCGGTTCCTCATAAAGCCCCGAGTTTTTAATCCTTACACAGGTGCCTCTTATCCAGCTTATATCATGTGCTTCAATACCCGAGTCTAATGCTTCTGCAATTTCAACCGAAGCTTTTTCACCCATTCCGTAAATCAAAATGTCGGCTCTTGAGTCCATAAGTATTGACCTTCTGACCTTGTTATCCCAATAGTCATAATGACCAAAACGCCTCAAACTCGCCTCAAGCCCCCCTATTATGATAGGAACATCCTTGTATGCTTCTCTGATTCGGTTACTGTACACAATCACAGCCCGGTCTGGTCTTCTGCCGGCTTTTCCCCCCGGCGAATAGTAATCATTTTTTCTCCTATGTTTGAAAACGGAGTAATGATTGACCATAGAATCCACATTGCCACTGTTCACAAGAAATCCCAGTCTCGGTCTGCCGAATTCCTTAAAGGCATCTACATTCGACCAGTCTGGTTGTGACAGTATTCCTATCTTGTATCCAAAAGATTCGAGGACCCTGCTGATTATGGACGTACCGAAGGACGGATGATCTACATAAGCATCCCCGGTAACAAGGACAAAATCAACTTGATTCCATCCTCTCTCTTTCATTTCATTATTGTTAATTGGAAGAAACATTCCGCCCCCTCATTATCAAAAAATATTCAATGGTCTGCATAATACAGACCATTGTAATTATATCATATTATATTTTAGATTAAACAAGTTTGATGTATTTAAGGTTCACCCAGTAACCGTTGGAACTTAACTGACCCCATCCGTTCTTGATAGCCTTAAGAGTATATGAACCTTTCTTGGCATGCCCTTTGGACTTGTATTTAATACCTGCACCCGCTCTCATATTCAAATCCCTTGCACTGATTTTTACTTTGGTTTTTCCCGAAAGGCTTGTTTTTTTAAGCGATATCCAGTAACCGTTGGAACTTAACTGTCCCCATCCGTTCTTAACAGCCTTAATTGAGTAAATCTTGCCTTTTTTCACCTTACCCTTTGACTTGTATTTACTTCCTGCACCTGTCCTCATAGTAACACCTGAGGCAGTCACTTTAACATTCATCTTCGATTTTGATACTGAATTAGTACTTGAAGAAGATGATGAAGATGATGTTCCCGTTGACGGTTTTGTCGAAGGTTTACTTGTCGATGAAGATGTTGTTTCGTTCACCTTCTTGGTGTAGCTCAACTTAACCCAGTAACCGTTTGTGCTCAGTTTGCCCCATCCATTCTTCTCTGACGTTATCACATAAGTTCCCGGCTTCACGTATCCAGCAGTCTTATACGATGTTCCCGGACCCTTTCTCATATGCAGGTCCTTAACCGTAATTTTCACCTTGTAATTCTTCCATGCAGAAGAAGATGAAGATGATGATGAGGATGATGACGAAGACGATGAAGACGAATTTTCAATCTTTGTCGTATATTTAAGGCTTACCCAGCAACCTGTGTTCAGATATCCCCATCCGTTGCATTCTTTGAATACACTATATGTTCCCTTTTTCACATATCCCTTGCTGGAATATTCCGTACCCGGACCGGTTCTCATATTGAGAGAGTTCGCCGTAATTTTTACCTTGTAGCTTACATCCTTTGTTTCATCTGTTTCTGACGTTGACCCGATATCCTTACCGTCAAGAATATAAATATACCTCGCATTGCTGTACCAAGGAGTCCCATAATGAAAATATATTTGTGATGCAGACGTTGGTTTCTTCGGGCCTACTCTCCATCCTGATTCCGAAACATAAACCTTTCCATTTACAATCTTTTCAACTACCGCAACATGGTTACTGTAGCAAGCGATTGCTCCCACCTTAGGCTTATTTCCATAAGGATAAATTTTACCCTTTTTGTTTATCGAATACCACATGGATGCATTTCTGCAAAACCTCTGATCTAAAGGTTTTCCAAGGAGTTCACTTGCTCTGCCATATGCATACCAAGTGCAGTTGCCCCTTACATATCCGCCTTTTTTGGCGAAGTATTTAAGAGTCGGACCGTAATTGCACTTATAATAAATATTGTCATTAGTATAATAATACTTCTTACCTATGGTCGAAGTATATGATGGTAATGACGTTCTTATTGTAAAATTCGCCGCATATGACCGTTCTGTGATTTGTGGCGCAAAAACAGTAAGTGTCATAATCAGGCACAATACTGCCGCTATTACCTTTTTCTTAATCATTTATCCGTTCCTGTTTCCTTTCTCAAGCGCTTTATTTCGTTTTTAAGACCTTCAATATATCCTACCGGATATACGTCAACAGGAACGATATGAATAACGCCGTTCTCTTCATAAATCTCGAGTTTATCGCCTTCCTGCAGGGACAACTTAGTAACGATTCCCTTAGGAATCGTTATCTGAGATTTCTGTCTCAATTCGGTTATCATCTTCATTAGTAAGAATCGCTCGCTTCCCCAAATAGAATTTACCACTTCAACGAAATACTGATAAATAGAATTTCCTACTTTCTTACCAATTTTATCATTTCCTTAAATATGACGCAATACTAAATGAACTAATTCAACTACATATATAATGACTGCATTTCAATTTTTATTGCGAAAAGCAATAAAAAAACGATGTCACCCAATATATAGACTGACATCGTTCTCTTTCATATTAAATTGCTAATCCAAGAAAGCCATAACAGCTTTCTTAACATCATTGCCATCGGCAACACCCTTTACCTTAGGCATTACCATTCCCATGAGCTTACCCATTGATGACTTGCCGCTTCCTGCCTCAATTCCGGCATCAGCAGCAGTCTCGCTGACAAGCGCTGCGATTTCTTCGGCAGTCAACTGCCTTGGCATATATTCATTAAGGACTGCAATTTCAGCATTATTGCTCTCTACCAGATCATCACGACCTGCTTTCTCAAAATCTGCCAATGCATCCTTGCGCATTTTAATTTGTTTGGCAACAATTGCTGCAATTCCTGCATCGTCCAGTTCTTCGCGGTTATCCACTTCGTACTGCTTGATGGCAGCTCTGAGGAAGTTAATAGTCTCTTTTCTGACGGTCTGCCTGTTCTTCATTGCGTCCTTAAAATCAGCATTCAATTTTTCTTTTAAGGTCAATTCAAACACCTCTCGTCCAAAATAAGCTTAGTACTTTCTAGCCTTTTTTCTAGCAGCTTCAGACTTCTTCTTTCTCTTTACGCTTGGCTTCTCATAATGCTCTCTCTTTCTAAGTTCTGACATAACACCATCTCTAGCGCATGATCTCTTGAATCTCTTAAGAGCACTTTCTAAGCTTTCGTTTTCTCTAACTATAACTTGTGCCATTCCCCGTTTCACCTCCTGACTTGTCAAAAATCATGTAAACCATAAAACGGCTTGTATACAACATTTTTATTATACTATCAGCAAAACGTCATTGCAAGAAGTTTTTGGTGGCATTAAAGGCTTTCCAAACCGATTCATCAACCCGGAGGCCATATCATCTTTCTCTTGCCAAGAAGATGGAAATGTATGTGCTTTACAGTCTGCAGTCCGTCTTCGCCGCAGTTGTTAACAAGTCTGTACCCGTTTTCGAGGCCCAGATCAGCTGCAATATCCTTGACCTTACACATTATATATCCCAGAATCTCACTATCCTCTTCATTAACATCGTCAAGAGATGCAATGTGTTTCTTCGGAATAATCAGCACATGTACCGGTGCCTGCGGCTCAAGATCTCTGAACGCCAGAATTCTGTCATCCTCATACACCTTATCTGATGGAATTTCACCTTCCACAATTTTGCAGAATAAACAATCGCTCACCTTTTCACCCCCCCTTCATTGTGGATTACTTCAATTATATACGCTTAATGTTCTCATGTCAAAAGCCCTAAATATACCGCTCAATAAGAATGAATATTCTTCCCTTACGAGTCTGAGATCCGACCTCCTTGAGGCAGGCCTTACCTTTACCTCTCAGAACTATTCTGTCATCTTCATTAACCTGCATGTCTGTTTTCAAAATCTGCATGCTATTCACATATACAAGACCTTTTCGTACAGCTTCTGCCGCATTGCTTCTCGACATACCGAAGGCCGAAGATACAACGCTGTCCACCCTTAATGAAGCGACAGTATCTTTTATTTCTTTCGTTCTTAATTCGGGTATTTTAATCTCTTCAATATCCTTAAGTTCCACATGGAAACTGGTTCTTCCCGCTTTACTGTAATTCATGATAATGAAATCGCTGATTTCATTTAAAACTACAATGTCGGCTGAATCTTCATCAACCAGAATATCTCCGATTACATCACGCTTCAATCCTAGCCCTGTCAGAGAACCCAAATAATCTCTGTGGGTAAGCGCCCTTCCTCCTGACGGCGGATTAACTCTTATTACGCAAATCGGTGCCTCCGGATTTTCTTCATAGTCAGGAACGAAACATGCCACTGTTCTTTCTGCGTCCTCGTATCCTCCCACAAATTCCAGGCGGATTTCACCTTGACCTCTTCCTATCTTTTTCCACAATTCAGTTACAAGCGTTCTCTGGTGCATGTTAAGAAATCCTGTTGATGTCATCATGTAATTTTCTGATGCACGTCTGAATTTATCCTCTACGGAGGCCAGGAGCATCTGTTCTTCTTTTACCCCACTACTGTTATTCATGAATCTCGCCCTTCATTCCGTCGCCATATGCTCCTGTGAGCACAACATCAACAAAAGTATTCTCATAATCCGAAAAAATATCGTGGCTTTCACAATCCAAATAGACTTTTATATAATTATCCGAATATCCTGTCATTGTGCCCAGATTTTTGTCAAATTCTTCAATGAGAACTCTTGCAGTTACTCCTGTATTCCCTGCAAAGAATGCTTTTGCGGCTCTTTTGCCTGCTTCATGCAGTATTTCGCTTCTCTGATTCTTTATATCAGGTGAAACGTGACCATCCATATCAGCAGCTTTAGTAAAAGGTCTCTTTGAATATTTGAATACGTGAGTTTTTACAAAATCACACTCTTCTGTCAGGCTACAGCTTTCTCTGAAATCCTTATCCTTTTCGCCGGGAAATCCGACTATTATATCTGTGGATATTCCATAAAGTGGGTCAGCTTCTCTGAGAACTTTAACTATATCCATATATTCACTGCGGTTATATGGTCTGTTCATTGCCCCAAGCACATTATCGCTTCCACTCTGGGCGCTCAGGTGAACATGGTGGCACAGTTTACTGTATTTCATCAGGCCCTTGACATATTCTGCATTGACCACGGCAGGCTCAAGAGAACTTAACCTTATTCTGAAGTCTCCATCCAACTGGTTGATTGCAGCAATAGCTTTTTCAACTCCATAAATCCCATCCTTATCTCTGCTTTCCTCCATACCATAAAGAGCCGTATTTATTCCGGTAAGCACGATTTCTTTATATCCCTCAGCTATAAGTCTTCGCGCCTCTTCCTGAATATTTTCAAGGGACCTGCTTCTGATATTTCCTCTGGCATACGGAATGACACAATAAGAGCAGAATCTATTGCATCCTTCCTGGATTTTTATATATGCCCTTGTTCTGTTTTCAGAGCCGGTCAGGAA
The DNA here is from genome assembly GCA_030525285.1 of Bacillota bacterium. GTDB lineage: Bacteria > Bacillota > Clostridia > Peptostreptococcales > Anaerovoracaceae > Lentihominibacter. Next base: position 81,844 of record JAUNFA010000005.1, on the reverse strand, counting down.
TCCACTGTCCTCATAGGTGTCGAGTTCCTCAAACCCTTTAACATGCACCTGCTTTATGCCATCTTCCAGAAATTTCGCAACATATTCCCAAATCATGTTCTTTTCTGAGGTTCCCGTTACTATGTCGACCCCTTCTACAGAAGCAACATCCTCAGGATTAATCTGCGAATAGCATCCAGCAACGACAATTACGCTTTCAGGATTCTGCTTCTTCATTCTGCGCACAAATTGTCTTGATTTCTTGTCGGCCATTGCCGTTACAGTACACGTGTTTATCACATATACGTCCGCCATGTCTTTCTCGTCCACAATTTCGTGACCCTTCTCTCTGAAATCCTGTTTCATTGCATCAGTTTCATATTGGTTTACCTTGCACCCTAATGTATGAAATGCTACTCTCACATTAATTCTCCTCGTATCATTTGATTTCTTCATTTATTTCAAAGGAATGCTCCTATAATTTCACTTACAATTCCAGTTCGTAAAGAATCATGGCAATTGCTGCCATTCCGGCAGTCTCCGTTCGGAGTGTCGTCTTACCGAGAGAAACCGATAATCCTCCGGCCTCAACGATAGTCTCCGCCTCCTTTTCAGAAAAACCGCCCTCCGGCCCTATAATAACTGCAATATTCGTTGCTCCCGCACCGGGTTCGTCAGTGAGCACATCTTTGATTGTAATTCCCTTTTCATTCTCGTATGGGAACAGCACCAGATCGTAATCGTCAAAGGATTCTATCATCTCCGGTACTTTTATAGAATTGAGTACCTGCGGCACCATACCTCGTTTGCACTGCTTTACAGCCTCTGCAGAAATCTTGTTAAGCCTTTCAATTTTTTTTGAATAATTACCTTTATCAACAACTACAGTTCTGTCCATAAATACCGGCTGAATCGTATCAACACCCAGCTCAACGCATTTTTGTACTATTGTCTCGAATTTACTGCCCTTTGGAATTCCCTGAAACAATGTAATTCTCGTTTCAGGTTCAGCTGCAAAACTCTGCTTGTCAATTATTTTTAGCAAAACTGCACTTTTGTCCATAGATGTTATCACACATCTGTATTCCCAGCTTACAGAATCCGAAATATCTATACTGTCACCTTCTCTAAGCCTTAACACCTTGCTCAGATGATGTATATCCTCCCTACTGTCAATAACAATTGTATTATCGCCCACAGCATCGGGGCTTACGAAAAATCTGCTCATTTTATCCTCTCGCCGCTATTGCACACCACTCGCCGTCAACCATTACTTCTTCAATGATAAAGCCGGCCTTTTCTATTGCCTCTGATACCATCTGTTCCTTGTCTGTGAGAATTCCCGATGATATGAATACACCATTTTCTTCAAGATGCGCCTTCGCAGATTCACTCAGAAGCATCACAAGATCTGCCATCAGATTCGCAACTATTATGTTACCCTTGAAATCGATTCCCTTGGTAAGGTCTCCTTCAATAACTCTGACCTTGTCATCACAACCATTAAGCTCAACATTTTCCCGGGCAACCTGAACTGCATCCTTATCAATCTCAACTCCCAGGACATCAGCAGATCCGAGAAGAGCTGCCGCAATACTCAGAATCCCCGAACCGCATCCCACATCAAGAACCTTAACATCTTCAGCCGATTCACCCATATACTTTTCCATAAGTTTCATACAAAGGGATGTTGTTTCGTGAGTTCCCGTTCCGAATGCCATACCCGGATCTATTTCTATGACCAGATCTTTCTTCTCAGGCTTATACTCCTCCCATGAAGGTTTAACAACAAGTCTGTCTGTTATTCTTGACGGGTGAAAGAATTCCTTCCATTTATCTTTCCACTGGCTGTCATCACTTTCATTGATTGTAATTTCTAGACTTCCCACATCAAATTCGCTACCGTATTTTCCTTCGGCCACATCCTTGCCCAGTTGCTCGATATCAGCCTTTAAAACATCAATTATATCACTCTTATCTTCCTCATCAAAATAAACTGAGAGTGCAGGTTCTCTGTCCAGATTTTCTTTGAGATTGTCTTCTATATAATCCCATCCGTATTCGTGTTTCCTGCTTAATATCTCTTCCATATCTTCCGGATCATCTATAGATATATAATCAATCCCATGATTCATCATTATCGCAGTGATAAGTTCAAGTCCTGCACTTGTTCCCTTCACTTTAAATTCTGTATATTTCATTAGTATCTGCCTCCAATAAACATTTTCTGCCTGCTCTGCATCCCTTAGAATGAGCATCTATCGAATGCACTACCTAAATAATGAGGATGCGTTTAACCGCATCCTCATTATTCTAACATATATTACCACACTTTAAAGCTTATGAGAAGAATTCCTTCAATGCATCTTTGAAGCTAGTCTTTCGTTTATAACAATCGTTATTAACTTCCTTACCCATATTCTCTATTGCTTTTTTCTGTTTTGAATTCAGTTTTGTCGGTACCTCAAGGATTACCTTGACATACAAGTCTCCTTTTCGGTTTGACTTCACATGTTTAATTCCCTTGCCCCTAAGTCTGAATACAGTATCAGGCTGCGTTCCCGGTGGAATTTTGTAGGACACCTTGTCTTCAAGAGTAGGTATCACTATGTCATCGCCAAGAGCCGCCTGATTGAAGCTGATAGGTATTTCAAGCCATAAGTCCTGACCCTTTCTTTTAAACAGCTTATGAGGCGTAACTCCGAGAACCAGATAAAGGTCACCATCCGGACCTCCATTCACTCCCGGCTCACCCTGTCCTCTGATTGGAATTACAGAGTCATTATCTACGCCTGCAGGAATATTGACATTGATTGTAACAGTATCCTGAACTCTTCCTGTTCCGCCGCAGTCACTGCATGGAGTTTCATTGACTTCACCTGCACCACCGCAGTCAGGACATGGAGATACGCTCTGGAAAGTACCCAGCGGTGTCTTCTGAGCTGTTCTTACCTCACCTGTACCACCGCATCGTGTACATGTCTTCTTTGACGTTCCCGGTGCTGCTCCTGTGCCTGAGCAGGTCTTGCATTTAACATATTTGTGCAGTTTGATTTCTTTGCTTACGCCGAAAGCAGCTTCCTCAAAGGTTATTGTCATTCTCTTCTGAATGTCATTTCCCTTGGCAGGACCGTTTCTCCTTCTTCCGCCGCCTCCACCGAAGCCGCCGAAGCCACCAAACATATCAAATATATCCTCGAAACCACCGAAGCCGCCGAAGCCGCCACCTCCGTCAAAGCCGGCATTAGGGTCTACTCCCGCATGTCCGAATCTATCATATTTATCTTTTTTCTCCGGATCCGAAAGAACCGCATAAGCCTCGTTAACTTCCTTGAACTTCTCCTCGGCTTCTTTATCATCCGGATTTCTATCCGGATGATATTTCATAGCCAACTTACGGAATGCCTTCTTTATTTCGTCATCACTGGCACCCTTCTTCAGACCCAGGACCTCATAATAATCTCTCTTATCTGCCATTATTTTGTCCTTCGCTTATAATTTATTTTTTGTCGTCGTCTACCACTTCAAAGTCAGCATCAACGACATTGTCTCCTTCAGGAGCTGTACCTTCTCCAGGATTTACGCCTGCACCCATGTCAGGTCCTGGACCTGCTGCTCCTGCCTGCTGTGCCTGCTGGTACATCTTAGTTGAAATTGTATGATATTTCTCTGTAAGTACTTCCTGCTTAGCCTTGATATCTTCGATATTGCCACCTTCAAGAGCAGTCTTAAGAGCGTCCTTTGCAGCAACGATATCGTTCTTTTCTTCTTCCGAAAGTGCGTTTTCCAGTTCCTTAAGGTTCTTTTCAGTTTCGTAAACCATAGTCTCAGCCTGGTTTCTTACTTCAACTTCTTCTTTTCTCTTCTTATCTTCTTCAGCATACTGTTCAGCTTCCTTAACCTTAGCCTGGATTTCGTCCTCTGTCAGTTTAGTTGATGAAGTGATTGTAATGCTCTGTTCCTTACCTGTTCCCAGATCCTTTGCACTTACATTAACAATACCATTTGCATCGATATCAAATGTAACTTCAATCTGTGGTACACCACGTGGTGCTGCCGGAATTCCTGTCAGCTGGAAGCGTCCCAGTGTTGTGTTTCCTGCAGCCATGTCTCTTTCACCCTGCATTACGTGAATGTCTACTGCACTCTGATTGTCTGCAGCAGTTGAGAACACCTGACTCTTCTTTGTTGGAATTGTTGTATTTCTTTCGATAAGCTTTGTAGCAACTCCGCCCAGAGTTTCAATTGAAAGTGAAAGTGGTGTTACGTCCAGAAGCAGAACGTCGTTAACTTCACCGGTAAGTACACCTGCCTGAATTGCTGCACCAACTGCAACACATTCATCAGGGTTTATTCCCTTGAACGGTTCTTTACCTGTAATCTTCTTAACAGCTTCCTGTACTGCAGGAATTCTTGTTGAACCACCAACCAGAATTACCTTGCTAATATCACTATTTGTAAGACCTGCATCAGCCATTGCCTTCTTCATAGGTTCTACAGTTTTGTTTACGAGATCTGCAGTAAGCTGATCAAACTTAGCTCTTGTCAAATCCATATTCATATGAAGAGGTCCGTTCTCATTAACTGTGATAAAAGGCAGGTTGATATTTGTAGTCTGAGCACTTGACAGTTCCTTCTTTGCCTTTTCTGCAGCTTCCTTCAGTCTCTGAAGAGCCATCTTGTCATTTCTCAGGTCTACTCCGTTTTCCTTTGCGAATGAATCTGCCAGGAAGTTTAATACAGCTTCATCAAAGTCATCGCCACCCAGCTTGTTGTTGCCGCTTGTTGCAAGTACTTCGAATACACCGTCACCCAGTTCCAGAATTGATACGTCGAATGTACCGCCACCCAAGTCATAAATCAGAATCTTGTGTGATTCCTCGTCCTTATCAAGACCATATGCCAGTGATGCTGCTGTAGGTTCGTTGATAATTCTCTTAACATCAAGGCCGGCGATCTTTCCTGCGTCCTTTGTTGCCTGTTTCTGGCTGTCTGTAAAGTATGCAGGTACAGTGATTACTGCTTCACTTACTTTTTCACCAAGGTAGCTCTCTGCGTCAGCCTTAAGCTTGCCCAGGATAATCGCTGAAATGTCCTGCGGTGTATACTTCTTACCATCGATTTCAACAGTATGATCAGTACCCATATATCTCTTGATTGAAGCAATTGTTCTTTCAGGGTTAGTGATGGCCTGTCTTTTTGCAGTTTCACCAACCAGTCTTTCGCCATTCTTTGCGAAGCCTACTACTGATGGAGTAGTTCTATTACCTTCTGCGTTTGCGATTACTACAGGTTCTCCACCTTCCAGTACTGCAACACATGAATTAGTTGTTCCTAAATCGATTCCTATTACTTTTCCCATTTTATCCTCCTTAATGGTTTAAACCCATTTATCCTACTACTTTGACCATTGTTGGCCTAATTACTTTACCGTTTAATGTGTAACCCTTTTGCAGAACTTCTGAAACTTTACCGCTTTCATATTCTTCGCTTTCTTCAGTCATTACTGCATTGTGGAAGTTTGGATCAAAATCCTCACCCAGGGCTGCTATTTCTGCCAGACCTGATTTTTCCAGCACATCAAACATCTGCTTGAAAATCAGTTCCATTCCTTCTTTGAAGCCGTTATCACTGACTTCCTGCTGAAGGGCTCTCTCGAAATTGTCAAGCACCTCAAGAAGCTCTGTCATAATCTTCTCGTTGGCATACTGATACAAATCCGTCTTTTCTTTGGCGGCTCTCTTCTTAAAATTCTGGAAGTCTGCCATAAGTCTCATGTACCTTGTGCTCTCATCTTCCTGAGTTTCTTCTGAAGTGCTTCCACCCTCATTTCCCTCTACCGCGGCTTCCTTATCAGAAGCATCTTCGGTTTCCGGAACTTCTTCTTTTATATCTTCAGCTTTATCAGCTTCTTCATTCTGCTGATTAGCCTTAATATCCTCATTAGTGTTGTTCATCATCGTCTCCTTCCGCTATTTTGAAAGCCTGGCTAATGTTGTCAGACAAGAATTCCATTACAGATGTAACTTCTCCATATTTCATTCTTGTAGGTCCGATTACTCCAATTTTACCAATCTGCTTACCATTGACATGATAGGTTGCTGTCACCAGGCTACAGTCTACAAGCTGCTCGTCCTGATTCTCATTACCTATGGTGATAATCATGCCGTTCTCCCTGTTGATAAGCTTCTGTGCGAAATCGTCCTTTCTGCCTATCATCTCGAAGAACATCTTTGCCTTGTCAATATCACTGTACTCAGGTAAAGAAAATATATTGGTATAGCCATCCATGTAAAGGTTCACGTTGAGCATATCCTCAAGTGTCTTAATGAAGCTCGGCACTATTGTATTCGCATACATAGCCATAGATTCCGCGTCATTTCTGACAGTCTCGATTATGTCAAGCGTAAGAGCCTCACTTATGGTCTTGCCCTTGTAACAGTAGGTCATATTCTTTGAAAGCAGATTCAAAGTATCCGGCGATACAGGTTTGTTTATCTTCAAAGCTGTATTGGACACATTGCCGCTGTCCGATACAATCATCAGAACCACAGTTTTCTCATCAACCGGAAGCAGGTTGACATACTTAAGCGTATCCTCATCCTGACTTGGTGTCATAGCAAATGCCGTAAGATTCGTTATCTCAGAAAGAATATGCGCTGCACGTTCAACAATGTTCTCGAGTTCCGTCACATTGTTATATAAACTCTGAGCGATATTGTTCTTCTCAATAGTCGTAAGCTCCCTCTTGTCCATCATCTTATCCACATATAGTCTGTATGCCTTCTCTGAAGGAACTCTACCGGATGATGTATGAGGATGACTTAAATACCCCATCTCTTCCAAGTCCGACATCTCATTTCTAATAGTCGCCGGACTAATTCCAAGATCATAATTCTTGGAAAGTGTTCTTGAACCTACCGGCTCTGCAGTTTTGATAAAATCGTAAATAATGGCCTGTAAAATTTTCAGTTTTCTTTCACTTAAATCCATATCGGCCTCCTTTGTTGTTAGCACTCAACTTATCCGAGTGCTAATCACAATTTAAATTTAACACCCTCCTAGTCTAAAGTCAACACATTTAACAAAAAAATTTCCAATACCCGATAAAATTTTTACGTGATTCTGATAAACTTTTTCAAATGGAAAAAATACAGGTAGGATTCCTTGATTTTTTCACCTTCAGATGCAGAAACAGCCTCTTCATAAAGGGCAATCTGCTCCCTGTATCCATCAGCGGCAGCTTCAGTTTCTTCATCATTAGTAACGTAACTGTTCTTGTAATCTATTATGGTAATTCCGTCCTCTTCTTTGAAATAGCAGTCTACTATTCCCTGTACTACAGTTTCGATCCCATCAATATTCCACTGCATGATGAATTCCCGCTCACGATAAAGGCATGAAGCAGCAGCTGCACGTTTTCCTATATCCGTTTCAAAGAATGCAGCAATGTTTCCTGTATTTATTGCCTTTCGTTCTTCCGGCGTAAGAATTCCCTGATTTGCCATTTCATCAGCTGTTTCAGCTACATACTCTTCGCCTCGCTGGGCTGCAGTTCTAAAATCTATTCGTTCCATCACCTCATGCATTGCCGTTCCGATTTCTGCAGGCGTAAGACGATCCCGTTTCTGAGAGAAAAGAGTTTTGTTCAGATACACCCTTTCATTTTCCGCGTTCAATCTGTTCAATTGTGATACTGAATACTTTGATTTGACTTTATGACTCTCATATGGATAAACATATTCAAGACGTCTTCTGATTTCATCCATTATGTTGGAATCCTTACAATCTTTGCTCTTTTCTATTATGTCTGTTATTCCGAACCTTTTTCCTTTGAATTTGCTTTCAGCAGCAGCCGAAAACTCCACGTCTTCTATGGACACCGGCAGGTTCATTTTGCTTAAGGCAGGATATGACATTGAAAGATATGAGGAAGTACCTGTTTTCGTTTCATCCAGATTTTCCTCCTTGTTTATGGTTCCAGTCAGTATGAGTCTGTCCTTAGCCCTTGTCATTGCCACATATAAAACTCTGATTTCCTCGTCAGTTGTTTCCTTTTTCTTCCTGCTTTCAATTGCTTTCTGCAGCAGAGTTTTCCTATGCCATCCTTCTTTCCTGTTAACATGTGGCAAAGCTATGGCATAATCCTTGTGCATGATTATTGATCCTTTACCTGTTTTGGATTTCAGATTCTTATCAAAGCCTGCAATAATTACAACAGGGAACTCCAGACCCTTGCTCTTGTGGATGGTCATTATTCTTACTGTATTACCACCCTCACCCTGAGGTTTAGCCTCATCCACTTTGATTTTTCTTTCAACCATAGCATCAGCATATTTCAGGAAACCGTGAAGTCCTGCATAATTTTCTTCTTCATAATCTGCTGCTTTTTCTACGAGAAGCCTTATGTTTGATGCCCTCTGTTTACCTACTGGAAGGCCACAACAGTAATCATAGTAACCTGTCTGCTCAATTACCCTTCTTACCAGTTCCTCCAGAGATACAGTGTTCTTGAGGTTTTTCCATTGCTGAACAGTTTCAAACATATTTAGTATTTTCTCTTTTATTGCAGAGTTGCCACCCTCTTTGCCATAGGATTTAACCGCTTCATAAAAGCTTCCTTTCGGGAATTCTGTTCTTATGACTGCAAGTTCTCCCGCATCAAAGTTAAATGCCACCGAACACATTGTGGATATCAGCGGGATATCGCGACGTGAATTATCTATAATCTTTAATATGTTGAGAAATACTTCTATTTCCACTGTCTGGAAAAATCCGCCCCCAGCCTGACCATATGCCGGAATCCCCACGTTATTCAGATAACGCTCAAGTTGTGTTACCGTGCCGTTGCCTCTCGCAAGTATAACAATATCACCGTAAGTCACATTTCTTACGATTCCCGCCTTTGCATCATATATTTCAAGCCCTATGTTCTCTCTTATTCGACTAGCAATTAGTTCTGCTTCAGCTTGACTGAATTCATCTTCATCTCCTGAATAAAGTTCCTTAGATACCAGGTGCAAAGATGTCGCAATGCCCGGATATTTCTCATCGGCTGTGCAGTGAAGCATGGCATTGGAATCATAACCGTCCATGATTTCAGAGAAAACACCGTTAACAGTGTCTGTAACTGATTTCTTGCTTCTAAAATTACTGTTTAGGTCTATCTTTATGCTCTGAAGCTCATCATCAGTATCGTACCTGTTGTATCGATTCCTGAACAGCTCCGGCTCTGCAAGTCTGAATCTGTATATGCTCTGTTTAATGTCCCCCACCATAAACAGATTATTTCCTCTGCTGATTTTTTCTACAATTCTTTCCTGAAGCTCATTACAATCCTGATACTCATCAACAAAAATATATTCAAACTTATCTCTATATTCACTGCGTGCGATTTCTTCATCGAGAATGTCAATGGCATAATGCATTACATCATCAAAATCCACTAGATTCATTTCCTTTTTTCGAGCTTTAAAAGTTTTCTCAAACTCTTTCAAAACAGAAATGAAATATTTGGTATCTGCTGCCAGCTGTTTCAATTCCTCATCACACTGCTCAATTGTGAAGGCATAATAATCGTCCCTCATCTTCTTGACTATCTCTTTGCCTGCATCCGCATACTTTTTTACTGTCTTGCTTATAATATTGTATTCATCTTTTTCATCTGCCGAAGCCCTTAGCTGAGTATAGGATGGCAGTCCCATGTTTTGTTCAAGCCTTCTCGGCACGCTTTCCATAAGATTCAGGTTTTCTTCCGCCTTGGATGCCAGTTTATCAAGTCCGTGTTCTTTTAAAAGTTCTACAGCTTTACCGTATGAATCCAGTGCTTCCTTCATCATACTCTCCCGCTGTTCTTCAAGGAATTTATCCAGTCCAAATTCCTTCACTGGAGAATCTGAAGCCAGTATTGCAGTTCTTTCATCCGCCCACTTCATGTAATAAGGAATGCTCCTCATCTCTTTGTAAAGTTCAACGATTGTCTCCTTGATAGCTTTTTCGTTCTTACTTTTACTGTACTTGGTAAGAAATCCCGTGAAATTCTCGTAGTCCTCCTGAAATCTCCTTTCAAAAACTTCATCTATTGTTTCTCTCTTCAGAATTTCCATCTGGTTTTCGTCACCAATTCTGACACCCGGTTCCAGGTCTGTCAGATAAAAATATCTCTTCATTACCTCTATTGTAAAGGAATGAAATGTACTTATGTTGGCTCGCGGTATAAGTCTCAGCTGACGTTTAAGATATTCCCGGTCCGCTCCCGGAACATTCATTTCTTTGCGTATTGCAGCTTCAAGACGTTCCTTCATCTCTGCCGCCGCTGCATTGGTGAATGTGGTAATCAAAAAACGATCCACATCTACCGGATTTTCTCTATCCAAAATAAGACGCGTTATTCTCTCAATGAGAACAGCGGTCTTACCTGATCCGGCAGCTGCAGACACTAATATGTTCTTACCTCTTGTTTTGATTGTTTCTTCCTGTTTATCTGTCCATTTCATCATAATCACATTCTACCACAAACACTTAATAAATGCAGATGTTCGTTACCACCTGCATTAAAATAGCTTTAACTCTCAATCTGTCTATATTATAATTAATAGAAATGCAACTCAGAAACTAAATCAGGTTAAGGGAGAGGTATAGACATGAACAGACCTACAATGCTGATGATTCTTGACGGTTACGGAGTCAATGCTTCATCATACGGCAATGCAATAGCACAGGCTTCCAAGCCTAATCTTGATAAAATATTCGCTGATTATCCCGGCACCACACTTAAGGCATGCGGCCTTGATGTAGGGCTTCCCGAAGGTCAGATGGGCAATTCCGAGGTGGGACATCTTAATATCGGTGCAGGTCGCATCGTATATCAGGATCTTACCAAGATAACCAAGTCAATTGAAGACGGTGATTTCTTCAGGAACGAAGCCCTGCTTGCAGCAATTTCCCATGCCAAAAAAAATGGCAGTACTCTTCATTTGCTCGGTCTTCTCAGTGACGGAGGTGTCCACAGTCATATTAATCACCTCATAGCTCTTACTGACCTTGCAAAGAGTGAGGGTATCAAAGATCTTGCCATTCACTGTTTCCTTGACGGACGTGATGTACCGCCACGCTGTGCAGGTAAATATATCGATATTCTGCAGGCTCATCTTGACGAAATAGGCATCGGTAGAATCAGTCTGGTGTCCGGAAGATATTATGCAATGGACAGAGATAAACGTTGGGAAAGAGTTCAGTTGGCATACGATGCAATGACGCTGGGAAAGGGGAAGCATGCTCCCACAGCTGCCGATGCAGTCAAAGGCGCTTATGAGCGTGATGAAAACGACGAATTTGTGCTCCCGACAGTTATCGATAACGGCTACACCGTAAATGACAATGATGCCATGATTATGTTCAATTTCAGACCTGACCGTGCACGTGAGATTTCACGCAGCTTCGTCGATCCTGATTTTGATGGATTCACTCGCAGCAAATTTCCTCAGAACATTTTTTATGTCTGCATGACTCAATACGATGCAACGTTACCTAACGTAACTTTAGCTTATCCTCCTGAAACCATGCGCAATACCCTTGGCGAATATATTTCCGACTGTGGACTTAATCAGCTTCGCATAGCGGAAACAGAAAAGTACGCCCATGTAACCTTCTTCTTTAACGGTGGTGTTGAAGCACCTAATGTCAATGAAGACAGAATACTTGTCAACTCTCCTAAGGTTGCCACCTATGATCTTCAGCCTGAAATGAGCGCATATGAGGTAACCGACAAAGTGATTGAAGCAATCGATACAGACAAATACGATTTGATAATTCTCAACTTTGCCAATGCAGATATGGTAGGCCATACCGGAATCATGGATGCCGCCAAAGCTGCCATTGAAGCTTTGGACACCTGCGTTCCAAAGATTCTCCGCGCTGTAATGGTTAAGAACGGTCAGGTACTCCTTACCGCCGATCACGGTAATGCTGATGTTATGCTTGATGATTCAGGTAATGTGGTAACTTCCCATTCACTTAACGATGTTCCACTGCTTCACATTTCAAATACCCCTGTTCATCTTATGGACGGCGGCAGACTTTGTGACATTGCACCGACACTTCTCGACCTTATGGGGCTTGATATACCTGAAGAAATGACAGGTCATTCCCTCGTGTCAAAATAAGCGGGTTATAACATTACGAGACTTAAATTCACATAACAAAGAGGGTACATATCACAATCACGATATGTACCCTTGATTTTTATAGTATTATTCTTATTGTTGTTCCTTTATCGATCTCACTTTCCATTTCAATTCTGCCATTGTGAATTTCAACTATATGCTTGACTATCGCAAGTCCTAGCCCTGTGCCCCCACGTTCACGTGATCTGCTCTTATCAACTCTGTAAAATCGTTCAAAAACTCTTTCCAGTGAGTCTGCCGGTATTCCAATGCCGTCATCCTTTACACATATGACACCGTTACCCTTCTCATCTGATACCGTAACTTTCACATGTCCGCCTTCGTTATTGTATCTTACAGCATTTTGCACCAGGTTCATCACAAGTTCTCTTATCAGATTCACATCTACCATTTTGTTAACCTGCGTTCCTGAGTAGCTGAGCAGAATTTTCTTTTGTGAAGCATTGAATACAAGTTCATCAACACATTCTCCAACAATCTTGTTAAGATCCACCTCTTCAAAATTGTGGACTTCTTCGTTGTGATCAAGCTCCGAAAGGCTGATTATATCATTTATTACTGATAACAGTCTGTCCGCGTTAGCATGAATCTGTTTAGCGAAATAAATCTCCTGATCAGGCTCTACCATCTTGTTCTCTATAAGCTCAGCATATCCTGAAATTGCTGCAAGAGGAGTCTTTAGCTCATGGGATACATTTGCCGTGAAATCCTGTCTGCTCTTAACCGACTTAAGAACCTTCTCATGCTGGCTTCTGATTTTGTTTGCGAAAGGTATCAGTTCCCTGTAAGTTGCCGTCTGCACATCCACATCGGAATCATTATCCAGATTTTCGGCCATTTTCTCGATTGGCGCTATGATTTGCTTTGTAAGAATCTGTGCAATTATCATACATACGATTATTATGCCCAAAACAATAAGTGCTATTGTCGGCAGAGATGCCAGAAATACGCTTGCAATTGTTCTTGCTTCCATAGACACTCTTATTACAGTGCCGTTATCAATTCTGATGGCGTAATAATATGTGTTCATTTTGAAAGTGTCCGAGGTCCTGATACTTTGACCGTTTCCTTCTTTCATGGCATCAATAAATTCTGGACGATTACTGTGGTTTTCAAGCCTAGTGGCATCAGTATCGTTGTCAAAAAGTACAGTACCATCCCTGTCAATCCACGTAATTCTCAACCTTTCGTTTGTAAGATGTTTGAAATATTTGTCCTTTACTGTAATTTTTCTGTTTCTGCTGCTATAGGCCCTGTCAAATACTCCCGTATCATCAAGGAGCTCTGCGGATACTCTTACGTCGTTTCTCACCTGATTCTCGAAAAGATTGTATGACACTATGATTATTGCTATTGTAGACGTAACAACAGCAAACATGGCTATTATTGTAAGGGTAACATTAATCTTACGCTTCATATTGCCTTATTCCTCCGACTGAACCACATATCCCACATTTCTTATGGTTTTGATAATGCTACTGCCTTCGCCCAGCTTCTGCCTCAATGTTTTAATATGCATATCAACTGTTCTGGTCTCACCTTCAAAATCAGTATCCCATACCTGCTGCATTATTGATTCGCGGCTGAGCACCACGCCCTCATTTATCATAAGGTATCTAAGGAGCTGGAACTCCTTGTACGTAAGCTCTACAGTGTCACCACATGAAGTTACAATATGTTTATCCACATCTACCGTCACCTTGCCTACTGACAATGAATGCACCTCTTCCTTCTGAGTTCGTCTCAGCATTGCTTTCACTCTGGAAAGAAGCTCCATAATTGAAAATGGTTTCTTGATATAATCGTCAGCACCATCATCAAGTCCCTTGACCATATCAATTTCAGTTGATTTGGCAGATACCATTATTACCGGTATTCTGCTTGTATGCGCATTGTTTCTCAGCTTACGCACAATCTCATATCCATCCTCGTCAGGTAACATTATATCCAGAAGAACCAGATCCGGTATCATTATTTCTATTTGTTTATAGAAGCTCGCGGCATCCCCGAAGGCCTGCACAATGTAATTGCTGTTCTTCAGTGCTATTGTTTCTATTTCTCTTATGCTTGTATCATCCTCTACAATATATATAAGAGCCATCCGTCTACTTCCTTTCCTTTACAGGCAGCACATATTTATCCTGATATTCCTGAGTCTTTTTCTTGAACCACTTATCGTCTGTGTCTTTAATTTCCTCAAGGTATTTGTGAGGATCGAATTCTCCCTGCTTGATTTCAATCAGATAAATTGCCACATTGGAACAGTGGTCTGATACACGCTCTGCGTCTGTTACAATATCTTCAAAATACATGCCCGTATACAATGAGCATTCTCCTGTACGCAGCCTCTTAACGTGACGATTCTTCATTTCAAGACACAGAGAGTCTATGGTATCTTCCAAAGGTTCCACGTATCTTGCCTGTTTGTAATCATTGTCTTTAAATGATTGTATCGTAATTCGCAGTATTTCTTCAATCGCTTTTGCAAATTTATCCAAATCTTCTATGCATTCTCTGGAAAGTGATATTCCTTTGGCGTTCATTTCCTCAGCGTTTTCCGCCATATTTCGGGCATGATCCGAAATCCTCTCGAAATCATTAATGCAATGAAGCATTACCGACATGCTCCTGCTGTCATCAACACTAAGGTCTGATCCCGATAATTTCACAAGATATGATCCTATTATATCGTCATATCTGTCTATAAGTTCTTCCGTCCTTTTAATTTCTTCCACAGTATCCGCCGAATACTTTTTCATTACAGCCAATGCCTTATTAAAGGAATCCGCCGCAAGTTCAGCCATTTCTTCTACAGCTGTTCGGCTGAGATTCATTGCAAATGCCGGAGTATCAAGGAAACGTTCATCGAGAGCCATAAGCTTCTGAGGCAGTTCTTCACCCTTCTTTTCTTCTGCATGTTCAGGAACCGAAATTCGGGCCAGCTTAACTAGAAGATTTGCAAATGGGAATAGAACTATTGCACAGCCTATATTAAAGCATGTGTGTATCACCGCAATTCCCGCTGCATTAACATTGGAATCCATAAATGCGAAATCGATGAATTTATTGAGGCTGTAGAATACAACCATAAACAATATGGTTCCTATTATATTAAAGTAAAGGTGTATCATCGAAGCTCTTCTGGCATTCCTGCTTGCACCTATTGATGAAATCAGTGCCGTGACACATGTTCCTATATTCTGACCCATTATGATAGGAATCGCTGTACTATATCCTATTGCCCCTGTCATACACAATGCCTGAAGTATACCTACCGAAGCCGATGATGACTGGATTACTGCAGTAAGAACAGCTCCTGCCAGCATTCCCAATACAGGATTTGAAAATGCTACGAGAATGTTTGTGAATGCCTCATTATCTGCAAGAGGTTCCACAGCTGCACTCATAGTATCCATTCCGAACATAAGAATTGCAAATCCGAGCAGAATGCTTCCCGTATCCTTTTTCCTGTTATTATCCTTAGCCGTCATAGTAAGAATTATTCCTATGGCCGCAAGTATAGGCGAGAATGAACTTGGTTTAAGAAGCTGCATCAGCATACTTGATCCTTCGATACCTGTAAGTGACAGCAACCACGATGTCACCGTAGTTCCTATATTGGCACCCATTATTATACCTACCGCCTGCTCCAGCTGCATGATTTCTGAGTTAACGAAACCTACAACCATTACAGTAGTCGCCGAAGACGACTGAATTATTCCGGTTACCATTGCTCCTGTAAGCAGTGCCATCATTCTGTTTGAAGTAAGTCGCTCCAGAATGCCTTCAAGCTTTCCTCCCGATAACTTAACTAAACCGTCACCCATGGTATTCATTCCGCAAAGGAACAGTGCTAATCCTCCAACAAGCGACAATACTGAAAAAATGTCCATACTTCCTCCATCCTTAATTATATTAATTTACATTGTTTTACATACTTAATACTTTTCAATGACACTATATAAAACCTATGTAAAATCCGCGAACAGCCCTGTGTAAAATCAATGTAAAATTTTATTTTTTACATTTAATTTACACTCCGCTGATTTCAGATTTTACTTTCCTTGAATAAGATTGAATCAAACAATAGGAAAGAACTTAATTCATAAGGAGCGTGATTATAATGAAAACACTCTGGAACAAATTAGATAAATTGAATATATCTGTAGTTCACAAATCAAAGCTGTTCATATTTCTCTGCACTGTTATCGGTGCAGTTATCGGCAGTCTTTGCTGGGAATTAATCAGAGTCTTTGCACTGGACGGAATTGACTGGATGCTGGTATTCATATGCTACCCCGGATTCTTCTTATTCATAATTTCCGTAAGCTACCTATACAGACACGAATTTGATAACTAAAACATGTTATCATTCAGACAGCCTCTCCAATACTTTTTCAATATAAAAACGTAAAACAACGACCATACCTGAGCAGATTTCGCTCCTATAAGGTCGTTGTTTTATTGTCACTTATTTACATCCTCATTTTACAACCACATACTATTCTTTATTTCTTGGAGAAAACTTCAAAACTATGAGACAAAAAAACAAGCAGCAAGTAGAGAATATTCTCTATCTGCTGCACTTTTGACGATTTTAAATTCTGTCCTCAGAATCCTATGAATTCTGAGCGGCCTTAACAATGTCTCCCACACCGTTAAATATAACCTTCGGCTGATACGCATATTTTTTTACAGTTTCCATGTCAGAAACTCCCGATAATACCAGTACTGTATCAGCTCCTGATTCTGTACCTGCCACAATATCGGTATCCATTCTGTCTCCGACTACTACAGCCTCTCTCGCATGGCATCCCAGAATTTCCAGACCTGTTCTCATCATAAGCGGATTAGGCTTGCCACAGAAATATGCTTTTTTGCCTGTTGCCACTTCGATAGGTGATACCAATGCTCCGCATGCTGGCGCAATTCCATTCTCAATAGGACCTGAAATATCCGTATTAGCACCTATAAGTCTCGCTCCGTTCTTGACGAAATTCACTGCCTTGGTCAGAGTTTCAAAAGAATATGACTTACCCTCTCCGACAACCACATAATCCGGATTCACATCATTCATGGTGACACCCTCATCATAAAGTGCGTTGAGCAGACCTGCCTCCCCTATTACATAGGCTGAACATTCTTCGCTCTGGGCTGCAAGAAAACGTGCAGTTGCAAGAGCACTTGTGTAGAAATTCTCGCTAGGAACATCCAGTCCCATTCTTAACAGCTTGTTTCTCAATTCCTGAGGAGTCTTCTCACTGCTGTTGGTCAGAAAAAGATATTTCTTATCATTCTCCTGAAGCCAGTTTATGAACTCAACCGCTCCTTCAAGAACTCTGTTACCATGGTACATTACACCATCCATATCAATTATAAAACCTTTTTTTTCGTTAAAATCAATCATCATTTCACCTCCTATTTCTATACTTCTTCTTTCATTCTAAACTTTTTTAACTATTTTGTCATCAAGAGAAAAAATCACCCACTCTGCAATGTTGGTTGCATGGTCACCTATCCTCTCCAGATACTTATTTACCATCAGCAGATCTGCGGCCTGTTCACCTTGCTGTGGATTCTTGCTGATAAATTCAATAAGGTCACTCTTCACCTTAAGGAAAAGCTCATCTACCACATCATCATGTTCTATGACCATCTTGGCTTTGTCCATATCTCTCTCCACATAAGCTTCAATGCTCTGTATCAACATTATTATGGTTTCTGATGCCATTTTGTTAAGATTACCGTCCTTGAGAACGTCCGGCTTCTGACCCATTGCTACTGTAATCTCTGAAATGTCAGCAGCCTGATCGCCTATTCTTTCCATGTCTGTTACCATTTTCATAGCTGCTGTTATTGTTCTCAAATCACGGGCTACAGGCTGTCTCTGAATCAATAGATTGAAGCATATGTTTTCAATTTTCTTCTGCTCTCTGTCAACATCGCCGTCACCATCCATGATTTTTCGGGCAAGCTCTGCATCCATGTTCATAAACGCACGCGTTGCACCCTGTATAGCGGATTCTATCATTGAACACATGAGTATCATCTCATCGTGCAGCTGTTTAAGCTGTTCATCAAACTTTGACCTCATTAACCGAACCTCCCTGTAATGTAATCTTCCGTTCTCTTATCCTGCGGGTAAGAAAACAGATCTTTGGTATTGGCAAATTCAACCATTTCTCCCACTAAGAAAAATGCCGTATCATCAGATACTCTCAATGCTTGTTGCATATTGTGTGTTACTACCACAACAGTATACTTTTTCTTCAGGTCTTCCATAAGTTCCTCTATCTTGGCTGTTGATATCGGATCAAGTGCCGAAGTAGGTTCATCCATAAGAAGCACCTCAGGCTGTACGGCAAGTGCTCTGGCTATGCAAAGTCTCTGCTGCTGTCCTCCGGAAAGACCGAGAGCCGATGATTTGAGACGGTCTTTGACTTCGTCAAATATCGCAGCACCTCGAAGGCTTTCTTCTACAATTTCATTGAGTATCTTCTTGTCTTTGATACCATGAACGCGCGGACCGTATGCAATGTTGTCATATATGCTCATAGGGAATGGATTGGGTTGCTGGAATACCATTCCGACTTTTTTTCTCAGCATGGTTGTATCCACCTTGGAATTGTATATGTCTTCCCCATCCAGACATACACTTCCTGTGATTTTGCATATGTCTATCAGATCATTCATTCTGTTTAATGTTTTGAGAAATGTAGATTTACCACATCCCGAAGGTCCTATGAATGCTGTTACAGCATTAGGTTTAATATCCATGTTAACGTCCTTGAGAGCATGATTGTCACCATAGTAAAGATCCAGGTTTCTGATGCTCATCTTGGCGTTCTGACAGATATTCTTGTTTAACATCTCTGCCATATTATGTTCTCCTTGTTACATCAAATTTTCTTGCAAGTCTTTTGGTTCCCATATTAATGAGAAGCACCACTATCAGAAGCACCAGTGCAATACCGAAGGCTGTCTCGAAGTCTCCCTCACTGGTAGCACTCAGATAAAGCTGAATCGTCATTGTTCCACCTGACTGAAATACCTTCGGGAATACTTCTGAGAGACTGTCAATTAGTCCCTTGGCGCTGCCTGCAGTATAAAGTAATGCTGCCGATTCTCCTACGATTCTGCCTACCGCCAGAATGACTCCCGTTATGATTCCCGGCATTGCAGATGGCAGAAGTATCGTTCTTATAGTATGCCACTTACCTGCTCCCAAACCTATTGCCCCGTATCTGTAACTATCTGGTACAGTCTTGAGAGCTTCCTGGGTGTTTCTCGTAACAAGTGGGAGCACCATGATTATAAGTGTCAGTGAACCTGTCAGAAGTGAATATCCAAGTCCCAGAGTCTGTCCGAAAAACATCATTCCGAAGAGTCCGAATATAATTGACGGTATTCCTGACAAGGTTTCAGTTGCAAACTCAATTACAGTCACCAGTCTGCCCGGTTTGGCATATTCATTGAGATATACTGCCGCACCTACACCTATCGGTGTTGCAATCACCATTGTAATCACTATTATATACAGTGTATTTACAATGTTTCCTGCTATACCCACACTTCCGTTAAGCACCGATGTCTCAGTTGTAAGAAAAGGTATGCTGATTGTTCCTATGCCTTTGACAACTATGTAAACTATTATCGCTCCAACAAGTATTACAGAAAAAGCTGTGCATATGTATATAAACATCCTCAGCATTCTGTCAGAGAAGTGAGCTTTGTGTTTCATCAGTGTCCAATTGTTATCAATCATCAAGCTGACCTCCCCTCTTCATTCTTAACAAAACCAGATTTATAATCATTACGAAGACATACAGTACAAGCCCTACTGTGAACAGTACCTGTCTGTGAAGTCCGGCAGCATAACCCATCTCACTTACAAGCTGCGTTGTAAGAAATCTTACTGAGTTGAATGGAAGCGGTATGTTTACTGCACCGCCTGCTACCATGTTTATTGCCATTGCTTCTCCTATGGCTCTTCCTATTCCCAGAACAACACCTGTCAGTATTCCCGATTTGGCAGCCGGAATCACTACTTTGAAAATTGTCTGAATCTTAGTGGCTCCAAGAGCCAGAGATGAGGATCTCAGACTGTCTGGCACAGCTCTCAGTGATGACGTGCTTACATTTATTACAGTTGGCAAAATCATTATTGCCAGAACGATTATTGCCGCCAGCATATCAGAACCACCTGTGAATTTATGAGTTGCAGATTCCTCAAAGATTATCTTTTCCATCTTATACAGCAGTGGATTCAGTATCATCAGTCCCAGCAATCCGTATATTACCGATGGTATCGCTGCCAGAAGTTCAACCGCCGGCTGTACCAGAGATGCCAGTCTTTTGTTTGCTATTTCAGACAGGAACACTGCCGTCATCAGTCCGATTGGTGCTCCTATTGCTACCGAACAGGCAACTCCTACTATTGACGAAAGTATTATGTACAGTATTCCATAGGACGGTTCCGATGCAGTTGGCGCCCATTCAGTTCCAAATATCAGATGAGAGACCCCTACACGAGATAGTGCCGGGGTCCCTTTTGCTATCATGTAGATGGTTATGGAACATACTGCCAGAATTGCCACAATACCACATAAGAGGAAAATTTGTTTAGCTGTTCTTTCTATCAGTATTCTTCTTTCCATATTTTCACCTTTTATTTTTCAGGGATAATGAGACCCTGCTCCTTGATGATTTTCTGTCCTTCATCTGAGTTTACGAATTCGAACCATTTCTGTACAGCATTCTTCTGCTTTTCAACCTTGCCGATTGTAGCCATTACAAATGGTCTCTGCAGCTGATAGTCACCGGACAGAATGTTCTTTTCTGTAGCTTCAACGCCGTTAAGCTTAACTGAATTTACAGTATTGTCCACTACATCCAGTGATACATATCCGATTGCACCAGGTGTACTTGCTACCGTTGCAAGAACTCCGCCTGTTGAGTCGATTTCCTGTGCATATTCGCACTTATCAGCAACTTCCATAAGTTCTTCGAAGGCATCTCTTGTACCTGAACCGCTTTCTCTTCCCAGCACTACGATTGATTCATCCTTGCCGCCCAGATCCTTCCAGTTTGTAATCTTTCCTGTGTAGATATCTGCAAGCTGCTTTGATGAAAGGTCGCTTACTGTGTTATCCTTGTCTGTAATTACTGCAATACCGTCAAGTGCAACGATATTTTCAACAGCACCCTTTTCCTTTTCTTCATCGCTTAAGGCTCTTGAAGAGTTACCGATGTCTATGCTTCCTGCTTCCAGTGCTTCAAGTCCTGCACCTGAACCTGTGTACTCAACAGTTACCTTATAGTCTGGATTTTCATTCATGAAGCTTTCACTCAACGCTTCGCACACCTTTTCCATTGAAGTGCTTCCTGCCAGTGAAATTGTGTTGTCTGAACTGTCTGATGTTGAGCCACAGCTTGCCAGCATACCCATACATGTTACAGCTGCTGTTGCCATAATAATTGTTTTGAACCATTTGCTTTTCATTTTCATTTCTTGATTACTTCCTTTCTTTATCTCTCTAAAAACATTACTTTTCTTATTTACAAGTGAAGTATATGATTCCCCTGTAAAAATCAAAACCGGGCACCGGTAAAATGAAAGTAAAATCAAAAAATAAAAAAGGCGCTGTATTGTTTACAACGCCTTGCGTATTTCTCTGTTAGAGAAGTTCTTTTCTTGAAAGGTTGATTCTGTTCTGGTTGTCGATTTCAGTTACCTTAACAGTCACTACATCACCGACGTTCATGACATCTTCTACCTTTTCTACTCTCTCCTTAGCCATCTTGCTTATATGAAGAAGTCCTTCCTTACCTGGGAGAATCTCAATAAAAGCACCGAAATTCATTACTCTTGTTACCTTACCTTCGTAAATTTCGCCAGGTTCGGGTTCCTTTGTGAGCAATTCAATTTCCTTCTTAGCCTTTTCGAGACCTTCAGCATCAGGAGAGGCAATAAATACTGTTCCTTCATCGCTGATATCAATCTTGACACCTGTTCTTTCGATAATGCCGTTAATTGTTTCTCCGCCCTTACCGATTACTGTTCTAATCTGTTCAGGCTTGATCTGCATTGTGATGATTCTTGGAGCCCACGGTGACATTTCCTTCTTAGGCTCAGGAAGAACTTCAAGCATTTCCTTCATGATATGCATTCTTCCTTCTCTTGCCTGCTTGAGTGCCTTGTCGAGAATTTCTCTTGAAAGTCCGTGTACCTTGATATCCATCTGAATTGCAGTGACACCCTTGGCTGTACCTGTAACCTTAAAGTCCATGTCGCCCAGGAAGTCCTCCATGCCCTGAATATCTGAAAGAATAGCGAACTTGCTTGATCCGTCTTCTTCTACTCTTTCAATGAGACCCATTGCAATACCTGCAACAGGAGCCTTAATAGGAACACCTGCATCCATAAGTGCCAGACAGCTTCCGCATGTTGAACCCATTGAAGTTGAACCATTAGAAGAAAGTACTTCCGATACGACTCTGATTGCATATGGGAATTCCTCTTCGCTTGGAAGTACAGGAATAATCGCTCTTTCTGCCAGTGCACCGTGACCGATTTCTCTTCTTCCCGGACTCTTCATTCTTCCGGCTTCACCTACTGAATATGGTGGGAAGTTGTAGTGGTGCATATATCTCTTCTCAGTCTGCTCTGTAATGCCGTCAATGGTCTGCTTCTCGCTGAGAAGTCCCAGTGTGGCAATTGAAAGAACCTGAGTCTGTCCTCTCTTGAAAAGGCCTGTTCCGTGTGTTCTAGGTAAAATGCCGTTATCAATCCAGATTGGTCTGATTTCGTCATGCTTTCTGTTGTCAGGTCTTATACCTTCATCAAGAATCATGCTTCTTACAGTTTCCTTAGTGATTGCATAAAGCACATTGTCAATATCCTTTGCATTGTCCGGATAAATTTCTTCAAAGTGAGCCTTTGTTTCTGCTTCTACAGCATCCATGTTATCCAGTCTTTCCATTTTGTCATAAGTCTGGATAGCTTCCCTCATTCTGCCCACTGCATATTCTCTTACAGCTACATCAATATCCTCAGGAACCTTGTAAAGTTCAATATCCATCTTAGGTTTGCCTACTTCAGCTACAATCTGATCAATGAATTCAACAATCTTCTTGATTTCTTCATGGGCGAACATAATTGCATCAAGCATGATATCTTCAGGTACTTCCTGAGCGCCGGCTTCAACCATCATGATTGCTTCTTTTGTTCCAGCTACGGTCATGTCAATTGTGCTAGCTTCCTTCTGAGCTACTGAAGGATTTATTATAAATTCACCGTCAACCATGCCGATTTTGACTGAGCCTGTAGGACCTTCCCATGGAATATCTGAAATTGCCAGAGCTACTGATGAACCAATCATTGCAGCGATTTCTGACGGATAATCATTATCGATGCTCATTACAGTTGCAACTACCTGTACATCATTGTAGAAGCCCTTTGGGAACAGTGGTCTAAGTGGTCTGTCCATAAGTCTTGAGCAGAGAATTGCTCTTTCACTAGGTCTTCCTTCTCTCTTGATGAATCCTCCCGGAATTTTTCCTGCCGCATACATCTTTTCTTCGTAGTCACATGAAAGCGGGAAGAAATCCACGTCAGGTCTTGGTTCCTTTGATGCACATGCTGTTACATTGACAACAGTATCACCGTATCTTACCATTACCTGTCCGTTAGCCAGTTCGCAAACCTTGCCTATTTCAAGCTCAAGAAGTTTGCCGCCGATTGCTGTTTTAAAAACGTTATAATCTGTGTACCTCATAATAAACAACTACCTCCTGTTTATTCTCTTCTCGTACTGCCTCACTGCAGTCACATACTGCAGCGTTAAGTGACGGCTGATTAAGCCGTATAGATATAAATGTAGGCGAGGTAACAATAACCTCGCCTTGTAAACATAGTTATTACTTTCTCAGACCCAGTCTAGCGATGAGAGCTCTGTATCTCTCAAGATCCTTCTCCTTAAGGTATCCCAGAAGATTTCTTCTCTGTCCAACCATCTTCAGAAGACCTCTTCTTGAGTGGTGGTCCTTCTTGTGAACCTTCAGATGTTCATTAAGGTCATTGATTCTGTAAGTCAGAATAGCAACCTGTACTTCAGGGGAACCTGTGTCGCCTTCCTTTAACTGATACTCTTTAATAATTTCTGCTTTCTTTTCTGCTGTGATCATTATAATATCCTCCTTGTTACTAAATACACCTGAAACTGAGTCAATGTCGGAGTGTCAAAGGGCCAAGTCTCAGGTACTCATCTAATTAAATATAATATCATTATATTGCCGCCATTGCAAACAATATTTCATGTATTATTCTGTCTGTTGATTGTTAAATTAATGTTTTTTCTCTATGATAAGATCTTGCCTGAATGCAGTCCTTTTCAATCTGACTTTTCAGCTCCTCCACTCCATCAAACTTCATCTCCGGTCTTGTCTGTTTAATGAAATGTACCTGTATTTTTTCTCCGTAAACATCCTCATTAAAGTTGAATATGTGAGTTTCAATGTTAACGTCATAGGTTCCTACAGTAGGCTTGACTCCTACATTGGTAATTGATGGGTACTCTCTGTCACCTATGGTACATGTCGTTATATATACACCATTTGGTGGAATTGCCATACTTGAATCCGCAGGAATATTGCATGTAGGAAATCCGATAGTTCTTCCAAGTCTGTTGCCTTCAACAACCACACCATCCAGGGTGTACACACGACCCAGAAATTTATTGCAGGCCTCCATATTGCCCTCAGCTATGTACTTTCTTATTTCAGTACTGCTGACAACTATACCGTCGATTTCATAGGCTTCCTGCACATGGATTCCGAAGCCCTGCTTCATGCCTTCCCTCATTAAAGTCTCCGGTGTGCCAGATGCTTTGCTTCCAAATCTATAATTAAATCCACAGTAGGCCTCCTTTATTCTCATTTTATCAACAAGAATATCTTTTACGAAAGCCTCCGGCGACATCTTCATGATTTCCTCTGTGAAAGGAATATTAAAAAGATAGTCAACTCCAAGAGCTTCTATTTTTTCGGCCCTTTCGTGTTGATACTGTATATTTTTCACCTGAGGAGCACCTTTTATTACAGTTCTCGTATGGTTCGAAAAAGTGAAAACCGCACTTTTAAGACCTGCCGCCTCTGCGCTTTTTACTGTCTTCGCGATTATTTCCTGATGTCCTCTGTGTACACCGTCAAAATTACCAAGCGCGATAACAGTTTCATCTATATTCTTAATTTCATCAAGCGAATTAAATATTATCATAATTCCTGCCTCTTCACGAAAATTTTATCAGCCTTCAATTCATTTGATTCACTGTTATAGTACCCTGTCCCAATGAATCTTTCATCATCCGTATATACTCTGTACAGCACATCGTACCCTCTGCCTCTCTTGTTTTTCATCTGAGCAGAGCCTTTGGGACTTTCAAGGACCTTAACCTGCTTCCATCTTATGCTGTTGCCTGCCACAAAATACCACGCTCTGTCCCTACTGAGACTGACCTTTCCCAGATTAACCATTGGTTTATCAACAGGTATAATTGCCTCAGTGATATCTGCTGGAATCTGGTAATCATCCTTCAGCTCTTTCCTGCTTGCCATAAGTTCTTTAAGTCTGTCAGGTCCTGTCGCGTTGTCCAGATTAAAAATGCCGACAGCCGTTCTCTTGAGATATGACATAGCCGCCCCGCATCCCAGCTTCTCACCTATGTCATTGCATATGGTTCTTATGTAGGTTCCTTTGGAAACCGTCATCTCAAACTTTCCTTCACCGAGCGATTCGTCAAATTCCATAAACTTTATGCTTTTCACATCTATGTCTCTAGCTGAAGCAGAAACGTTTTCGCCCTCTCTTGCATACTCGTAGAGTCTCCTGCCGTTAATTCTCACTGCAGAGTACATGGGAGGAATCTGTTTCTGTTTACCTAGAAAAGACATGAGAGTTTCCTCGAAAGTTTCCCCGTCTATGTTATCTGCAGGTGTATTGTGAATGACCGTTCCCCATATATCCTGGGTATCTGTGGTAACGCCAAGTTTTATTCCGCATATATATGTCTTGTCATCCATGTCCAGATATTCCATTATTCTTGTTGCTCTTCCCACAAACAGCGGTAACAGCCCCTCAGCCATGGGATCAAGTGTTCCACCGTGGCCAAGCTTATCTGCTCCGAGAGCTTTCCTTGCTACTGCAACACAGTCATGAGATGTCCAGTTCTGTGGCTTATCCAAAATCAGAATTCCGTCTTTAATCATTTACTTCTCCAATGAATCCGCAATTAAATTCTTCATGCTCTCCGCTGC
The DNA here is from genome assembly GCA_030525285.1 of Bacillota bacterium. Lineage (GTDB taxonomy): Bacteria > Bacillota > Clostridia > Peptostreptococcales > Anaerovoracaceae > Lentihominibacter. The sequence goes on along the minus strand of JAUNFA010000005.1, from coordinate 55,367 downwards.
TTTCTCAACACTTCCGTCAATAGTACATCCTGCAGCTTTCTTATGGCCGCCTCCGCCAAACGTCGTGGCAATCTTCTGGACGTCACCATATGTTTTGGCTCTTAGACTTGCTTTCACCTTATTTCCTTTGGGTTTAAGAAATGCTGCTATTTCAACGCCTTTAACATCTCTTAGCCTATCTATAACGTTTTCGGTATCATCTGGCGATGCTCCTATTTCATCAAGCTCTTCCAATGTTACATAGGAGATTGCACCTTTGCCATCAGCGAAAATATCCATTTTTTCCAGAATCATTGCCTCTGCCAGAGTCTGCTCACGTGATACATTCTGATACAATGCAACAGAAATATCATTTACATTCACACCTGCCTCTATAAGGTTTGCTGCTATCCTGTGAGTCGATGCTGTAGTATTGGAATATCTGAATCCGCCAGTATCTGTGACAATGCCGGCATAAAGGAGCACTGCAGTATCCTCATCCATAGGCCATGTCATTTCATCTATAAGGGTATATATAAGTTCCGAGGCTGCTGCTGTTCCCTCATCAATATAATAGTAATCCCCATAACCTTCCGGATTAATATGATGATCTATGCACACCCTTGTCTTACCCTTCTCAAAAGCTTCCACTCGTGACGGGATTCTGTTAGGCTCACTGCAGTCAACGCAGATTGTAACATCAGGTTCTTCTATTATGTTCTGATCCTTTGTATATCCCTCAAAGGGTAGAAAGGATATATATTCCGGAATATCCTCTTCCAGCAGAATCGCACACTTTTTACCTATTGAGGTTAAGGCTTTGTACAATCCTGTTGCTGATCCCATAGCATCTCCATCCGGCGAAACATGAGGGAAAATAAGCACAGAATCTGCTTTCTCCAGAATTTTCCCTATTTCATGCAACGATGCATTATTCTTCATCTTCCGCCTCTTCCTCGTCATGTCTAATGTCCAGCGTATCAAGAATTCCTGAAATGTGTCTTCCGTATTCCATGGATTTGTCTATTTTGAAAATCAGTTCCGGAACATGTCTAAGCTTAAGTTCTTTGCTGATTTCATTTCTTATATAACCCTTGGCCTTCTCAAAAGCCTTAAGAGTATCGTCCAGTTTCTGCTGACTCTCTTCGGGTGTTCCCATATCGAGTACAGTGAAGTAACAAGTGGCATAACTGTTGTCACTTGTCACCTCTACTGCTGTGATGCTGACCATTGGAGAGAGTCTCGGATCCTTAAGTCCATTAAAAAGCAGCTCGCTTATTATTTTTCTTATTTCTTCTCCAACTCTTCCCTGTCTATATCCTTTTGTCATATATTTTATGCCTTATGCCCTTTCAATTTCTTCCATCTTAAAGCATTCAATAATATCGCCTTCCTTAATATCGTTGTACTTTTCAATACCGATACCGCATTCGTAGCCTGCTGCTACCTCCTTGGCATCATCCTTGAATCTCTTTAACGATGAAATCTTACCTTCATGTATTACGATACCATCTCTTACGAGACGAACCTGTTCATTACGAACCATCTTACCGCTTGTAACGTAAGCACCTCCGATGATTCCAACGCCAGGTACCTTGAATGTTGTTCTGATTTCAACTGTTCCAAGAACTACTTCTCTGAATTCAGGATCAAGCATACCCTTCATGGCATTTTCTACATCGTCAATGATATCGTAGATTACTCTGTATGTTCTTATCTGAATGCCGTCTCTTTCGGCCATTCCTGTTATTGTTGCGCTAGGTCTTACATTGAATCCAATGATAATTGCATTTGATGTACCTGCCAGCATAATATCTGATTCATTAACAGTACCTACACCTGTATGTACAATTTTAACTCTTACCTGATCATTCGAAAGCTTTTCGAGGGATGAAACAATAGCACCTACTGAACCCTGAACGTCTGCCTTTACAATAAGGTTTAGATCCTTAACATCGCCTTCCTGAATCTGGCTAAAGAGTTCTTCAAGTGTAGTACTTGAATTTCTTGCCAGAACCTCTTCTCTCTGCTTCTCAAGTCTGTTGTTTGCTATTTCTCTTGCCTGCTTATCATTTTTAACAGCGTTAAAAATATCACCTGCCTGAGGGACATCTGTAAGTCCCAGCACTTCTACAGCAGTTGCAGGACCTGCTGAATTAATCTTCTCACCCTTGTCATTAGTCATGAGTCTAATCTTGCCTGAACATGTTCCTGCTACGATGCTCTTTCCTGACTTAAGTGTTCCGTTCAATACCAGAAGGCTTGCTACAGGACCCTTTGCCTTATCAAGTCTTGCTTCAAGAACTGTACCCATTGCAAGTCTGTTAGGATTTGCCTTAAGTTCGAGAACCTCTGCCTGAAGCAGAATCATTTCGAGAAGATTTGTAATACCTTCGCCTGTCTTAGCTGATACAGGTACTGAGATAACATCTCCGCCCCAGTCTTCAACAAGTATTCCCTGATCTGCCAGATCTTTTTTAACAATATCAGGATTTGCGCCCGGCTTATCCATTTTGTTTATGGCTACGATAATAGGTACTCCTGCTGACTTTGCATGACTTATTGATTCGATTGTCTGAGGCTTAACTGAGTCATCAGCGGCAACTACCAGTACTGCAATATCTGTTGAATGTGCACCTCTTGCTCTCATTGCTGTGAAGGCTTCATGTCCCGGAGTATCAAGGAATACAATCTTCTGACCATTGATTTCTACTTCTGATGCACCGATATGCTGTGTGATTCCACCGGACTCACCTGCTGTAACATTCGTGTTTCTGATTGCGTCAAGCAGTGAAGTTTTACCGTGGTCAACGTGTCCCATAACAGTAATAATCGGAGGTCTTGGCTGAAGTTCTTCTTCCTTGTCGTCAAAGGTTTCGATACCTTCTTCTGACGTTTCTTCTTCAACCTTGCCGATTGCTACCTGAATTCCCAATTCTTCAGCCAGAAGCACTACAGTCTCTTCATCAAGATTCTGGTTGACATTTGCCATTACACCCATCTTCATGAGTGTCATTATAATCTGTGATACTGTGGTCTTCGTCTGCTCTGAGAAACCTGCAACAGTAATAGGTACATTAATGAGTACTGTTCCTGTTGGAAGTGCTACTTCTTCCACTTCAGGTTCCTTCTCAACCTTCGGTCTGTTCGCGTGTCTCTTCTTGCTTGCCTGCTTTTCAAGGCTCCTTGGAGTTTCCTTCTTGCCCTGCTTCTTGCCTCTTTCAAGCTTGGAGAACTTATCGTGATCCTTATTATCTTTTTTCTTGTCGCGTCTTGTTGAAGACTTTTCAGGTGCAGTTTCAGCTGCGACAACGCTGTCGTTTCTTCTCTGCGGACGTGCATTTCTTTCGCCTGAACGTCCACCTCTTTCCTGTTTGTCGCCTCTGTCGTTTCTCGGCTTTCTTTCGCCCCTGTCAGTCTTGTCGTTCTTTGCTCTTCTTTCGCTGTTATGCTTCTTCTCCGACCTGTCTGACTTTTCGTCATTTTCTTTGGTGCTCTTTGCTGCAGCTCTTTTTTCTGCCTGAATTCTTCTCTTTTCTGCCGCTTCAGCTTCTTCTCTTCTTACGTCCTCAGCCTTCTTTATTACCTTCAACCCGCCTCTTCTCTTTGGAGGTTCCTGTTTAGCCTCCTGTACAGGTTCAGCTTTTGGTGCTTTTGGTGCTTCATTTACAGCTTCTTCAGGCTTCTTTGTTTCAGCTTCTTCAGCCTTATCTCTTGCAATTCTCTTTTCCAGCATCTCCTTGGATACAACCGGTTTACCTTCTACCGGCTTTGGTCTGTTCTCTATTTCCTTGGACACAACCGGTTTGCCCACAGGTGGTTTAACAGTTTTTTCCTTTGATGTACTCTTCGTTGAAGCCTTGCTGCTTCTTTTGATTTCAGGCATCTTGATATTTGCTGCCTTTACAGTAACGTTGCTTGCGCTTACATGGTCTTCAGCACCTGATTTCTTTGGTGTTACCTTTACAACCTTTGTCTCTCTTTTGCTTCCGCCCTTTGTAATAGTATTTCTAACTGCTGTAGTGTCCATTTCCGACATATCATCTGTCAGCGCATTGACCTTGACACCCATGTGCTGAGCTTTTTCCAGAACATCCTTTGGAGACATGTTCAATTCATCTGCCAGTTCTTTTACCTTCATACAACTACCTCCTTACGACCTTTCTTCATTAGATTCCTTCAAAATAACTTCTGCGAAACCTTTGTCGCATATGCCTATGACGCTTCTTCCGGTCTGACCAATGGCCTGTGAAAGCTCCTGTACGGTACCGCTGGTAACGTAGACCACCCGGTTGCGCCTTATTTCCTTCATAATTTTCTTCTTGCTGTTTTCTGAAATGTCCTCTGCCAGTACCACAAGCTCTACCTTACCCTTTTCTATGCCGAAGGTGCAGGTGTTGACACCGCTCATGGTCTTTCCGGCTTTTCTTGCAAATCCCAAATAACTAGCTATTTTCCTGTTCATGTTCTGTCAACTCCTGATAAATCCTCTCCAGCTCTTCCGGAGATATCTCAATTCCGAAATTTCTCTGAAAAGCTCTCTTCTTCTTTGACAATTCCATGCACTTGGGATTCAGGCAAAGATACACGCCTCTCCCCTTGGCCTTGCCTGTAGGATCAACAGTGATTTCATTTTCATAGCAGGCTATTCTTATAAGCTGATTCTTCGGCTTTGATTCCATGCAGCCGACACATCGTCTCATGGGAACCTTCCTGTTACTCAACCTTATCGCCCTCTTCCTCATATTCTATGATATCATCTTCATAATCATCATAGTTATCTTCATACTCCTGATACTCCTGCACTTCTTCATCTCCGAAGTACTGCGAATGGCTCTTGATGTCTATTTTCCATCCACAGAGTTTAGCTGCCAGTCTTACGTTCTGACCTTCCTTGCCGATTGCCAGTGACAGCTGATAATCAGGAACAACTACTGTTGCTGACTTTTCTTCTTCATCAATCATTACTTCTTCGACCTTTGCCGGACTAAGAACGTTTTTGATAAGAACCTTAGGATCTTCATCCCATGTTGTAATATCTATTTTTTCTCCGAAGAGTTCATCAACAATATTTCGTACTCTTGCACCACCTGCTCCTACGCATGCACCTACAGGATCCACATTTTCATCCTCAGTGTAAACAGCAATCTTCGTTCTTGAACCTGCCTCTCTGGCAATGCTCTTGATTTCTACAATGCCGTCTTCAATTTCTGGAACCTCCAGTTCAAAGAGTCTTTCAACAAATCCCGGATGAGTTCTTGAAAGGAAAATCTGAGGTCCTCTTGTACTCTTTCTTACGTCCATGATGTAAGCCTTGATTCTATCATTGATTTTGTATTTTTCGTTTTTTGTTCTTTCACTTGCTACCAGAATACCTTCTGTATTTCCGATGTTTACAAAAATCGTATCATTGCTTATTCTCTGCACTACACCTGTAATAAGCTCGCCCTGTCTGTCTATATATGAATCATATACCATGCCTCTTTCGGCTTCTCTGATTCTCTGTACTACGACCTGCTTTGCTGTCTGAGCTGCAATTCTGCCGAAATCTTTTGGAGTAACCTGATACTCAACCACGTCACCTACCATATATCTGTTATCAATTTCCAAAGCATCTTCAAGGGAGATTTCTGTGAATTCATCTTCTACTTCATCAACAACATCTCTTCTCATGAAGACATTGACATCTCCTGTCTCTCTATCGATTGTCACTCTTACATTCTGTGATGTACCGTAGTTCTTCTTATATGCTGATACCAGTGCTGATTCGATTGCTTCAATAAGCACCTCCTTAGGAATGTTCTTCTCCTTTACCAGATCATATACCGCACTCATAAATTCATTACCGTTGCTCATTTCATTCCTCCCGTTAAAATACAACAGCCAGTCGAGTTCTGGCTATTTCATCCAAAGTCAGATTCCATTCTTTTCCTGTCGCGTCGACAACAACCACCTGTTCGCCGTCGCTGTATTTAAGGATACCGCTGATGTTCTTTGTACCGTCTTTACCTTTGTAAAGCTTCACATCTACTTCTTTTCCCGCATATTTCACATAATGCTCCGGCTTTGCAAGCACTCTGTCCATGCCGGGTGAAGACACTTCAAGATAATAGACCTTGTCAATAGGATCTGCTTCATCCAGTTTGTCGCTCAAATATCTGCTCACCTTCTCACAATCTTCCGTGCCGATGTAACCCTCCTCTTCCGGTTTATCGATATACACACGCAGGAACCAGTCCTTGCCCTCTTTAATGAATTCAGTATTATACAGTTCATAACCTTCTTCATTCAAAAAATCGGTCAGGATTTCTTCTACCACCTCTGTAATCTTCTTTTTTGCCATCATGCCTCCTAAAGTCATAAAGAAAGACTGGGCTTATACCCAGTCTCGCTAAAAAATATTCTTCTTAACAGCATCATAATACCACGTCACCCCTGCAATTGCAAGCTTTTTATCAGAAAAAGCTGATTTGTGCTGTTTCGGGAAGTCCTTCCAGAACACCATGTCTTCTTAATTCTTCAATAATCGTTTTGTTGACCCGGCCTCTGTCCATAACTTCTTCGACAGTTTCATATGGTCTTTCCGCGTATCCATCCGCAAAGGATCTTGCCGCACCTTCTCCCATGCCCGTAATTGCCAGAAACGGCAGTAGCACCTTTCCCTCATACGCACGGAATCTGGTAGCATCTGAAATGCCGAGCCTTGCATGAGCGAATTCATACCCTCTGGCATACATTTCAATTGCCACCTCAAGTACAGTAAGGTCGTCCTCTTCCTTTTTTGAGGCGTCCTTGCCCTTTGAAAGTATTTCTTTATATCTTTCCTCGACTGCCAGCTTACCGCCGAGCATTACCTTTTCGTCAAAATTTGCAACCTTTGCAGTAAAGTACACTGCATAAAACGCCACAGGATAATATACCTTATAGTAGGCAATTCTGGCAGACATCATCGTATATGCCACCGCATGAGCTCTCGGGAACATGTACTTGATTTTTTTGCACGATTCTATATACCACTCAGGCACATCGTTTTCAATCATTAGATTTTCTTCATCCTCTGTAAGGCCCTTACCTTTTCTGACATGCTCCATAATCCAGAAAGCATCACCATCGGGCAATCCCTTTTTTCGCAGATAGTTCATAATGTCGTCTCTGGTTGCTATGGCTTCTCTCATCGTTGTGATTCCTGCACGAACCAGATCCTGTGCATTGCCAAGCCACACATCCGTACCGTGAGAAAGTCCCGATATTCTTACGAGTTCTTCAAAGGATGTAGGTCTGATATCATCCAGCATCTGTCTCACGAACTTAGTGCCGAATTCAGGAATACCGAAACTTCCGTGCACGAACATATAGTCCGGATCCTTTATATCAAGTCCCTCAGTGCCGATAAATATTGTCATTACCTTATCGTCTTTAATCGGCACTTCTGCCGGATCAACACCGGTCATATCCTGCAGCTGTCTGATCATAGACGGAGCATCGTGTCCGAGTATATCAAGCTTTAACAGGTTCTGGTCAATAGAGTGGTAATCAAAATGCGTTGTAATTATGTCGGACTTAACATCGTTAGCAGGGTGCTGTACAGGACAGAATTCATATATTTCATGGCCCCTAGGCACAATGATTACACCGCCCGGATGCTGACCTGAAGTTTTTCGTACACCCTCACAGCAGGATGCAAGCCTGTCCAGTTCGAACTTGTTAACGTGCATATTCCTCTCTTCAAAGTATTTTGCAACCAGTCCAAAGGCTATCTTATCCTTGATAGTTTGTATGGTACCCGCCTTGAATACATTTGAGGCACCAAATATCTCTTCAACATATTTCTGTGCCTTACCCTGATATTCTCCTGCGAAGTTAAGGTCTATATCCGGTTCCTTATCGGCATTAAATCCGAGGAAAGTCTGGAAAGGTATCTTAAATCCTTCTTTTTTGTATTCAGTGCCGCATACAGGACACGTCCTGTCCGGCATATCAACACCGCAGTCGTATTCGATTTCATCTCCCCACTCAAGATTTTTGCACTTGGGACAAAGGTAGTGAGGCGCCAGAGGATTTACTTCTGTTATTCCTGACATTGTGGCCGCAAAGGATGACCCTACAGATCCTCTCGAACCAACAAGATATCCGTCACTCAGTGACTTCTTTACAAGCATCTCTGCAGAACGATACATTACTGCATATCCGTTATCAATTATGGAATTAAGTTCTATATCCAGCCTTTCCCTTATTTCATCTGGCAAAGGCGAGCCATACATGTCCGCCGCACGTTCCTCGCAGGCCTTACGCAAATCTTCCTCTGCTCCGTCAATCTTTGGTGGAAACTTGCCCTTTGGTACCGGCATCATAGGTTCTATCCAGTCAGCTACCATATTTGTATTTTCGATTACTACACGATAAGCCGTTTCTTCTCCCAGATATTGGAATTCTTTCATCATCTCATCAGTCGTTCTGAAATAAAGTCCTTCGTCTCCTTCAACACCTTTGAATCCCTGACCTGCCATGAGAATTCGTCTGTACAATGCCTCTTCTTCGTCAAAATAGTGAGTATCACAGGTTGCTACAACCGGCTTGTCATATTTTTCGCCTAGCTGCACAATCTTCCTGTTCAGTTCCTTAAGGTCCTCTTCACCTTTAACAGTTCCCTTCTTGATAAGGAATCTGTTATTAACAAGGGGCTGAATTTCAAGATAATCATAAAAGTTCACCAGTTCTTCGATTCTTTCTTCACTTTCACCGTTAAGAACTGCTCTGAAAATTTCTCCCGCTTCACATGCAGAGCCTACAATAAGTCCCTCTCTGTGCTCCCTGAGAACTGACTTCGGTATTCTCGGTCTTTTATAGAAATATTTCAAGTGAGAATAGGAAACCAGCTTATACAGATTCTTTAATCCTTCTCTATTCTTCGCGAAAATTATAACGTGATTTGTCGGTCTTTTCTTGTAATCGATATTTCCTTCTTCATCGACAAGACCGGCATCATCATAAAGGTAGCCCTCGCATCCGTAAAGAATTTTGATATCTTTTCCTGCATGAGATGCTTCCGGGAATGCCTGTACTACGCCATGGTCGGTAACGGCTACAGCCTTGTGACCCCATTTTTCTGCAGTTTTAACCATTCGCTTTACATCGTTAAAACCATCCATGGCACTCATCTTGGTATGTGCATGAAGTTCCACGCGCTTCTCCGGATATGTATCTGTTCTTTCTTTCTTTTCAATTTTCTCGATGTTATCAGCCATTATAGTGACGTGATTATCATATTTATCCCACTGGGCATTACCCTGAATGCGAATGCCGTCACCTTTGCTGAAATTGCTGTTGATATCCCCCCACTTCTGGTCTACGGTAAATGCCTTGACACATATGCTGGTTTTTTTATCTGTAATAAAAAGAGATACAAGTTTACTGTCCGTTTTGGTTGTTCGTGAATCCTTGCCAAAGAGTTCTCCCTCGATAATTACTTTGCCGCTTTCCGAATTCACTTCACCAATAGGAATTACTTCACCCCTTATGGCACTTCCCATAATGATGTTGCCGTTAACAGGTGTATATCTGTCCCTTTTTTTCCTAAACTTCTGTGATCCGCCAAAAGGTGCGCCACCATCTGAAGGCAATGTGCTCCTTTGTGGCTTAGGTGCCTTCGCAGCTTCTTCTATTATTCTGGCCTGCATCTCTTCTGCAATTCTTGCCTTTTCTTCAATGGATTTGCCGGCTTTGGAATACTGTTCCTTCTGATTTTCAAAGGATACTCTCAGCTCCGCACCCAGATCACGTTTGAGCAGTTTCTCGAAGTGAACAGCCACTTCTTTGTTCAGAACTTTGACTGCGGTCTCTCCCAGTGCTCTTATTACAAGACTGTTATCCTCAAGCACAAAATCATCTGTATATATGGTTCTTGTTACGTGAGCATACTGACCATTAACAATTACAACCATGTGCTGTATGTAAAAAGGCATGGCTTCTTCAATTGTCTGAAGGAGATTTTCATAGCGCAGTTCCAGCTTAACTTCTTTTACAGCCTCAAGTCTTCCCACAATAGTCCGCTTAAACTTGTCTATTGTCTCATATGGCAACACAAAATTCAGGGTCAGATTAATTGCAAGCTGACTGCCATCCTGAGACAACTGCGCTTTATCTGCCCTGCACTGAATTTCTTCAATTGTATGATTCTCTATCTTGTCGGAATCAATGACACTTTTTAGAATTTCTAACATCTCGTGCTGTATTCCTCTGCAAGCCTCAATATCTCATCTGTGATTTCGTCTTCACTTACAGTCTTGATTATTTCACCTTTCTCAAATATTACGCCCTTGCCTTTGCCACAGGCTACACCAATATCAGCTCCCTTGGATTCTCCGGGTCCGTTAACAACACATCCCATAACTGCAATCTTGACAGGTCTGGCTGATGCTCCCAATCTGTCATAGAGCGCAGTTACCCTTCTATCTATCTCTGTGGCAATAACCTCAAGGTTAACTTCAGTTCTGCCACATGTAGGACATGAAACTATTTCGGCCTTTTCCTTCCTCATTCCCAGTGCTGCAAGGAGTTCTCTCGCCATTATTATCTCTTCGACTGGATTTGCAGTAAGGGATATTCTCATGGTATCACCGATGTCTTCAAGGAGAAGTGCTCCTACACCTGCGGCAGATTTAATTCTTCCTCTCGATGGTATTCCTGCTTCAGTCACACCTATGTGAAGCGGATAATCACATGCCTCATTCACTATCTTATATGCCTGATAGTTCATAGGAACATTGCTGGATTTGAGCGATATGACGATATTGTCATAATTAAAATCTTCAAGAATCCTGACATTTCTCAATGCGCTCTCAGCCAGTCCCTCAGCTGTAACACGTCCGTAATACTCCAGTATGTCTTTTTCGAGAGATCCGGAATTCACACCTACTCTGATAGGGATTTCCCTCTCTTTGGCCATGTCCACAACTTTTTTTATATTTTCTCTGTCGCCAATGTTTCCAGGGTTTATTCTTATTTTATCCACACCGCTCTTCATTGACTCCAGTGCAAGTCTGTAATCAAAATGTATATCTGCAACTACCGGAATTCCTGCTTTTCTTTTTATCTCTTTCAGTGCCGCAGCTGCCTCCATATCAGGTACAGCAAGTCTTATTATTTCACATCCTGCATCCCTTAACGCCGCAATCTGTTCGAGAGAACTTTTAACGTCTGCAGTAGCAGTATTGGTCATTGACTGTATTGATACCGGAGCGCCTCCACCTATCTGAACATCTCCGCAAAAAACTTTTTTCTTCATGTCTGTCAATCCTCCATCCGGACATTGCTATGAAAAAATTGGGATTATAAATCGAATCACATCATTGAATGTAACATATATCATAAGTGCAAACAGGCACATCATGCCAATCATGTGAACGTATCCTTCCATTTTGTCTGTCACCTTTTTGCCTGTTATCTTGCGTATTACAAGGAAAAGTATTCTTCCACCGTCAAGAGCCGGGAATGGCAGCATATTAATAACTGCCAGGTTAAGGCTCAAAAGTGCGGCAAGATATACCACATTCATTACACCTGTACTTGCCGTGGTATTTACTGCATACACTATTCCTACGGGACCGCTCAGCTCTTTGGCCGAGACCTCGCCTGTAAACAGCTGCTTAAGAGTTTTGTACATGAATTTGGTCAGATCCCATGTTCCCCTGAATCCGCCTGTTATCGCCTTTGCCGGTGAATGTGCCACCTTGGTTACAATGCCCAGTATATATCTTCCCGAATCCTCATTATATCTTGTTCCTACGTCAAGAGTAAGCCGGCTGCCGTCTCTATCAACTACAACTTCAACGGTACTTTTTTCTTTTCCCGGCACATACTCAGCTACATCATTCCAAGAATTGACCTGATTACCGTCAATTGATACTAGTGTATCGCCAACCTGAAGGCCTGCCTCCTGAGCAGGATATCCGTCTGAAATGCTTCCGATTGTCGTTGTAGCCGTTCCGATAACCAGATATACGGCCATAAGCAAAACTATGCAGGTGATAACATTCATAAGTGAACCGGCCACAAGAACAATTGCCTTCTGCCATGCCGGTCTATTGTTAAATGCTCTCGGATCTTCCGAATCTTCGTCCTCGCCCTCCATGGCACAGAACCCGCCTATCGGAAATATTCGCAGGGAATAAGTGGTTTCGCCTCTTTCTTTCTGAAAAAACGCAGGTCCCATTCCTATTGCAAATTCATTTACTTTAACGCCACACGCTTTGGCTGTTATGAAATGTCCCAGCTCATGTACGAAAATGAGCAGACAAAATATTAAAACAGCATAAATTATTGTCATATTGTTATCGCCTCTGTTAATTCTCTGATTTTCCTGTCCTCTTCAAGTACCTGTTCGAGGGTAAGGTTGTATATGGGATCATGTTCTTCAAGAATTTTCTCCAGGAAATTCTGTATATCCGTGAACCCTATCAGTCCGTGAAGGAATTTATCAACAAGCACCTCATTGGCCCCATTGAGAACTACAGGATAACTGCCACCTCTGCGGCTTGCCTCATATGCCATGTTTATCGTTTTGAAGACATCCGTATCCGCCTTGTGGAATGTAAGTCCACCTTCAAAACTGAACATGTCAAGTGATGAAACACTTCCACCAAGGTCTATTCTCTTAGGATATGCGAATGCATAAGCTATAGGGACTCTCATGTCAGGATTTCCCAGCTGTCCGATTACAGAACAGTCTTCATATTCGACTGCTGAATGCAGTACGCTCTGAGGATGAACAACAATCTGTATCTTATCCAGAGGAACATCAAAGAGCCATTTCGCTTCAATAACCTCAAGTCCCTTATTCATCATTGTAGCTGAATCAATAGTAATCTTGCTGCCCATTGACCAGTTCGGATGATTGAGGGCCTGCTCCAAAGTAACCTTTTGCAGCTGCTTCAGAGTATATCCCCTGAATGGGCCACCTGAAGCTGTAAGTATTATTCTTTTAATCGGATTACCTTCATTTCCCTGAAGACATTGAAAAATTGCACTGTGTTCACTGTCCACAGGCAGCAGTTTTACATTGTTTTTTCTTACAGTCTCAGTAACAATCTCACCACCTGCCACAAGAGTTTCCTTGTTTGCAAAAGCAATGTCCTTACCATGTTCTGCCGCCGCAAGTGTCGGCTCAAGACCTCTCATTCCCATCAGAGAATTAAGAACCATATCACAGCCTTCCATTGAGGCAATTTCATTAAGTCCGTCCTTACCCCAATAAAATTCAACATCCTTGTATTCTGCAGAAAGCATGCATGCATCCTTTTCAAATGCCAGTGCCGCCGCCTCTGGTCTGAACTCCTCTATCTGTTTTCTCAGCAGTTCAACGCTTCCGGCACAGGAAAGTGCTGCAACACTGTATCTGTCCCTGTTATTCCTTATTACATCGAGAGCCTGTGTGCCGATGGACCCTGTACTGCCCAAAATTGAAATTCTTTTCATAATATCTCCTATGCTCCGATTACCAGAACGATATAGTAATAAATTACAGGTGCTGTGAACAGAACACTGTCAAATCTGTCCAAAATGCCACCGTGACCAGGTATCAGATTGCCGTAATCCTTTATCCCCATCTTTCTCTTGAATATAGATGCCGTAAGGTCTCCGAACATTGAAATTACAGCTCCTATCAGGCCTATTATCATACAGTCCACAATATGATCATTCATGAAGAAAAGACCGAACAATCCACTTACAATTATGGTTCCGATTACGCCACCTGCAGCACCCTCCCATGTTTTTTTGGGGCTTATTACAGGGGTCATCTTATGCTTGCCAAAGAATACTCCCGCAAAATATGCCGAGGTATCCGTTACAAAGGCTGTAATCATTACCATCCATACGAATATGCTGTATCCATCAAGCATTCCTATTGCCGCCAGGTGATAGAAGAAAAATCCCACGTAAACAATACCTGTTATTGTTGCCATTGAATCTTCAGGTTTTCTCTTCTCAATCTTGAACAGGTAAAGAAGACATGCCACTACAGTCGCGAAAAGCCATGCCATCATCCAGCCCGACATATCGCCTCTGAGGAAATCCACTCCATTCTTTCCCAAAGCTGCAATCCCATAAAGAACCGTTATGGAACCTACGGCAATCGGATAACACGGATTTATGTTCATTACTCTGAATCCCTTGAAGAATTCATATACTCCCATAAGACTGAGCAGGTAGCATGCTGCAAAGAGCACCCATCCTTTCAAAATCAGCAGAACTGCTGTTACAACAGCAATTACCGCTCCTGAAATAATTCTGGTTTTCATCTATCTTCCTCCAAACCTTCTGTTTCTGTTCTGATATACAGCCAATGCCTGTTCATATTTCTCAGGTGTAAAGTCCGGCCATAAATCATCTACGAAAACGAATTCACTGTATGCGCACTGCCACAGCAGGAAATTTGACAGTCTTTCCTCACCACTGGTTCTTATAACAACTTCCGGATCCGGAATATTCTTGTGACCGGTAAAAAGATGCTCGCCTATCATTTCTTCGTTTACGTCATCTGACTCGATTTCGCCATCTTTTACACGTTTGCATATTTCGCTTACACTTCTTCTTATTTCATCACGACTACCGTAATTTATGGCAATATTAAACTTCAGTCCATCATTGTCATGAGTCTGTTTAAGGGTTTTCTCAAGGCTATTTCTGGCATCATCAGGAATTGCAGAATAGTCTCCCAGAATATTAACGTGAACATTATTGGCGATAAGTTCCTTAAGATCGCTTTGAACATATTTGACAAGCAGCTTGAATATGCCACTTACCTCTTCAACGGAGCGCTTCCAGTTTTCTGTTGAAAAAGCATATACTGTCAGATATTCAATTCCCAGCTTATCCGAATGGTCGACTATTTTTTTCATTGCCTTCATTCCGGCATTATGTCCGAGTACCCTAGGCATATTATGTGCTTTGGCCCACCTTCCGTTACCGTCCATGATTATTGCCACGTGGCGCGGCATTCTATCTCTATCAAGCATTATAATCTCCCTATGTTATGATTTTATGTTTTTATTAAAAATGATGTGACTCGAAACGAGTCACATCCATAAAGCTTAAACTTCCATGATTTCCTTGTCTTTGTCTGCAATAATGCTGTCAATATCCTTTATTGCCTTATCGTGAGCTTTCTGGATATCATCGAGGAAATCTTTAACATCATCCTCTGTTAAATCTCCAGCCTTTTCCGCTTTCTTAGCCTTGTCATTGAAATCTCTTCTAAGGTTTCTTATTGCAACCTTCGTTTCTTCTCCCATTGCCTTGACTGTCTTTGTAAGCTCTTTTCTTCTTTCTTCAGTTACCTGAGGGATTACCAGTCTTATAAGCTTACCGTCGTTAACAGGATTGATTCCGATGTTTGCAATGTTGATTCCCTTCTCAATGTCCGGAATGCTCTTGGCATCAAAAGGTGCGATGAGCAGAGTTCTAGGCTCCGGTACTGAAATGTTTGCCAATGACTTTAGCGGTGTAGGTGTGCCGTAATATTCAACCATTACTTTGTCAACAAGCGCCGCATTAGCTCTTCCTGCTCTTACTGTTGATAATTCTTCCTTTAACATTTCAATGCTCTTGACAATTTTTTCTTCTAATAAACTAAGATTAAAATCTGACATACTGTACCTCCATGCGTTATTTAACTATTGTTCCGATGCTCTCGCCACATACCGCCTTCTTGATGTTGCCATCCTCAGCTAGTGCGAAAACGTGAATTGCAATACTATTGTCTCTGCACAATGCAGCTGCAGTTGAATCCATAACCTTAAGGTCCTTTTCGAGCACTTCAGTATGTGTAAGTCTCTCATACTTTACTGCATCAGGATTTGTTTCCGGATCATCTGAATAAACTGCATCTATCTTCTTGGCAAGAAGAATTACTTCGGCATCGATTTCTGCTGCTCTGAGCGCTGCTGTAGTATCTGTTGAGAAGAAAGGATTACCTGTTCCTGCACCGAATATTACAACTTTCTTGCCTTCAAGATGGCTGATCGCCTTTCTTCTGATGTACGGTTCAGCCACTTCTCTCATTTCTATTGCAGTCTGAACTCTAGTTGGAAGACCTTCGCTCTCAAAAGCATCCTGAAGTGCCATAGCATTCATTACTGTAGCCAGCATTCCCATGTAATCTGCCGTTGCTCTGTCAATACTCTTGCCGGTTCTTCCTCTCCAGAAATTGCCGCCGCCAACAACAATTGCAACCTCAACTCCCATCTGAGTAATCTCTTTTACCTGATCAGCCACCTTCTTAAGCATGGCTTCGTTAATGCCGAAACGTTCATCACCGGCCAGCGCTTCTCCACTGATTTTTAGCAGAACTCGCTTATATTTTGCTTCCATCATAATCTCCTTGTTGTGTTCTATAATTCTGCTACCGATTATACCATATCTGGTAACTGCTGTGCTATAATAACGTTAAATATATTCTGTAACTTACTTCTGAAAGGTGATTTGAGAATGTTTTTTACACTACCCGACATTTTTTATGAAATAAATATTGCATCCATATCCCTCAGGCTTATTCTTGCCATTATAATCGGCGGTGCCGTTGGTCTTGAAAGAGGTGCCAACAAACATCCCGCCGGATTTCGTACTCACATTCTCGTCTGTGTAGGCTCTGCAATTGTAATGCTAACTAACCAGTTCTGTTTTGATCATTTCTACACAGCCATAAACAACGGTGATGTAGTCCGCCTTGGAGCACAAGTCATAACAGGTGTCGGATTCCTCGGCGCCGGAACCATAATCGTTGCAGGACGTGAGAAAGTTAAAGGACTTACTACCGCTGCCGGACTTTGGGCATCTGCGTGTATTGGACTTGCCTGCGGCATAGGCTTTTATAGCGGAGCAATAATCGGCGGTATTCTCATTTTCTGTAGCCTCACTGTTCTTCCTAAATTCGAAGAACATGTTTATGCCAAATCAAGAGCCATCAACTATTATCTCATAGTGGATTCCGTAACAGTAATGAGAGATGTCAGTCACTACATTGAAGCCCACAATGGTTCGAGTATTGAAGTTACACTTATCAAAGTTGAAGATGCCAATGGCAGGCTTTCCTTTAACATAATAGCTTTCATGCCTAAGGGTACAGACCTTAAAGCGCTTAAGCATGACATCGAATTGATTGACGGTGTATTTATCGTCGAAAATTACTAATACAACAAGTACATTGCCCTTATTCAAAAGTTGCCCGTGACATCAGTCGCGGGCAATTATTATCTATAAAATTGTGTTATGAAAGCAGCTTTCTGCTCCGGTGTGACATGCCGGTCCCTTCTTTATCACTTTAACGACCAGTGCATCATAATCGCAATCTGCAATTATTTCCATTACCTTTTGAGTATTACCGCTGGTTTCTCCTTTTCTCCACAGTTCCTGTCTGCTTCTTGACCAAAAGCAGGTACGACCCTCTTTGATGGTTATGCCGAGAGATTCCTCATTCATGTATGCTACTGTAAGTACCTGTCCGGTATAATAATCCTGCACAACTGCAGGCACCAAACCTTTCTCATCGTATTTTATTTTACTTATGTCAATCATTACAATCTCACCTCTATGCCTTCGCCCTTGAGATATTCCTTAAGATCTCTGATTTTGATTTCTTTGTAATGAAAAATACTTGCAGCAAGTCCTGCATCAATTCCCTTATGTCTGAACAGTTCAGAAAAATCTTCCATTTTGCCTGCTCCACCTGACGCAATTATCGGCACATTAACACGTGCAGCAATCTCGTCAAGGAGTTCCAAATCGAATCCGCCTTTGACGCCATCAGTATCAATGCTGTTGACAACAAGCTCTCCGGCACCACTGTTTACACCGTTAACGACCCATTCCATGGCGTCGATACCTGTATTCTCTCGTCCTCCTTTTGCAAAGATTTTAAACGTTCCGTCAACCCTCTTTATGTCCATGCTCAATACGACACACTGGTCTCCATACCTTTTGGCCGCCTGTTCAATTATTCCGGGATTTCTAATGGCTCCGCTGTTGACGCTCACCTTATCAGCACCGCATTTGAGTACTCTGTCAAAATCTTCAAGGCTGTTGATTCCGCCACCGACTGTCAACGGTATGAAAATCTCTGAGGCCACCTTCCTAAGTATGTCTGTGAATATTCCACGCTCTTCAACACTTGCTGTGATATCATAAAAAACAAGTTCATCAGCACCTTCAACATTATAGAATCTGGCCATTTCCACCGGATCAGAAACATCCTGTATCCCTTCAAAATTCATTCCTTTTACGACCCTGCCGTTTCTTACATCAAGACAGGGAATAATTCTCTTTGTAATCATTTCAATCCTTTCAGCCTTTATGGCGCATTTTATTCGGCCAGTCTTACCGCCTCAGCCAAATCAATAACCCCGCTGTATATTGCCTTGCCCAGTATCGCTGCTGCGGTCACATCCTTAAGTGATGCAATCTCATCCATAAAGCTTATACCACCTGAGGCTGTGATTTGCAGACCATCTATTTCCCTAAGCTTCTCATAGACTTTCATATTTGTTCCCTGCAGCCCACCATCTCTTGAAATATCCGTATAGATTACAGTCTTCACACCGATATCTCTCAGGTATCTGCAAAATTCCAAGCTGTCAATATCCGTGATTTCTTTCCATCCATTAACTGCTACATGTCCATCTCTGGCGTCAACACCTACAGCAATCTTTTCACCATATCTGCCAACCATATTTTCAAGGAATTCAGGGTCTTTTACTGCAATCGTGCCCAGAATCACACGGCCGACACCCAGCTCAAGATACTGTCTTATTCTTTCCTCATCTCTAATGCCGCCTCCGACTTCAACGAACATGTCCACTTCCTCAACTATCGCCTTAATAGTTTCAAAATTCACAAGCTCTCCGTCCTTAGCCCCATCAAGGTCAACGAGATGAAGACAGTCTGCGCCTGCATCTCTGAAGCTTCTTGCCACATCAACGGGATTTTCCTGATATACCGTCATCTTGTCGTAATCGCCCTGATAAAGTCTTACAACCTTACCATCTCTTAAATCGATTGCGGGAAAAATTTTCATATTACCACCTACATTACATATCAATAAAAGCTCTCAAAATATTAAGTCCTGTCTGCCCACTCTTTTCCGGATGAAACTGAGTGCCGTACACATTGCCGTTTCTTACAGCCCCTGTAATTGTAATGCCGTATTCTGATGTCGCAATTGTACCCGCACTGCAATCCTTACCATAAAAGCTGTGCACATAGTAGACACAATCTCCCTGATTAATGTATCTGAACAAAGGCTCATCCTCCTTAAATTTCAGTGAATTCCATCCTATGTGCGGTACCTTGAGTGTCTCTTTTCCTGCGAATGACACGAAAGATTCTCTGCCCTCCGCCTTTAGTTCCTCATCAATGGAAACCACCTTTCCTTTAATAAGCCCCAGACCTTTGTATAAGCCATACTCATGACTTTCTTCAAAAAGAAGCTGCATTCCCAGACATATGCCAAGCATGGGTTTGCCTTTGGCAATCTGCTCCCTTATGGTATCCACCAAACCTGTCGCTTCAAGTTTTCTTATGGCATCTTCAAATGCTCCCACGCCTGGAAGTATTATTTTATCGGCCCTTTCTAGGTCCGCTGCATCTGCAGTAACCCTAGTCTCTGCTCCCAGGTAATTGAGAGATGCCGTAAGTGAGAAAAGATTTCCCACACCGTAATCAATAATAGCTATCATATTCTTTCTCCTAAATGACGCCCTTTGTTGAAGGGATTTCGTCCGCATATTCATTCTCTATTGCACATCCCTGTCTCATGGCTCTTCCCAGACTCTTGAATACACCCTCAATAATGTGATGAGAATTCTCTCCGGCAAGCATCTTGACATGAACAGTAAGTCCCAGTTCTCTTGCAAATCCCAGAATAAATTCCTTTACCAGTTCCGTGTCAAAATCTCCAACTTTCTGTGCTGGAATATCAACATCAAAATTCACAGATGTTCTTCCGCTTATATCAACAGCTGTAAGAATCAAAGCCTCGTCCATAGGAAGAAGCATTGAACCATATCTGTATATACCTCTCTTATCCCCAAGAGCTTCACGAAAAGCTGTTCCCAGTGCAATCCCGATATCTTCTGTAGTGTGGTGATAATCCACGTGTGTATCTCCCTTACATTCAACAGCAAGGTCAAACCTTCCGTGTCTTGTGAACAGTTCAAGCATGTGATCGAGGAATCCGCATCCTGTACTTATTTCATATGCTCCCGTTCCATCGACTTCAAGAGCCAGCACTATTCTTGTTTCTTTAGTTTCTCTTACAATCTTTTTTCTTCTCATCATTGCTCCTTATACACGTTCTTTTTATCTTATCGCCTGCATGATTTTCCTCGTTTCGTTAACAAGCTCCTTCATTTCCTCAGGTGTTCCAACAGTAATTCTGACAAAGTTTTCAATAAGCGGTTTCTTGAAATATCTTACAATAATACCTGCATTTCTCAAGGCCTTAAAATATTCTTCTCCCGATATTTCTTCTGACGCAGCGAATACAAAATTTGCCTTTGACGGCAGCACCTTGAATCCCAGCATTTTCATTTCTTTTACAAAGGAATCACGTGTATCGGCAATTAGGGCTGTTGTTTTCTCAAAGTAATCTCTGTCCTTGATGGCCTCAGTCCCTGCAAGTATGCTTAGCCTGTTCAGATTATACGGGTTGAAGCTAAACTTAATTCTGTTAAGATCCTCTATTATTTCAGATGCTCCCATTGCCATTCCGATTCGTGCTCCCGCTAAACTTCTGGATTTGGAAAACGTCTGGATTACAAGCAGATTATCATATTCATCAATGAGCGGAACTGCACTTTCTCCCCCAAAGTCAACGTATGCCTCATCTATAATTACCAGATTATCTTTGTTATGCTGCAGAATTTCTCTGATTTCTTCTCTCGTCAGAGCGATTCCTGTGGGGGCATTAGGATTGGTAATCACTATTGTACCATCTGCATTATAGTAATCCTCCGGAACTACTTTGAAATTTTTATCCAGGGGCACCTTAACACCTGAAGCATTAAAAATATCGCAGTATACAGGATAAAAGCTGTAGCTTATCTCCGGATAAAAAATTTTGTTTCCCTCATTGCGAAAGGCCATAAAGGCAAATGCGAGTATTTCATCAGAGCCGTTTCCAACCATAACCTGACTTTTATCCAGCCCGTTAAACTCTGCAATAACCTCAACAAGCTGGGAAGCCTCAGGATCTGAATACAGTTTCAGTTTATTCAGTTCTTCATCATTTATCACCTCAAGTACACCCGGACACGGCGGATATGGATTCTCATTAGTATTCAGCTTAATTAGCCTTGAAATCGACTTGGGCTGTTCCCCCGGTGTGTATGGCTCCAGGTTCTCATATTGTCTGCTCAAAAATCTGCTCATTACCTAATCTGTTCTCCCAGTTTATTCATCATATCGGTTATAATTTCATTTTCAAATTTAAAGCTCGTCTTATTAGCAATAAATCGGGCACTTATGTTCTTAAATTCCTCAATTACCTTAAGATTGTTTTCTTTAATGGTTCCGCCTGTCTCTACAATGTCAACAATAACATCGGTAAGACCAAGTATAGGCGCCAGTTCAATACTGCCGTTAAGTTTGATTATCTCTATTGCTCTGTTTCTTCCGCCATAGAATTCTTTGGTTATGTTAACGTACTTGGTAGCCACTCTCAAAGTTCTGTCTTTGTCTTCCACATAATCCTCGGGCGCCGCTACACACATTCTGCATTTACCTATATTAAGATCCAGCAGTTCATAAACATCCGAATTCTGCTCAAGGAGAATATCCTTACCCACAATTCCCACATCAGCCGCATGATGTTCCACATATATGGCTACGTCGCTGGGTTTAACAAGCAAATATCTCACATTGTTCTCGGGACTTTCGAAAACCAGTTTCCTGTTCTTGTCATAATAACCTGAACATTCATAACCTGCAGAGGCGAGCATATCATAGACCTTGTCTCCCAATCTGCCCTTTGGTAATGCAATTGTTAACATTCTTCAACCTCCTTAACCGGATTTCCGTTTCTCAGAACATACTTTTCTTTGTACAATATATCTTCATCTGAGGTAATTCCTCTTACAGTTTTACCCTCTGCCTGAATTGTGGCAATCGCCTCTGTCACCTTCACCATGTCATCATCTTCTTTATAATAGAGCACAGCATCAACATCATAATGAGATGGAGCTTCATGTCCCTTTACTAATTCATCTAGATATACCGCGAAACCTATTGCGTTACCCTCCTTGCCGAGAACCTTCATCGCTTTGTCATACTGACCTCCGGCAATGACACAGCCCGGCAGACTTCTCACGTATCCTCGGAATGTAATTGAGTTATAGTAATCTATATCATTTATCATACTTAGATCCAGTCTGATGTTTTGCTCATATCCAAGTTCCTTTAACGCATTGCAATACATTCTCAATTTCTCTACGTCCTCAAGCATCTTATCATTCAATGCAAGCTTCTCGGCTCTCATTAAAGCATCATCAGGCTTTCCGTAAAGGAATGGAAGTTTAGTGAGTGTTTCCAATACATTCTCCGGCACCTGTGCCTTGCTCCCATGTTCTCTAATAGCAGCAGAGTTCTTGTGTCTTATGGCATTGAGAATTTTCAAATATGTGCTTTCCTTAAGATTAAGGCTCTCCATAAGGTGCACACCATAATCCATGTTGTTTATTTCAAGAATATTATCTTCACTTATTTCATTCAAAGTCTGTGCGGCCAGAACAATAACCTCTAGAATGCCCTGTTTTGTTACATTACCCAGATATTCAAGTCCCATCTGGCTGATTTCTTTGAATGAATGACTCTCTCTATTCTCTCTGTAAACATTTTCTATATAATACAGCTTTTCTGTTTTATTGCCAGTAACATCCGTATTGTTCATTACACTTAATGTAACGTCTGGCTTAAGCGCCAAAAGTCTTCCGTCCAAATCAGTAAATGTGATTACTCTTTCTCCAGAAAGGAAATCACTGTTGCTTGCATAAAGTGAGTATTCTTCAAATTTACCCATTTTATATTTCTTATATCCATATTTTTCATAAAGTCCTCTCAACTCAAGTGAGGCTCTCTCATCAGGTTTAAGATTGTATGTCATATTTGTCTCCTAATTAACTTTATCGCATTAAAGCGATACTGCGTTGCAGTGCCTGCATGGTTAGAATATCACTTTATCACAATAAAGTAAAGTGAACATTTCTGTTTTTTATAAATTTATAGGGAGTATACCATTATCGATACCTCCCCCTCATGTTCTATTATCAAAAATTAATGTTTTCTGGCAATTAATGTGGCCAAATATCCCGCACCGAATCCATTATCTATATTAACCACACCTATACCATTGGCACAGCTGTTAAGCATACTGAGAAGCGCGGACAATCCCCCTAGATTGGCACCGTATCCTACACTTGTCGGTACTGCCACTACCGGCACATTAACAAGCCCGCCCAATACACTGGCCAGAGCCCCTTCCATACCTGCCACAGCAATTACCGCATCAACACCAATTATATCGCCCATTCTGGCAAAAAGTCTGTGAATTCCTGCAACACCCACGTCATAAACGCGTGTTACTTCAGCACCCATAAGCTGAGCTGTCACAGCAGCTTCCTCTGCTACGGGAATATCCGATGTTCCAGCAGTTACCACTGCAACACTTCCGCATCTTACGGTGCTTTCACTACGCGCCAGAGATATTATTCTTGCCTCATCATAATATACCGCGTCCGGTACCATTTTCTTTACTGCATCATAAACCTCCGCCGAGCATCTGGTCGCCATAATGTTATCACCCTTTGATGCCAGCTCATTCATTATCATTCCAATTTGTTCCGGTGTCTTGTTTTCACCATAAATCACTTCCGGATATCCTGTTCTTATGGTTCTGTGATGATCTACACTGGCAAATCCCAGGTCCGCATAAGGAAGTGTTTTAAGTTGATTATATGCGTCATCAACGGATAATTCACTGGTTTTAACTGCTTCAAGCAGTTCCTTTAATTTCTTTTCATTCATTCTTCTATTATTCTCTTTTCGCTTATTACCGCCATCGGTCTTATATCATGTTCCTCTGCGGGAATGTGTTCTACAATCTGAAAATCAAAGCACGTGGCTAATGTCATTACCTGTGGATGCTTTTCAAGATATTTGTCATAGTAGCCGCCACCATATCCTATGCGATCTCTGTCAACTGAAAACACTGCACCAGGCATAACAGCCAAAGTTTTTTCGTTCGGTTCGAGAACAATCTGCGAATCCGGTTCAGTTATACCATACTCACCAAGTACAACCGGCGTTTCTCTGTCGTAGTAATAGAAGTCCATTTCACTTCCTTTTACCTTTGGCAACCATGTGGTTTTGCCATCTGCTTCCGCAGCATCCATAAGCAACACCACATCCACCTCATTATTAATCGGCATATATAGGCAAATGTTATCTGCAGCTTCGTATGCTGCCGTCTTCCTTATATTCTCGCATATTACAAGTGACAGCATGTGTACATCTGTATCTGAAAGTTGCCTTCTTTTCGCCAAAATAGGCTTCCTGAGTTCTCTTTTGTCCATATTGTCCCCCTGTCATTTATATATAATATGCTCTTTGAGTTCTTTACATACATATTAACAAAATTCATGAGCCCTGTCATTTACATTGTTTAATAATTATGGTATCATCGTGGTTGTAAACGTTACACGTAATAAATAAGAAAGGTGGACAAATAAGTGAAAAGAATTAAGACTTTAGTATCACGCGATCTTGAAAAATCCGCAAAGAACGGTGGCTGCGGTGAGTGCCAGACTTCATGTCAGTCAGCAAGCAAGACTTCATGCAGCGTTGCTAATCAGCAGTGTGAAAAGTGCAAATAACAGCACGATTGCGTATTAAAACAAACCGTATTATTGCTGCATTCCCATTTTCAGAATGCAGCATTTTAATTTGATTAAAATGATTGGAGAAACATGGTTCATCAGTATAAATTAAATGGATTTAACATTGTTTTGGATTCAAACAGCGGATGCATTCATGCCGTAGATGATGTTGCCTACGATATGATAAGCATGTACGAAAACACTGCTCCCGAAAAGATCCGAACACATATCAATAATAGGTATCCTCAGGTTACCGATTCAGATATTGACCAAGTATTTGAGGATATTCAGGAACTTATTGACAGCAGACAACTGTTCACAGAAGACATTTTTGCAGAATCCGCACCACTTTTCAAAAGGCGTCAATCTGTAGTAAAGGCCATATGTCTTCACGTTGCTCACGCATGCAATATGAAATGCGGATACTGTTTCGCCGGAGATGGTGAATATCACGGAGAACGTGCACTAATGAGCTACGATACAGGTTGCAAAGCACTTGACTGGCTTATTGAAAACTCCGGAGACCGACATAATCTTGAAGTTGATTTCTTCGGTGGCGAACCCCTTCTCAATTGGGAGGTATGCAAGAAACTGGTAGCATACGGACGTTCAAAAGAAGAGGAAACCGGCAAAAAATTCCGTTTTACCCTCACTACAAACGGTATCCTTCTTGACGATGAAGTAATTGAGTTCTGTAATCGTGAAATGAGTAATGTTGTTATCAGTCTTGACGGGAGACCGGAAATCAACGACAAAATGCGAAAGACTCACGACGAGGAAGGAACTTACAACAGAATTCTTCCAATGTTCAAGAAGCTTGCTGATGCCAGAAATCAGGAGAATTACTATGTTCGTGGCACATACACCCATTACAACACCGATTTTGCCAGCGATATAATCCACATGGCAAACCTTGGCTTCAAGGAGCTTAGTATTGAACCTGTTGTTGCACCGCCTGATGCGCCTTATGCCCTTCAGGAATCTGATATACCTAAGCTTCTTTCAGAATATGAAAGACTTGCATCAGAAATGCTGGAACGTCAGCGCAAAGGAGATGGCAGTGCTTTCACCTTCTATCACTATATGATTGATCTTCAGGGTGGTCCATGCATAGTCAAGAGAATTTCAGGATGCGGTGTCGGTACTGAATATGTTGCCGTTACTCCATCCGGCGATTTTTATCCTTGTCACCAGTTTGTAGGAGAAGATAAATTTCTCTTAGGAAACGTTGATGAAGGAATTACAAACAGCGAAATTTGTGACGAATTCAAAGGTTGCAACGTTTACTCACATGAAGAATGTAAAGACTGCTTCGCTAAACTCTACTGCAGCGGCGGATGCGCTGCCAATGCCTATCATACAACGGGTAATATCACTGGTATCTATGATCTTGGCTGTCAGCTTCATAAGAAAAGAATTGAATGTGCAATAATGCTCAAAGTTGCCGAAATGCTCGAAAACTGATATTGTGAGGGCTCTAGGGCAAAGAGTTCCTGAATTCACATCATTACAAAAGGCTATCCTTACGGATAGCCTTTTTATATTAGTTGGTTAGTTTAATTTAGATTTCATGTTCTTCCTTGTACTTGCTAAGTGCATCGTAAAGTTTAGGAATTATTACCTTAACATCTCCAACAATACCAAGGTCAGCTACTTCAAAGATTGGTGCTGAATCGTTCTTGTTAATAGCAATGATGTATTCTGAACTTTCCATACCAGCGATGTGCTGAATTGCTCCTGAAATACCGCATGCCATATACAG
>JAUNFA010000005.1:0-28696 GCA_030525285.1 Bacillota bacterium | reverse complement strand
CTGTCCTACCTGTCTGTCCTTAGCAATCCATCCAGCATCTACGTTTGCTCTTGATGATGAAATGTCTCCACCAAGTAAGTCTGCAACCTTCTGAAGTTCGCCGTAGAATTCCTTGTTTCCGATTCCTCTTCCGCCTGATACCAGAACCTTTGATTCTGTAATATCAGTTGTCTTCTTATCTTCCTTAGCGATTTCTACGATTTCTACGTTGAAGTCAGCTTCATCGAGTTCAGGCTTCATTACTGTTACCTTACCCTGCTTGCCTACTTCTTTTTCTGCCAGCTTCATTACGCCAGGTCTTACTGTTGCCATCTGTGGTCTGTATTCTGCACATCTGATTGTTGCCATTACGTTACCACCGAATGCAGGTCTTGTCATCTTCAGAGTCTTGTCGTCCATGCCAAGCTTTCTTTCAATTGCACCACAATCTGCAGTTGAAGTTGCCTTCAGGAAGTCAAAGTACTTCTGCATATCGATGTCAAGATGTGTACAGTCTGCTGTAAGTCCTGTATGTACTCTTGCTGCGATTCTTGGAGCAAGGTCTCTTCCGATTGAAGTTGCTCCGAACAGTACGATGTTAGGGTCGAATTCGTTGATCATCTGTACCAGTGCCTTTGTGTATGGCTCTGTAATGTACTCTTCAAGTCTGTCGTCTTCAACAACAACTACTTCGTCTGCTCCGTATTCAAGCATTTCCTGTGCCTGGTCTTCTACGTTAGCTCCGATAACTACTGCAACTACCTTTTCGCCAAGGTCTGATGCCAGTAATTTTGCTTCACCAAGCAGTTCATGAGTTACCTTGGCTACCTTGCCGTCTCTCTGCTCAGCTACTACATATATATCCTTTGCGGATTCAATGTTTCTGCTCATTTGTAAACTCCTCCCTGATTAGATTAAGTGTCTTTCTTCCAGTTTGTCGATGATTGCCTTTACAGCGTCATCTGCAGGCAGATCCAGCACTGTGCCGGCTCCCTTTGCCATCTTACCGAATGATGTAACTACTCTTGTTGGTGAGCCCATCAGACCGATATCGTCCGGGTTGAGTCCATCCTTAAGGTCATCAAATCCCCATACTGTAATATCCTTTGCGTATGCGTCGATGATGCCTCCTGCGTGCATGTATCTTGGCTCTGCCAGTTCCTGCAGTGCTGTGAGCAGGCATGGCAGCTGTACCTTGATCATGTGGTATCTGTCTTCGTACTGTCTCTTTACGAGTACTTCGTTCTTTGCACCGTCTACTTCAACTTCTTCTGCATATGATACCTGTGGAATGTTCAGGTTTTCTGCAATCTGTGGTCCTACCTGTGCAGTATCTCCGTCGATTGCCTGTCTTCCTGTCAGTACCAGGTCATATCCGATCTTCTTCAGTGCTGTTGAGATAATGATTGCTGTTGCGCATGTATCTGATCCACCGAATTCTCTTGCGCTGAGCAGGTAAGCGTCATCAGCTCCCATTGCCAGTGCTTCTCTAAGTGCAACGTCTGCCTGTGGAGGTCCCATGCAAACGATTGTTACCGTACTTCCATCGTTAAGGCTTTCTCTGATCTGAAGAGCCTTTTCGATTGCTGACTTATCGTCATGGTTGATAATGCTTGGAACACCATCTCTTATCAGTCTATTAGTTACAGGATCCAGTTTAACTTCATTTGTGTCAGGAACCTGCTTGATGCATACTACAATTTTCATTTTATGTCTCCTTTCACAACCTATTTTGCGTTAACCTTCATTGCGCCTGAAATAACCATCTTCATTACTTCTGATGTACCTTCGTAAATCTCAGT
The DNA here is from genome assembly GCA_030525285.1 of Bacillota bacterium. GTDB lineage: Bacteria > Bacillota > Clostridia > Peptostreptococcales > Anaerovoracaceae > Lentihominibacter. Next base: position 26,915 of record JAUNFA010000005.1, on the reverse strand, counting down.
AATCTTAGCGTCTCTGAGTGCTCTTTCTACAGGATATTCTCTGCAGTATCCGTATCCACCCATCAGCTGTACTGCTTCACGGCATACCTGGTTTGCTACATCTGATGCGAAAAGTTTTGCCATTGCAGCGTCCTTGCTGTAGTTTTCGCCAGCATCCTTTGTGCATGCTGCTCTCCAAGTGAGAAGTCTTGCTGCATCAACCTTAGTCTGCATGTCAGCCAGCTTGAACTGTGTAGTCTGGAATGCTGAAATAGGTCTTCCGAACTGCTTTCTTTCTTTGCAGTATGCCATAGCTTCGTTGATTGCACCCTGTGCAAGTCCTACTGACTGTGCTGCAATTCCGATTCTTCCGCCGTCCAGTGCCTTCATTGCAATCTTGAAGCCCTGTCCTTCTTTTCCGATTCTGTTGAATGCAGGTACTCTTACGTTTTCGTATGAAACTTCGCAGTTCTGAGCTGCTCTGATACCCATTCTCTTAATGTTTTCTGAAACAGTTACACCTTCCTGATTAAGGTCAACTACGAAACATGAAATTCCTCTTGTTCCTGCGCTCTTATCAGTCATTGCGAATACTGTGCAGAGATCTGCGAATCCTGAGTTTGTTGTAAATACTTTGCCGCCGTTGATGATATATTCATCTGTGTCTGCATCGTATACTGCTGTTGTCTGCTGGCCTGCAGCATCTGATCCTGCGTTTGGTTCTGTAAGACCGAAGCAGCCAGTCTTTGAACCGTCAACTGTTGGTCTTAAGAAAGCTTCCTTCTGTTCTTCTGTACCGAAGTAGTCAATACATGAGCAGTAAAGTGATGTATGTACTGATATTGTGATACCTGTACTTCCATCTACTCTTGATACTTCTTCCATTGCCAGTGCATAGCTCAGGTAATCTCCACCTACACCGCCGTATTTCTTTGAATAAGGAATACCGAAGAATCCATACTTGTGAAGCTTCTTGAGCAGTTCCATGTCGTACTGTTCAGTTTCGTCCATTTCTTCTGCAAGCGGCTTGATTTCCTCTTCAGCGAACTTACGATACAGTTCCTGCTGAAGCTGGTGTGTCTTTGATAATTTGAAGTCCATTCTTTATCCTCCTAAATATTTACTAACCATAGAAATTTTTGTTTCTAGCCAAGACTCATTATATGTAAATCTCCAGTAGGTGTCAAGTTTGTTAACCTTTTTTAAGACTAATTTGAGGTATTCATAATATACAGAAAACTATGTTAATTCATTTCTTTCCACAGAAATTGTATACAATCTTTAAATCCCTTTTATTTTCAACAAAAAACAGGAATTTATTAACACCTAAATCCCTGTTTTCCGCGCTATACCTACCGCAACGTTACTGTATCATCTCACAAATCACAAGTTCCCTCACACTCGTCAATGAATTTAACAGCCTCTTCAATTTGTTTCTCGCTGAATACTTTGATGCCTGCTTCCTGAAGAATTTCCGTCGTAACTCCCCTACCTGGAATCTTGACACCATCAAAGTTACCATCGTGAATCATCTCAACACCGCAAGATGGGCTGTTTTCCTTTAATATTGCGCATATGACCTGCTCTTTTACAGCTATGTCACGGGCTTTTCTGGCACCTTTTATATATTCATCTGTACAATCCCTACCATTACGAGAGATAATACGATCACCTCTCCTTTGGCAATCTGTTCTGGGAATTGGGAGTCCACCATAAACCTCCGGGCAAAATGGAATCATTCTCCCTTCCTCTTTAAGCCTGATAAAAAGCGGATGCCGTTCTTCTTTAATGCCACCATCGTACCTTACAGCCCTACCTCCGTACAGGCACTCACTAACGAGAATCTTTTTCATGTCAAACCTCTTCGTCGCAGCCCGGCTGCTCATTCATATCTTGCATTGATTTCATTGATTTTATTTTTAAACTCCTGAACAATCTCCGGCGGATGAACCAGCCTCACATCAGGTCCCAGCCCCACCAGCCATCCATAAAACTGTCCACTTACGTTAACTTCCTGTCGTATGCTGAACTTATCGTCATTAAGTGGCACAATGATATTGTTTGTTCCGAATCTGTCAAGAATTGCACCTATAAGGTGATTGCTGCATTCCAGAATAACCTCTGTCTTCTCACCGCCAAACATTCCGAATGTCTGCTTGGCATAACATGGCATATCAAAAGAATCAAAGATTTCTCTGCCCTCGCGAGCTTTACCGTTAAAGGAAATCTTCTTCATCTTGTCAACTCTGTAATGCTTCGTACGCTCTGCCTTGCCATCATAGGCAATAAGATAATAATTTTCGTCATCCCACGTCAGTGCCCAGGGACTCACCACATACGGTTCACCGCCTCTTTTGGGTACTAGCTGCTTATCAACATTCCACTCATGATATATGAATTCAATCTGCGAATCATTGTTAATTGCCTCATATATGGTGTCCACATTGTAAAAAATCTGCTCATTGTCCGTTTTGATTCTGTTGGCAACGAAAACGCTCTTTTGGAGCTGTCTGGCCTGAGATTCGCTCGTCAGTTTCTCTAGTTTCTTAATCAGTTCCTGAGATTTTTTGTGTGTAATGAATTTTGATGACTGAACTGCATCCACGAGCAGTTTAAGTTCCGGAAGTTCAAACTCTCTTGTTGCGACATAGTATCCTGGCGGATTTTCTTTACTGTAAATGATGTCCATTCCCCATTCCTGAAGAGTGCTTATATCGGCATATATGCTCTTTCTATCCGCACTTATGCCCATATCCTTAAGCATATCCTTGAGTTCTCCGGAAGTAACTTTATTATCCTCATCGCTTTTTTCCATCAAATATTGCATTATGTGCAAAGTACGCAGTTTGCTTCCTATTACCTTAGCCATTTTTATTCCTCATCGTCATCATCCACTTTAAAAAGTTCATCTATTCTGGCTTTTTCACTTTCTTTTCTTTGCTTATACAGATTAATGGCAGTAAAAATATTAATTCCGATTAAAGTGATACCCACGAGGCCTAGTATGTGAAACCACGAATACTTATATGCAGCATATATACATCCGGCTATCATTACAAGACATGCCACTATATTAAGTTTGCTGTTTGGCTTGTTTATACCTGCGAACCCACAGATTACAGCAACAGCAAATACTACAAAATACAAGATTGAAATACTCATTTATTGTTCCTCCTCATCTTCTCCACAATATCGACAAATTTGTCGGTATCTTTAATATTTCGTACCGGAATTGCTCCACATTCTTTTATCAGATATTCATTTCCCTCTGATGTGTCAGTCATATCAAAACCTCCCGGATGCCTGTATGCTCCGACAGTTTTGTTCATATTCACGGCAGTTTTCACAGTGCCCATAAGAAGCTGCTCATCACAAAAGGATTCAATAACTATCATTCCGTCACATAGTGCTGCTATCAACTCTCCCTGTACATTGGATTCTCCGGCCCATTCATCCTTAGAATCACCAACGGCACTTATAAGAAGTCCACTGTTTTGCAGAATTTTATCCGCAATATGCTGATTCTCTTCAGGCATTACATCTGTAACCGGTGATGAAAGCACTGCAATACTTTTTCCACCTGCCCCAAGGCATCCCAAGTGTCCTCCCGTGCTACATCCACGTTCCAGTCCACCAACTATCGTATGACCTCTCCCACTCAGAATATTGCTGAGTCCGATAGCCACGTCCATTCCCTTCATCGATACCTTTTCTGTTCCTGTAATCGCTGTATGGAATCCACCATTGAGAAGTTCTAAATTCCCTTTGGCATAAAGCTTCTCAGGCGGCAATTTCAATTTCATAAGATCCTGCGGGTACGACTTATCACCAATATTGATTACAATCACATCACTATCGGCAGAATTTAATTTCATATCTGTAGAAATCGTCACGTGCTCTTCCTCCTGATTATTATCTGACTAATGTCCATTCTATCATTATCCCACTAAAAAACCAAGAATTAACAGAATTCACAATAACTAAAAGACCCCTTGCAGACAGCATTACAAATAACTGTCCACAAAGGGCCGGTTTCAATCAATGAATAACACTATTGAATTATTTGTTCATCTGAGCAGCTACTTCTGCAGCGAAGTCTTCCTGCTTCTTTTCGATTCCTTCACCAACTTCGAATCTAATCATCTTAGCAACCTTCATTGGCTTTCCTGCTTCCTTAGCAACTGAATCAACGTACTGTTCAACAGTCACATCTCCGTCCTTAACGAACTTCTGGTTAACCAGGCATACTTCCTTAAGAAGAGCCTTAACCTTGCCAGGAATAATCTTATCAAGCATTGCTTCAGGCTTTCCTTCGTTAAGAAGCTGTTCTCTGGCAATCTTCTTTTCGCTTTCCAGCCAATCATGATCAACTTCAGTATCATCAAGGAACTTAGGGTTCATTGATGCAACCTGCATTGCAACGTCTTTACCAACAACCTGAATTTCGTCAGCTGAAGCTTCAGTTTCGATTCCTACAACAACGCCGATTTTGCCGCCGCCGTGGATGTATCCAGCATAAGCAGTACCATCAGCTGCAACCTTCTCAAATCTTCTGATAGTGAGGTTTTCGCCGATTGTAGCGATTCTGTTAGTAAGAACTTCCTGTACAGTTCCTTCATCGCCATATTCAGCTGCCATGAATTCATCCATATTAGCATAATCACCAGCCAGAACCATCTCTGCAAGCTTTGTTACGAAATCAACGAAGTCTTCGTTCTTTGCAACGAAGTCAGTTTCTGAATTTACTTCAATAATCGCTGCAGCCTTGCCATCTTCAGCAAATGCCACCTTTACAAGACCTTCAGCTGCAATTCTTCCAGCCTTCTTAGCTGCTTTTGAAAGTCCCTTTTCTCTAAGTATTTCAACGGCCTTGTCCTGATCTCCATCAGCTTCTACCAATGCCTTTTTGCAATCCATCATGCCTGCGCCTGTCATTTCACGCAGTTCTTTTACCATTGTTGCTGTTACAGCCATTATTTCGTCCTCCTGTATAATCTATGAATATGAATTATTCAGCATCCTCTGCAGGTTCTTCTGCAGCAACTTCACTGTCATCAAAGCTTTCGCCCTGGTTAGCTTCCAGAACAGCATCTGCCATTGTACCGGCAATAAGCTTAACTGCTCTGATTGCATCGTCATTAGCAGGAATGATGTAATCAACATCATCAGGATCACAGTTAGTATCTACGATACCGATTACAGGGATTCCCAGAATTCTTGCTTCCTTAACAGCAATCTTTTCTTTCTTAGGGTCAACAACGAAGATTGCACCAGGCATTCCCTTCATTTCCTTGATGCCGCCCAGGAACTTCTCCAGCTTATCAGCTTCTGCTCTCAGCTTGATTACTTCCTTCTTAGCCAGCTTTTCGAAAGTGCCGTCTTCCTCCATAGCCTTGATGTCATACAGTCTTCTTATTCTTCCTGAAATAGTCTTGTAGTTTGTAAGCATTCCGCCCAACCATCTCTGGTTAACGTAGTACTGTCCACATCTTAAAGCTTCATCTCTGATTGCAGCCTGAGCCTGCTTCTTTGTTCCTACGAAAAGAATTGGCTTTCCTGATGCTGCAACTTCTTTCATGAAGTTGTAAGCTTCGTCAACTTTTTTTACTGTCTTCTGAAGATCGATAATGTAAATACCGTTTCTTTCAGTAAAGATGTAAGGAGCCATCTTAGGGTTCCATCTTCTTGTCTGGTGTCCAAAATGTACACCTGCTTCGAGTAACTGTTTCATTGAAATTACTGACATTTTCTTTTCTCCTTCCGGTTTTAAACCTTCCACGCCCGCTCATCACAAGCAACCTCTGCAATACCAGGGGCACCGGCCATGTGCCAGCGACCGTGTGCTATTTTAATCTGCGGTATCGCAAGCGACACCATCTAATAAGATACATCATCTGAAATTAAATTTCAAGAAGTTATTTGATTTTTCAAGGGTTTTCAATACTTTTTTCGTTTTTACCCTCCAAATATTCTTCAACCTTGCGTCTTGTTCTGAGAAATGTACCCCTTCCCATGAAAATTGTACTTCCATCACAAAATGTAATCTGCTGATTTGACATTGATGCAATTGACTCCATGTTAAGCAGATAGCTTCTATGACAATGCAGAAAGCTGTCGTCAAGGGCTTTAATTATTTCAGTCAGACTGCCGTATTCCTCATAAATTCCATCCGGCGTATGAACAACAATCTTCCTCTTCCGGTTCTCAAGGTACATAATGCTGTCCAGTGGAATAACATTAATGTTCCTGCGCATTTTTACAACGAGTTTGCCATCCATAAAAAAACCTCCTCAGTGCAATAAAACACCAAGAAGGATTTAACATTCAATACCACATTTCCAACATTTGCGATATTTTAGCAACAAATAAATTGCTACCCGCACTTTATTGGAATTATTCTTCTGATTCCTTATATGTAATCAAGTCTTCCGCAATTTCATTCGCTGCAATTGAGACAGGTTTAATCACATCAGCCTCTGTCAGCTTAGGTGTACCGTCAATAATATCTCTAGCTCTCTTTGCTGCCAGTATTACCAGCGTGTATCTGCTGTCTACCTTTGATCTCATTGTGTTAATTGATGGATATAACATCTGATTAAACCTCCTGCTTATATCTTCTGACAATCGCTTCGCTTGTTTCTCTTGTCAGTCTCATGTGCTCTCCCTTAATAATGGCTTCAACTGACTCCACAGCTTCCGCAAGTACATCGTTCACGATACTGTAATCGTACTCGCCGATAAGACCAATCTCACTGGTTGCACTTGCCATTCTTCTCTCGATAACATCGGCTGCATCTGTTCCTCTACCGGTCAATCTTTCTCTGAGAACCTCAATTGACGGAGGAAGAACGAAAAGCAGAATGCTGTCAGGATAATTCTTCTTAACCTGAATCGCCCCCTGAACATCAATCTCAAGAAGCACATCCTGTCCTCTGTCAAGCCATTCTTCAACCTGCTTCTTCGGAGTACCGTAAAAATTACCATATACATCGGCATATTCAATGAATCCGTCCTCATTGATGAGACTTATGAATTCCTCTCTCTCCGCAAAGAAATAATGTTCACCGTGTATCTCACCTTCACGAGGTGTCCTTGTTGTCATGGATATGCTGAGTCGTATACCGTTATTTCGGCTCAAAACTTCTCTGCATATTGTACCTTTACCGGTACCCGATGGACCGGAAAGAACAAAAAGTTTCCCTTTTACCATTTCGTATCTCCAAATTCAAGTTCTTTTCAAACAATGATTATATCATTTCGTTCAAAGCATTTCAATGTTTAATTCTTACTTCAGTTGTAATGTTAATTTGTTCAGCCCACTTGAGATACTGTCTGTTCTCACAATCCGAAAGCATATCCGATGAAATAAGACCTTTGTGATTCAGCTTGTTATTGACAAACAGTCTTGTGAAAAGGAATCCACAGTTTCCCGTAGTATATTGTTCATGTGATACACCATAATTGTTGTATGCCCAAGTCAGCCCCGGAGCGTGCACATGATATTCCACTGTAACCGGTTTGCCGCTCTTAACTCCCTCAACCTCACATACCATTGCACTTTTTTCCGAAACCACTCCATCGTCAATAATTGCCTTAACCTCTTCTGGATTTCTCGGAGCCCGAGGAAGCTTTGCTATAAGTTCATCATTGAGAGTTGTCTCAACACCATCTGCTTTCACCACATCTCTGCACAGCTTGCCCTCATCATACAGCTTCTTCCCGAATTCAACTCCTGTGCCACCATATTTGAAGTGAACATTCTTCACATTTTTAAAAAGGCTCTTCCTGTTTCTTCCAATGTAAAAAGGTTCATCGTGGGCATGTTCAACGAGAGTTATCCGCTTGCCGATATAATCATATTCTCTTGTAATCGGCATAGAAAAGGGCTCAGTATTGACAAGTTTGCCGTTAATATATGCTACAGGCTTATCTATCATATCGTTAAGTGCTACATGAGGTGACCACCAGAAAGGCATAAAATCCTTTGTTTTAACACCATCATAAACATTAATATATATGGTCTCAGCCTTGTCGACATATTTGACCGCCTCACGAGCAGCAATGCACATTATTCCTGGTGCAGTCCCTGTGCCTATCAATGCAAGTCTGTTTATTTCACGAAATCTTTTGTCGTATTCGGTCAGCATTATCTCCATGCCATCCTCCCACGAATCTCCGATTCCCTCACATGCGGCAAAATCCTGATAGTTGCACTTGGCATCGAGGGCTGCCTCCAGTACGTTTTTGCCATACTCAAGAGGAAGGGCATTAACAACAAGGTCGCACCCATCCATTATCCTTCTTATTTCATCATAATTTCCTGCGTCTATACACCTGCCTGTAGCCTTGCTGACAGATGACGCAAGTCTTCTCACCTGTTGCTCATCGCAATCTGCACATATTATTTCTGTTACATTGGGCTCATTTTCAAGATTCCTTACTACAGTAGAACCCTGTGCACCCGTTCCTAACACTAAAACTCTCATTCTTATTCTATATTCTGAACCTGTTCTCTTATTTTTTCAATTTCGCTTTTGGTTTCAAGCATTAATGAAGTAATCTCCATATCATTCGCTTTCGAACCAATTGTATTTGACTCTCTGTTCATTTCCTGAACCAGAAAATCCAGTTTCTTACCTACCGGATTGCTACTCGATGTGAGAATCTGCTTAAGCTGATTCATGTGACTGTCCAGTCTGACAAGCTCTTCTGTAATATTGGCTTTATCAGCAAATACAGCAGCTTCCACAAGAATTCTATCCTCTGGAATATCCACTTGATCCCCGATTAATTCTTTAATTCTGTTTTGTAGCTTCATTGTATACTCATGTGCCACCATAGGAGCACGAACTTCAATCTTCTTCACAATGTCTTTTATCAATTCGCCACGCATAAGAAGATCTTCTGCAAGTTTTCCACCTTCAACTGCTCTCATTTCATCCAGATTGGACGCGGCAATTTTCACGGCTTCAAATATTACAGCAGCCGCTTCATCTTCATTTTCAACATCAGGCACAGCCTTAAGTACATCAGGCATAGTAGCTACAAGCTTAATGTCAATTTCACCGGTAAGACCGTATATATCCTTCAATTCTTTGAGATTGTTTACATACTGACCTGCAACCATGCTGTTAAGCTTAACGGTAGTATCCTCCTCAGTGAGATTTTCAACAATAATGCCAACCTCAATCTTACCTCTCTTGACTTTTTCCTTAACAATAGATTTGATTTTTTCTTCCGCAAATGAGTACCGCTTCGGCATCTTGACACTGATATCAGCATATCTGTGGTTCACGGTTTTTATTTCTGCAATAACGTTTCTCTTGCCATCGGAAAACTCACCTCTTCCGAATCCTGTCATGCTTTTTATCATCTTTTTTCACCATTCCGTTTCTTTTATGATAATATTGTTTATTATAAAATCCTGATAGAAAAATATCAATACCCGCGGGAGGTCAACTATGCCATTTGACGGTATGGCTGCATATGCAGCAACTGCAGAACTTAAAAGAAACCTTATTTTAGGTAAAATAGAAAAAATATATCAGCCCCAACCGGAACAGCTGCTCTTTAACATACATACAAAGGAGGGTAAGCGCAAGCTTTTCATAAGCGCGTCAGCCAGTCACAGTGCAGTATATCTGGTTGAACAGTCACCTGAAAATCCTGCTGAACCGCCTACCTTCTGTATGGTTCTCAGAAAGCATCTGAGTGCCGGAAGAATCACGGATATAGTTCAGCATCAAAACGACAGAATCATCGAAATTCTAATAGAGACAGTTAACGAACTTGGATTTAACGTAAACAAGAAATTAGTTATAGAAATAATGGGCAAGCACAGCAATGTCATGCTTGTAGACATGGAATCCAATCGCATTCTCGACAGCATCAAGCACATTTCAATTGATGTCAACAGGGCAAGACAGATTCTTCCTGGCAAGGCTTATGAATATCCGCCTGCCCAGGAAAAAATTCCTTTCACTCAAGTCACTGAAGAACAATTAAACAATATACTTCTGAATGAAATACAGCAGGCTCGTGCAATCATGCAGAACATCCAGGGAATTTCACCGGTCCTCGCAGAAACCATAGCTGCCGCTGACCGTCCTTATGTAAAGCTTCGCAACATAATCGATACCATAGACAGCGGTACTGCTGTTCCCCTTGTCTATACTGACGGTAAGGGAAAACCCGTGGATTTTCACATAACCGATCTTACAGTATACGACAGTGCTTATACCCGAAATGAATTTGATACATTAAGTCAGGCAGCAGCATTTTATTTCATTAATCGCGAGTCTTCAAATACGGTCAAGCAAAAGGCCAACGATCTGCTCCGCCTTGTAGATAATCATCTGGGTAAGCTTCGCCTGAAAACACAGAGACTCAGCGAAGATCTTCACAAAGCGGAAAACTCGGACAAATACAGGCTTTACGGTGAACTTCTCACAGCAAATCTTCACCTTTGCAAGCCCGGAGAAAAAGCTGTTCGGGTTATTAATTATTATGATGGCTCCACGCTTGAAATCCCCCTCGACCCTAAATTTTCAGCGTCGAGAAATGCGCAGAATTACTACAAAAAATACGGCAAATACAAGACTGCCATTAAAGAAAAAAAGCTTCAGCTTGAAGAAACTGCAAGCGAAATCACATACCTTGAATCCGTAATTCAATTTATTGACAAAGCAACGTCTGTTGAAGAAATAGAAGCGATTCGCCGTGAACTGATTTCCTCCGGATACATAAGATACAGAAAAAACAGTAAGCGTCCTTCCAAAGCAAACAAACCTAAACCGATATCATATACATTATCCACAGGAAGGCAGGTAATGGCAGGCAGAAACAATAATGAAAATGACTGGCTTACACTCAAGTATGCATCTTCGAACGATATCTGGTTTCACACCAAAGACATTCCCGGCTCTCACGTAATTCTCTTTACAGATGGTAAGGAACCGTCGGAAGAGGAGCTCTTTGAAACTGCTGCAATCGCTGCATATCACAGTAAAGGCGCCAGTTCCGCCAACGTTCCTGTGGATTACACCAAAGCGCGCTATGTAAAAAAACCTGCCGGAGCCAAACCAGGAATGGTTATATTCACCCATAACAGAACCCTTTATGTTAATCCTGAAATTCCTACAGAGGCAAAATAATGAACACTATCCCAGAAAGGCTTCGCAAGCTACGTAGCCTTATGAAAGAAAACCACATCGACTATTACATCATCACATCCGACGATTATCACGGATCGGAATACACCCACGAATATTTTAAAAGCCGCCAATATATAAGCGGTTTTACCGGGTCTGCCGGTACTCTCCTTATAGGAATCTCCTTCGCTGGCCTGTGGACCGACGGCAGATATTTCATTCAGGCAGCCAATCAGCTTGAGGGGAGTGGCATTGAACTTTTTAAAACGGGACAGCCTGGTGTACCATCCATAGAAAACTATCTGGCACAAGCAATATCAGATGGACAGACATTATCCTATGACGGCAGAACTGTAAGCTACAGCCTCGGCTCATCCATAGCTTCATCCCTTAACGATAAAAATATTCGAATACTTAATCAGATTGATCTTGTGGATAAAATGTGGAACGACAGGCCCCCTTTCCCCGTTTCACAAATATGGCTTCTTACTGACAAGCAGACCGGCATGTCTATATCAGACAAATTACAGCAGCTTCGCTCCTCACTTAAGCATGCAATTCTAATATCAGCTCTGGATGATATTGCCTGGCTGTACAATTATCGCGGTAATGACGTTCTTCATACACCTGTTGCCATGGCATACACAATTGTAGACCATGATAGCGCAACACTTTACATATCCTCTGATGCTGTTTCAAAAGACATACGCAACACTTTCGAAAAGGATGGGATTACATTAAAGCCGTATTTGGACATTTACAATGATGTGGCACAAAACTTCGGCAGTTCCGACTCTCCATCTCTTCAAGTAGACAAGGCTTCTGTCAATCAGGCCCTCACAAGTCTTATCTTCCATCCTGTGTTTGATGTCAATCCTACGCTCAAGGCCAAAGCCTGCAAAAATACCGTTGAAATTGCCAACGAAAAAAGCGCACACCTAAAAGACGGTGTCGCTTTTACAAAAACTATATACAAATTGAAACAGTTGTCCCGTAACAGCGAACACTCCTCCCTTACTGAGCTTAGTGTTGCTGACATGATTCTTGAAGACAGGAAAAGTCAGGAGGATTTCATTTCTTTAAGTTTTGATTCCATTGTCGCCTACGGGGAGCACGGCGCAATCGTTCATTATTCACCATCACCCGAAACATCCTGCCATCTGTCTGATGGTCTTCTTCTAATGGATACGGGAGCACAGTATCTAGATGGAACTACTGATGTGACCAGAACCATTGCACTGGGACATATATCCGATTATGAAAAAGAATGCTATACAACTGTACTTCGCGGAAATCTCAACCTTGGCGCTGCCATCTTCCCTTACGGAACTTCCGGCAGACAGCTTGACTGTCTGGCAAGAATACCCCTCTGGCAGAAAGGCCTTGACTATAACCACGGAACCGGTCACGGGGTCGGATATATTCTAAATGTTCATGAAGGACCTAACAGAATAAGTAAGAGCGGGTCAGATAAACCTTTTGAACCTGGTATGATAACGTCTAATGAGCCGGGCGTTTATATTGAAAATAAATTCGGAATAAGACTCGAAAACCTTATCTTATGCACTCCAGACTCCAACCATCCGGGTTTTATGAATTTTGAAACCCTCACATTGGTTCCTTTTGACAGAGACGCCATAGCACCGGAGCTTATGACCACTACTGAACTTAATATTCTTAATGAATATCATGCCACAGTATTCAAGTGTCTTTCACCATTCATGAACGAAAAAGAACGCCGATGGCTAAAGGAAGCCACTGCACCGATTTTATAGTATACATCATAAATTGCGTGTGATTCATGCCGTTTCGTTACATCCAGCGGCACGTCTGTTACATGTAATATTAAAATCCTTGAAATTCCAATGGTTTGAGTGTATTTTACAAATAAGCTCAGCATTACGGTTGCTTTATGTCACTTAGCAAAGGAAGGATTGAATTATGAAAAAGCAAACTACCGGTCGCAAAGAATGCAGCATATGCGGCAATTCACACTACGATGCTTTCGCATTTAAAACAGGTCGTGTCTGCGAGGACTGCCTCAAAGCACTAAAAAACATAAAGCCCGAAAAGGCTCCAAAATCAAAATCCGGCAAATAATTTTATCTGCCGGAATGATTTTTACCTTTTGCTGAGCTGCTTTTACTTCTGTTTTTACTTCTGTATCTGTTTCGTTGCTCTGCAGCTCTTCGTTTTCTCGTCTTTGGTTTCATCACAGAATATCCGAATGTACCGAGTTCGCCTCGCTTTACTCCCTGATAGCTTCCGTGGTTATAAACAATAAGTCCTGCCCTGTCCAGCCTGAGTTTATCATCTGCATCTATCAAGCTGTCGTCTACAGTAACGCTGATAATTTCAGCTACAAACATATCATGAGTAGGATACTCGTGAACCTCTATAACCTTGCATTCCAGATTTACCGGTGCTTCAGCGATTATAGGGCACTTAACTTTCTGACCTGCCTCTGCAGTCAGCCCCATCTCCTTAAATTTATCAACATTTTTTCCCGATCTGACGCCACAGAAATCTGTCGCCTTTGCAAGTTCTTCAGTAGTCAGATTAATTACAAATTCCCCTGATTTTTCAATTATGTCATGTGAATATCTGGATTTTCGTACAGATACGTATGTCATTGGCGGCTCTGAGTTAACAGTTCCCGTCCATGCTACAGTTATTATATTGGGGTTTTCCATAGTACCACATGATACCATTACTACAGGAACCGGATTTAACATTGTACCGGGTTCGAAAACGCGTTTTCCCATTACTTCTTCCTTTCTCTCAGCTTCGTCAGAACTTTTTCAAAATCTTCAGGTAGCGGACATGTGAATTCAAGGTATTCCCCCGTTACAGGATGTATGAATCCCAAGGTGCCTGCATGGAGCATCTGTCTTGATGCTCCCAGTTTGTTCTTTTTCTGAGGGCCATACAGACTGTCACCCAAAAGAGGATGTTTAATATGCGTCATGTGCACTCTTATCTGATGGGTTCTTCCTGTTTCAAGAACAGCTTCAATCAGCGTGAACTCTCCGAATCTTTCCAGAACCCGATAATGAGTAACTGCATTGTGTGAACTCTGGTAAACTACTGCATTTCTAAGTCTGTTTGACGGGTCTCTTCCTATGGGAGCATCAACTGTACCCTCATCTTCCTTAATATTATTATATACTATTGCCTTGTATCTGCGTGTAATACTATGATCTTTGAGCTGTTCACTAAGACCTATGTGGGCTCTATTACTCTTGGCAACCATAAGAAGTCCGCTGGTATCCTTATCTATTCTGTGTACTATTCCCGGTCTTATTACACCATTAATTGCTGAAAGATTATCACCGCAATGATACATAAGTGCATTAACCAGCGTTCCACTGTAATTCCCCGGTGCCGGATGTACAACCATTCCCGCAGGCTTGTTCACCACAAGAAGATCCTCATCCTCATAAACTATGTCAAGGGGTATATCTTCGGCCACCACATCCAAAACGTCGGGTTCAGGCAGTATCACTGTAACAACAGTACCTTCGCTCACCTTTTCCTTCTTGTTACACGGACTGCCATCTATCAGAACGGAACCGTTTTCTATCAGTTTCTGAATGAAACTGCGACTGAATTCAGACATTGCTCCGGCAAGGGCCGCATCCAGCCTCTTACCTGCCATATTATCATCTACCTGAATGTCAATTCTGTTATTTTCCATGCTAGTTTTGTTTCTTTTCCTTTCTGCCTTCTATCATCATTACATAGATAAGTATTGCTCCGCATCCGGCGCAAACAAAAATATCCGCAACATTAAATACCGGAAAGACTCTGAAGTCAAACATGTCAACAACGTATCCCACTGATGCTCTGTCAATCAGGTTACCAGTTCCACCTGCGCAAATCATTGATATGCCTGTACATAGCAGAGGATGCCAGAATTTTCTTTTGACAATTAGTAAAACAACCGCTACTACCATGACAACAACAGGTAACCCTACTAAAATAATAGTCTGTCCCTGCATCATACTGAATGCTGCTCCTGTATTTCTCACATATGTAATGTGAAATATGTTTTCTATTACCGGGATTGTCTGTCCTGGCACCATAGCATTTGATATGCCCCACTTGACAATTCTGTCAAGCATAATTGCCATTACAATAATTACAAAGTAAACCATACAAAATGGGGCGGGTATGCCCCGCCTCCTTAATATTTGATATTTCTTACCGTTTGCTGCATTTTCTCCGCATCACCGCTTTTGCTGAAATCAAACGTTCCTCTCAAAGGCTTAGGAGATTGTCTCATAGATGACGACTCTGCTATGTATTCATCTGACGCATCTGGCAAATCATCAAAATCATCAACTCCGAGTTCTGGGAATAGTTCCCCACTGAGTGATTCGAAGCGCTGGAGTTCAGACTGAAGCAGCTTCTTGTATCTCGTTCTGAAATCCACGAAACGGCTTTTGAGAGCCTGACTTGCTTCGTTGATTCTATCAGCATTTTCCTGAGCTTCCTTTGTAATCAACTGTGCATCCAGTTCTGCATTCTTGAGAAGAATATCAGCTCTTTTATCAGCACTTGCCGATATTTCAGACATAAGAGTTTTGGCAGTTTCCAGAGTTTCAAGAACAGTTCCTTCTGACTTCCTGTATCTTTCAAGTTCCTCAACAAGTCTGCTGTTTTCTTCTTTAGTCTGCCTCAATTCATCTATGATCTGTTCATAATCAATCATAACCTCATCGAGGAATTTATCAACTTCTTCCTCCCTGTATCCTCTAACACTCTTGGAAAATGTCTTTTCCTGAATATCAACAGGCTTTATCATAAGTAACCCCCTTTACTGCCAAGGATTAAATTCGCTACCGTCATTTCCAAAATATGGTTTATTTTCACCTTCTGCTGAAATATCAACGTTCTCAGGTGCGAAAACAAATATGCTGTTGGCAATCTTCTGCACATTGCCGTTTAATGCATATGTTGCTCCACCGAGGAAGTCAAAGATTTTTCTTCCTGTATCGCTGTCAAGCTTCTCCAGATTAACAATGACAGGTTTTCTGCTCTTAAGACTGTCAACCAGCTTAGGGCACTCATCAAATCCTGTAGGTTCAATAACCACAAGCTTCAGTGCCGTAGTAATTGCCTTAACCGACTGATTCTTCATGGGAACTACATTACCTCCCTCATAATGCTGTGCTGCCTTAGCCTTTTCAGCTTCTCTTCTTTCATAATAGTTCGGTCTGTAATCCTCTTCTACCATTTCATAATCATCGTCTTCATATTCTTCTTCAATTCCGATCAAATCCTTGAATTTGTTGAATACACCCATTTTGTACCTCCTTAACTACTTCTGCTTGCTATAATCTCTTTCTCCAAAAATAGCACTTCCCACTCTGACCAGATTTGATCCGGCTTCAATTGCTACAGGGAAATCATGAGACATTCCCATTGACAGATATTTGAAATCAAGTCTCGGATGCCCAATTTTGCTGAATTTATCATACTGTTCTTTAACCTGAGAAAAATAAACCTTAATATCCTGCGGATCATCAGCCTTAGGAGCAACACACATTAATCCTCTGATTCTGATATTCTCACACTTTTCCAGAATTTCATTAATGAGGGATTCTGTTTCTTCCAGGCTTATACCAAATTTGCTTTCTTCCTGTGCTGAATTGACCTGAAGCAGAATGTCCATGGTAATACCCTTTGCTCCTGCCCGTTTATTAATCTCAGATGCCAGTTTGAAGGAATCCACAGAGTGAATCATCACAACCTTGTCTATGATATATTTAACCTTATTAGTCTGCAGATGTCCTATCATATGCCATTTCACCGGCTTTACAGATTCATACTTGTCCATTATCTCCTGGACTTTATTTTCGCCTATATCCGTAACACCTGCGTCAATAGCTTTGTTGATTTCTTCGGGAGTTCTTGTCTTGCTTACTGCACACAAAAGAATATCTTCGCGTCTTCTTCCACATGACTCCGCTGTAGCTCTTATTTTCTCATCAATCAACTTGAGATTTTTTTCAATGTCCTGCAATTTATTCATCTCCTTTTTGCTTCTGCAAATCCTTCTTGAGGGCACTCTCCGGATGTCTCAACACATTATCGTACACATCCACGGTCATAACCTGATTGCCATCATCATCATAAAACGACGTATCCTTCAATACAGAATACGTTCCGTCTGTTGATATTACCTTAACCGGTGTAAAGCGTGCCCTGTTATTTTTATTGACAACATACACACCCTGTTTACCGTCTTTCTTGATAATGCTGTCACTTTTTACGATAAGTCCTTCGTCAGCACAAGCAACAACGGTCATATCAACAGCCCTCGCAGATGCGAATTTTTTATAGTAAACATCCAGCTCGAAAATAAGCCGTGTGTACTCGCCTTCATTCTTTGCATAATACACTTTAGCATCTACATCACCGTCTGGAAGCTTAAGTGTTACCTTATCGCCTTCAGGATAATCACCTGCCTTGCCTGCTTCTACCCAGCACAATACAAACCATTTATCATCACCGGATATTTTGTACACAGGTTCACCTTTGTATATTGCCGACCTATCCAGATCCACACTGTCATAATCACAGGCTTCCACCTCAGACTTATTCAGCTCCTTCATCTTGTTTGTTGTGAACATGCCTTCGTATCCATCAATCACAAGGCTGAAAACACCGCTTATCGGTGCCTTGTAGCTGTTTGTTATTTTCTTGGTATTCCCCAGTCTGTTGGTATATTTAGTATACCTGTTCTTCTCCGTATCTCCTGTGCCCTTCAAAGTGACCGAACACATTTTGTGTCCTCTTTTGACTACGGTATCAGATTTTTCGGTGTACTTGATATTCCCCGATTCACCTGCGATGCAAACGTATTCATCTTTGACAAGGTACCCTGTTGTCTCACAGGATAAGGCAAGACTTCCCACTTTAAGTACGTCTGTAGTTTCAAAAATATCCGTCACCTTGGGCAGAATCTGGACAACAATATATAGTATCAGCAATACAATCAAATATATGCATATTGTTTTTTTTGCCTTTGTTGATAATTTCATTTTCATGGCTCTATTCTACACCAAAGGCTAACCGGGTGCAATTATTACAGTTTCCTTTTGGTGATTTCTTCTATTATTCTCTTCTCACCTTTGGTGAATTCTCTATCTTTGTCTAAATACTCTTCCAAAAGGTCTGGACGACGTTCCTGTGTAAGTGTCAGGGCCTGCCTGAATTTCCACTCATCAATCAGCTTGTGATTGCCGTTTGTAAGCACTTCAGGTACCTCAATTCCTCTGTATTGTCTCGGCTTTGTGTACTGTGGATGCTCTAGAAGACCCGAGTATATGGATTCATCCAAAGCTGAATTCTCATTACCCAATACATCTGGAATCATTCTCGCTACAGCATCAATAAGCACCATCGCCGGCAGTTCTCCACCTGTAAGCACATAATCTCCAATTGAAACCTCCTCAGCATTCCAATAATCCAGTGCTCTCTGATCTACGCCTTCATAATGTCCGCAAAGAATTACCAGATTATCAAGTTGTGAAAGTTCGATAATCTTCTGCTGGTCAAGAATTCTGCCTCTTGGCGACATATATATCACTTTTTTATCTGCCGCTGACACACTTTCCATAGCACCAAAAATAGGATCAGCCATCATAACCATTCCGCCACCACCACCAAAGGGATAGTCATCCGCTCTGTTATGCTTATCATTACTGAAGTCTCTTATATCCGTTGTTTTTACATTTAATATGCCCTTTGCTGCTGCTCTTCCCAGAATGCTTCCGCCTACAACAGGACCGAACATCTCCGGAAACAATGTAAGTACATCTATATTCATTCTGCATTCTCCTATAGGTCCATAAGGCCGTCAATAAGTCTTACTGTGATGCAACAAGCATCTTTATCTATATTTTTTACAAACTCATTCACCTTTGGAATCAGCAGCTGTTTATTGTCATTGGTTTTTATTTCAAAAAGATCCTGCCCCGTATTCTGGATAACATCTGTTACAGTTCCAAGTTTATTGCCGTTTTCTTCAGCGACACTCATTCCAATAAGATCACGCACATAGAAAACTCCTTCCTCAAGCTCAGGAAGGTCATTTTCTGTTATGAAAATTTCAGAGCCCTTAGCCAGCTCCGCTGCATTTCTGTCATTGATACCCTTTAGCTTGAGAACCACCATGTGCTTCTGCATTCTTACATTCTCAACCTGATACAGATTGTCATCCATATAAAGTTCCGGCGTGATTCTGTATATTTCATCGCTGTCTGAATAATTGTATACCTTTAATTCGCCCTTTATGCCAACTGCATTCACTACTTTGCCGATTAATATTTTTTCCATATTTTAATTCCCAATTAATACAATAGAGCACATATATTAAATACATGTGCTCCTCAATCGTCTCTATTGAACTATCTCAACTACTACCTTCGCGTTTGCCTTCGTAGCTGCCGCCTTGACAACAGTTCTTATTGCTTTGGCGATTCTTCCCTGCTTACCGATAACCTTACCCATATCTTCTGATGCTACCTTAAGCTGGATAACTGTAGTGCCATTGGACAGTGATTCTGTTACCTGCACTGCATCAGGATGCTCAACTAGTGACTTTGCAATCGCACTAACTAATTCTACCATTGTCTGTTTCACCGCTTTCCTATAAAATACCTGCGTTTTTGAAGAGTCTCTTAACTGTATCTGTAGGCTGTGCTCCGTTTGCAAGCCACTTCTGAGCCTTTTCTTCATCAATCTTAACATCAGCTGGTTCTGTCATTGGATTGTAATATCCTACTTCCTCGATGAACTTACCGTCCCTAGGTGCTCTTGCATCTGCTGCTACGATACGATAGAAAGGCTTCTTGTGTGCTCCCATTCTCTTAAGTCTGATTTTTACCATTTTAGTGTTTCCTCCTGAAATATTTATAATTACTATCTTAGTTCTATCTGAACGAGGTTATAAACCTCTGAACATTCTGTTTTTCTTGCCACCCTTGCCCATTAGACTTTTCATCATTTTCTTGGACTCTTCATAGCGTTTCACTAGCTGATTTATCTTGGATACAGGCTGACCGCTTCCGGCTGCAATTCGCCTTCTTCTGCTAGCGTTGAGAATCTGAGGATTCTCGCGTTCAGCTTTGGTCATTGACTGAATTATAGCCTCAAACTGAATGAATTCCTTCTCGCTCTTCTCCGCGTCAAAGCCCTTCATCTGAGCCTGATTCATTCCCGGAAGCATTTCGAGCATCTTTGTGATGCCACCCATCTTCTTAATCTGACCCATCTGCTCAAGAAAATCTTCCAGAGTAAACGCATTCTTGCGCATCTTTCTTTCAAGCTCTGCTGTCTTGGCTTCGTCATAGTCTTCCTGAGCCTTCTCTATAAGAGTAAGCATATCGCCCATACCCAGTATTCTGCTTGCCATTCTCTCTGGATGGAAAGGTTCCAGTGCATCAAATTTCTCACCCATACCAACGAATTTGATAGGTCTTCCTGTCACCTTTTTTGCTGACAGTGCCGCACCGCCTCTTGAATCACCATCCATCTTGGTCATTATGATTCCGTCAATGCCCAGCCTGTCATTGAATCCTTCTGCCGCATTAACAGCATCCTGACCTGTCAGGGCATCTACTACCAGCAGAATCTCATGAGGCTTTATCGCCTTCTTAAGCACCTCAAGCTCCACCATCAGTTCTTCATCTATCTGAAGACGACCGGCAGTATCCACAATCAGTACATTACAGCCAAGTCGCTCTGCGTCATCTATTGCTGCCTGAGCGATTTTCTCCGGTTCACGGCATTCCCTCATGGTAAATACCGGGACATCTACCGTTTTTCCCACAACTTCCAGCTGGTCTATAGCTGCAGGTCTGTATATGTCACATGCACAAAGCATCGGCCTTTTGCCTTCTTTTTTTAGATATTTTGCAAGTTTGCCGCATGTTGTAGTCTTACCTGTACCCTGAAGACCGACCATCATGTAGATGGTAAATCCTTTAGGAGAATATGTCAGCTTACTGTTGGCACCTCCCATGAGACTTACCAGCTCATCGTTTACGATTTTGATAACCTGCTGTCCCGGTGTCAGACTTGCCATAACTTCTTCACCGAGAGCCTTCTCCTTAACGGATGCCACGAACTCACGGACAACCTTAAAGTTAACATCGGCTTCAAGAAGCGCCAGCTTGACTTCCCTCATTGCTGCATTTATATCTGCTTCAGTAAGACTACCCTTGCCCTTAAGGCCTTTGAATACACCTTGCAGTTTTTCAGACAATCCTTCAAATGCCATGGATTAATCCTCCAAATTATCAATTATATCTTTAACTCTCTTAAGCTTGTCGACAACAGCATCAGAATCACGGTTACCGATTGCCGTATCAGTTCCATAATCAGCATATTTATCAGTCATACTACCAACTACCTGGTCTATTATGCTGTCAATCTCAGCAATAGCCTGATTTGTTTTCTGAAGTTTGTTTACAAGCCCCAGCTTCCTCTCATAATCATTAAGTGCTCGTACTGCATTCTTAAGTGCATCTGAAACACCTTGTCTGCTTATGCCGAACTCATCTGCAATCTCTGAAAGAGATAAATTCTCTTCATAATAGAGCTCCATGCACTCCCTCTGTCTTCTGCTCAGAAGCTGACCATAAAAATCATAGAGGAGACTAGCCTTCGTAATTTCATCAATATTCATCTAAATCACCATTGACTATTATATCAAATAAAGCGAAACTGTCAAGTATTTTTACTTGACAGTTTTTAAGAGCAGTTTACGGACATCTATAATATACAATTTAATTCGTGTTTGCCTTATTTAAGCTCCTTATACACCTTTATCCGTCCACAATCATCTACTCCCAGCACGTCTTCTCCTCTTGAAATAAGATTCAAAACATATTCGCAGTCCTCTTTTGTAACAATTTCTCCTCTGCATACAAGAGGCACTCCCGGCGGATATGGAATCACATAATCAGCTGCGCACATTCCCTCTGCATTTTCTAATGAAACCCTCATTGTCTCTCCACTGCAGTTTCCTGCAATATGTTTCATCGTCCACACTTTTTCGGATATATCCTTTTCGTGTTCCTCACAATTATTGTAAGCATCCCCGGCTTCCTTTGATATTTCATTTATAGCTTCAATAAGTCTGTCAATATGCTCATCAGTAGTTCCGATTCCGGTCATGCACATTACTATGCTTCCTGTGGCAAGCTCAACAATAATGTTCCTATCACTTAGCATTGATGCCAGCCTGCTTCCGCTGATTCCCAGCTGGCTGCCGTCAATATTCAGCTTTG
Source organism: Bacillota bacterium (assembly GCA_030525285.1). GTDB lineage: Bacteria > Bacillota > Clostridia > Peptostreptococcales > Anaerovoracaceae > Lentihominibacter. The sequence continues at coordinate 4,483 of JAUNFA010000005.1, read as the reverse complement.
TTTTGTCAAGAAGCGGAATGTCTTCCATTACCTTAATGCCTTTAATTCGTGAAGCTTCATCATAAAATCTATTCACGCGTTTCGCCCATTCCTCAAACAGCTTGTCTCCGTGCTCTTCGATAATTGCTCTATTGACATCAAGCGATCCCATAAGCAGATATGACGGACTTGTACTTTCTATTATTTGCAGAACATCTTCGATTTTTTCCTCACTCACCCTATCTGAATTGACATTGAGGATTGCACTTTGCGTAAAAGACGCAAGAGTTTTATGAGTACTGTTTATTATTATATCAGCCCCGCTGCTTTCTGCAGAGAGCGGTAAATCGGCCACTCCCTCCATCATCTTAAGATGTGCACCATGAGCCTGATCCACAATCAGCACACGCCCTCTGTCATGTACAATCTTTACAATGGCTTTAATGTCACTGCAAATACCGTAATAATTCGGACTCGGCAGAATTACCGCCCGCGCATCCGGACATCTGTCAAAAGCCGCTTCAATATCCTCAGGAGAAATAGCTCCCGCCATTCCCTCCACCAGTGAAGGATATACATATTCTGCATTTATTTTTCCCAACCGTACAGCATTATATACGGATTTATGGCAATTTCGCGCCATAATAATCCGCTCGCCTTCTCCCACGCAGGCAAGTATAGCAGCAACAATGCCGCAACTTGTACCATTAACAAGAAGATATGACTTCTTCACTCCATATATTCTGCTGTATGCCTTTGCAGTTTCGGCAATTATTCCATCTGCATGGAAAAGATTATCGGCCCCGGGTATCTCTGTAATGTCCAAATCCACCATGTTTCTAAGGAAATCACTATGACCAGTTATCTTATATATTTCCGCACCCTTATGTCCCGGCATATGAAAAGATATTGCATCACCTGCTGCATTCTTTATTAAAAATTCCGCAATTGATTCACCGTTATATTTCATATTTTCAAACCTCTCATTACTCATTTCATAGATAAAGTATCACTTTATCTATATCTATGGCAAGTGTATAATACCGATGGAGGCAAACGATGAAAAAACTTTCTTTCAAAGATAAACTCGGATACGGACCCGCAGCTTATGGAGATGCCGCCTGCTATTCACTGGTATGCACCTTCCTGCTGTTTTTTATTACGACTGTTGCCGGCATTCAGCCTGCCCTTGCAGGAACAATTATTGCTTTTGGCACTGTTATTGATGCCATTTTTAATACATTTATGGGATATTTCACCGATAATGTAAAAACCCGTTGGGGAAAACGAGTGCCTTTTATGGTTGTTTTCGGAACAATGATATTTTTTTCCACGCTTTTTCTATTCACAGGTGTCAATGCTCCCTATGCAGTTAAAGTGCTCTATTATTCTGTAATGATTGCACTTTTCTGGATTTCATATGCAGGCTTTTTCGTGCCTTATCTTGCCCTTGGAGCTGAATTTACCCAGGACTATCAGGAACGAACTATCCTTAGATCTTACGCTGCATTTTTTAACATGCTAGGCTCAATGACTGCCATGGCGGTGCCGTCTCTTCTTGTTAATCACCTAACAAAAGTAGGATTCACCTTATCCGGAGCATGGAGTATCACTGCAGGTTCTATCGCTCTGATATCATCTGCCAGCATTATAATTACCGCTGCTGTAGCACGCAAATACGACAAACCCGCCACTGGCAGAGTTATCGAAGTTCCCAACATCAGTCTTTTGGGATTGTTCAGACAGTACATTGAAGTTCTTAAACTTAAACCGATCAGATGGTTACTGCTTACCAGCCTGTTTTTCCTGATTTCCTATGGCATATTTCTCTCAGATATGCTCTATTTCTTCACATACAATCTAGGGCTGGGATCTGAACGTGTTTCATTAATGCTGTTTCTTAGATGTTTTGTTGGGGTACTGATTATTCCTGTTGTCAATAAAGTCTGTGCACTTACAGACAAACGATCTGCACTCATAATTTTTCAGATGCTATGCGCAGTTGCCATTGCCGCTTCCAAATTAACCGGTATCGGTGCTGACTTCAGACTGTATGTCTTTATCGTACTTATCGGCATAGCTACTGTCACATACTGGCAGGTAATGCCTGCTATGATATATGATGTCTGCGAATATTATCAGCTTCAAACCGGTATGAAACGTCAGGGAACTATTGTATCAATTCAGAGCCTTGTTGAAGCTGTTTCGTCAGGAATTGGTGCTCAGATTCTAGGACTTATTCTGCAGTTTGCAGGATTTAACTCAGAATCTCCTATTCAGAGCGAATTTACCATGAAATGGATTGAAAACTGCATAACTTTCATACCTGCATTCTTCCTTTTACTTTCGTGCATAACACTGTGGAAGTATCCCATCACACGCAGGGTTTATGAAGACATATGCGGCAAATTAAATAAACGCAAATAATCAGGTAATCAAAACACCTTCAGAATGATCCGCCATAGTATTACATCTGAAGGTGTCGTATATTGTACCCCAAATTATTTAATTGTTAGTGATGTTATACGTCGTTACAATACCGGACAACATCTGTTTAATATTGTTTTTATTCTTATATGCCAAATCCATAAGCGGTTCCAGAGTACTCAAGAACTCTTCATAATCAAATACTATCGGCTGACCAATGTGAATCAAATCGTTCTCCGTCCTCTTAAGACCTTCTTCAGCCATCAGTTTCTCTTCAAAGAGTTTCTCCCCGGGTCTCAACCCTGTATACTCTATCTTTATATCTTCATCTGGTATATGCCCTGACAACCGTATAAGATTTCTCGCCAGATCATCGATTTTAACCGCTTCGCCCATATCAAGAACGAATATTTCTCCACTTTTGGCATATTCCCCTGCTTCCAGAATCAAGCTAACAGCCTCTGGAATTGTCATAAAATATCTTATGATATCCGGATGTGTTACAGTTACCGGACCCCCTTCCAGTATCTGCTTCTTAAAGAGCGGAATGACTGATCCATTACTTCCCAGTACATTGCCGAACCTTACCGCAACAAATTCTGTCTTACTGCTTCTAAGTCTTTCCAGTTTCTCAGGAGTATTCGCCCACTCCTTAAGGGCAGGATTCCTGAAAAGCTGCGGTGCTTTATCTGCCTTACCGTTTTTAACCATATAATCGAGTGCTTGAATAACCATTTCACAGCTTCGCTTTGTAGCACCCATACAACTGGTCGGGTTTACTGCTTTATCAGTGCTTATAAGCACAAATCTGCCACAATTGTGCATCATAGCTGCAAAAGCAGTATTGTATGTTCCTATTGTATTATTTTTGATTGCCTCACATGGACTTTCCTCCATAAGCGGCACATGCTTATGTGCTGCAGCATGAAAAACTATGTCAGGATTGTATTTGTCAAATACCTGAAATATTCTTCTGTTATCCCTGACTGAACCAATTAATGTTACTAAATTTACATCAGGACAATTCTTTTGTATTTCCTGTTGAATTTCGTACGCATTATTCTCATATATGTCAAAGATAATCAGCTGCTTAGGTGAATTATTGGCAATTTGTCTACACAATTCAGAACCAATAGACCCGCCACCGCCGGTAACCAGAATTACTTTATCCTTTATGTGTTTGAATATTTCATTCATATTGACCTTAATGGGATCTCTTCCGAGCAAATCCTCAATATCAACATCTCTCATCTTACTTAGAGAAACATCGCCATTGGCAATCTGATATATTCCTGGCAGACTCTTAAGCTCACAGCCGCTTTCTTTGCATATATTGAGTATATTTCTTCTGTCCTTCATAGAAGCACTTGGTACAGTAAAGTAAATCTTCTCTATAGAGAATTTTTTTACCGCTTCAAGTATTCTGTCTCTGCCTCCTATGATTCTTACTCCCTCTATGTATCTGCCCCATTTATTAGGATTATCATCAATGATACATACCGGTATTTCATGCATGTTCTTACTCACTTTAATCTCACGCACTACCATCTGTCCTGCTCTGCCGGCACCGATACACATTACTCGCTTTCCTTTGCTGAAATCATCCACGCGATTCGATCTGAGTAGCAGAATAAATCTGTATGCAAATCTAATTCCCAAAATCAGTATAAACTGTAAGGTTATCCCCATTATGAAATATGAAACGGGCATCCTCTTGAAAATTGTTGTTATAAGAACAATATGAGTGATACCTGTAACCACTGTTGCCAATATCACCCTCCTCAGTTCTGCATAACTGGCAAATCTCCATACGCTCTTGTACAACTTTAATAACGCAAAAACAGCAATGCAGATTACAATATAAATTGGAATAAATTTAGCATACGGTTCATAATACTCGCTTGGTATCTGTGAATACCGCATATCAAACCTCAATATTAATGCTCCAAAATATGAAACTGCTACAGCAACGATATCATATACTATCAAACATGCTGTAATGATATGCCAGTGCTGGATATGTGAGACTGTGAAAAAAAGTCTGTAAATTCGTAACAGTATATCCTTCTATGGTAAA
>JAUNFA010000030.1 GCA_030525285.1 Bacillota bacterium | reverse complement strand
TTTTACCATAGAAGGATATACTGTTACGAATTTACAGACTTTTTTTCACAGTCTCTTCAATTGATACATTGCTTTCCTTGTATCAAAATTTTTTATCATTGCATAAAATATTATAGGCGCAACCATGATTACATTTCATAACAAATTTATCCGGCAATTCATTCCATTCTATTTTTTTTGCATTTTCCCAGTGACCGATAAGTGGCACTAGTAATTTTGCATAACCTTTTTTTTCAATATACTCTCTAACCACATACTTATCAGCACATTTGATAACAGTATCATTAAATGGATAATAGTATAATTTCAGCCATTGCATTTTATCATTAAATGTTTTTGGGGTTTTAAGATTTAAGTTCTTATTAAGCACAACCTTGAAATAAAATTTAGAAAGAACCTCATCTGGTAGAATTTTATGCGCTATTACTTGTCCTTTTCTTCTTATATTGTATAAATATGAATCTCTTTCCATTAATATTTTCCTCCTAAATCACCATATACATTGTATTATTCTACGGCGTCTTAATAGTTTTTTTCTATCATAAATACAAATACATTATGCAAATTAATTTCAACCAGCTTCTAATTATCTCTCTGCTTTCTGACAATTTCTTCCATTTCCAGTATGTGGTACAAGTTATTAAAACATCTAAAGTATACAAATTTAGAAATTATTTTTCTAAAAGGGTACGAAATATTAATAATCCATTTGTATTTAGGATTAGATGCTAACATCAATTTGCAATATACTTTTCTGAATCCATAATAATGACATAAATCTTCGTTAAAATTCGTTTCATGAAGAAGATTTCTCTGGCCATTTGTTAAGTATTTTCCTTTTTTTATATCTTCCTTTAAATACTGTGTTTCAGAATATGTCATCGCAGCATTTAACTCCAATCCTCTCTCGTATTCTGGATCTGTTTTTCCTTGTCCTAAAACCCAATACTTGCCACAATCTTCTACAAAATCAAAACCACACAATAAACCATCACTATTAAAACAGCCAAAAACTAAATTGTTCATATTCACTTTGCAATATGACTCCATAAGCTGTTCTTTTGAAAATTTTGGTCGATATTTAGCAGGATATTTGTCCCAAGCAAGAATTGTTATCTCTGCCATTCTTTCTGCATATTCCAACGGATTAATTCTTTTACATTCAAAATTCGATAACCCTTTTTTTATCTTTCTCCTATGTGATTTCTTTTGTTTGTCAAGTTCATACGGAGTGTCATGCACAATATACCACCAATCTTTATAGGCATCATTGTCATATTCTGATGTCCATCGTGCGAAAACCGCACCTCCCGCTTTTTTCTAGACACTACAATCCTTTATTGTAGATAAATCTGGCAATTCATGCGGTGCACATGTTGAAATTAATGCATGATTGTAATATTTCCATCCTTTTATCATGTACTATATCCTTTACCTTACATATTTCTTTTTTTTATAAAATCCAAAAATCATATTTCTTACTGTATTATATAAACTTTTTATTTTTCCCATTTTCTCTGCTTCATGATAGAGCTTATAATGCCACCCTATCATTGTCTTAATACTATGTGTACTTACACTTCCAACACGACCTTTTCTATATTGGCCCAATATTTCATCAAGCAAATAACAATTTGCTTTGCGACATATCTTCAACCACATTGCATAGTCGTTATTCTTCTTTATATCCTCAATCTGAATAAGACCAATCTTATTGGCATCATACATAACCGTAAGACATCCTGGCCAACAATAATTAAACATTCTTGTTTTTGTTACTTTTTTAGGGCCAGTGACTTTTACACCGGTTTTATTTCCATCAACATCAATCTCTTCATAATTTGTATAAGAAAAAGCATATCCGTTTTCTTCCATAAACTTGATTTGCTTTTCAAGTTTTTCTGGCATCCAAAGATCATCCGAGTCAAGATATGCGATCCACTGACCTTTAGCCTCTCGAAGCGCTTTATTTCTGCTTATTGCCGCACCAGAATTCTTTTCATTTTTGAAATAACGTATACGACTGTCTTTTATCGCATCAACAATTTCGTCCGTATTATCTATTGAGCAATCATCCACTATAATCAATTCCCAATTTATATAAGTCTGATCCAATACTGATTGAATAGTTTGTTTAATATATGGAGCCGTATTGTAGGAAGGCATAATGATTGAAACTAATCCTGCTTCCCTTTTTATACCATCATTTTCAATTAAAATCTTCTTAGCCATTTGCTGTTTTTGTGCGTATTCATTTTTATCTACTTTTTCTGTTCTCAACAAATAATCTCCATAATCTTCCGCAGTTGCCATATCATCCTGGGTTATTCCCTCTTGTTTGATAAACGCTTTTTTCACTGTCTCAAAGATAATTTTAAGATCTTCCTTTAAACTTACTTTTTCAATATATTTCAAATCCCAGTCAATCTTATCTTCCCATGAAATCACATTACGACCATTAACCTGCGCTAATCCGCTAAGAGCTGGCTTTGCAGTATGTCGTGTTCTTTGTTCATCTGTCATAAAAACCATATCTCTTACAAGTTGCGGACGTGGCCCGATTACTGACATCGTTCCATTAAGTATATTAAACGCTTCTGGCAGCTCATCCAAACTTGTATTTCTGAGCCATTTTCCAAACTTTGTTAATCTCACATCATCAGGAAGTAGCTTTCCATTTTCATCTCTCTCATCCGTCATCGAACGAAATTTATACATTTTGAAAACAGTTTCTTTCCCATCAGATCCAATTAAACCCGGTCTATCTTGAGTAAATAAAACAGGGGATCCCAGTTTTGTTCTAACAAGAAGTGCGACTCCTAAATACAAAGGGCTAAATACCACAATTGCACCAGTTGCACATGTTATATCTATTACTCTCTTTACATATTTTTCATAAAATCCCATTTTACGAACCTCTATCGGTTCCATTGTCTCAGCTACATATGCAGTATTTTCGGCATGCTTCTCCAAAGCACGTACAGTGATTGCTGCAACAAGAGTTGCTCCTAATGCTATTTTTCCGATTGTTTTCTTCTTAGCCACTTTTTCCCCAATACAATTACTTAAAACAAACTCTAATAACTTCAATAATCGCATCCTGCTGCTCTGCTGTCATCTTATTATCCGATGGCAAGCACACTCCTCTTTCGAAGATATCAGCACCGATGTCTCTTGCCTCACCTGCGATATACGCATTTGTCTTAGCACGTCCTGTTCCATCAACAGTTATGAACTCATGCATTCTGTACATTGGCTGCATGTGCATTGGCTTCCAGATTGGACGCCCCTCTGCATTAATGCTGGCTATCGCTTCAAGAATCTCTGTTGGACAGCTCTTGCCCTCTTCAGCGATATAGAGTGCATCAAGCTCGCCTCTTACCTGCTTGCACATTGCATCTTCATCAATAATCATTGCACTTAGCCAATAGTTAGGCACTGACTTCTCATCGAATGGAATCATCTTGATAGGAATTCCCTTAAGGCCTTCTACGTATCTGTTGTAGATTACTTTCTTCTGTTCTATATGCTCCTCAAGGTGCATGTACTGACCTCTGATTACACCAGCAATTACATTGCTCATTCTGTAGTTGTAACCAACCTCTTCATGCTGATACCATGCAGCTGCTTCTCTTGCTTGAGTTGACCACTTTCTAGCCTTATTAGCGTCATCAAGTGAGTTAGTAAGCAGGCATCCTCCAGATGATCCTGTAATGATTTTATTGCCGTTATAAGAAACCGCTGCATAGTCACCGAAGCTTCCGCAATCCTTGCCATCATATGTAGCCCCCATTGCCTCAGCAGCATCCTCTATAAGAAGTGCACCGTGTCTCACACACACCTCTTTAATCTCCTTTATTCCACCAGGAAATCCATAAAGTTCTGCACATACCACAAGCTTTACATCAGGATACAATTCGAAAGCTTTCTCAAGAGCTACAGGGTCCATATTCCAAGTATTAGGATCTGTATCAATAAATACCGGAATACCACCTTCATAGAGAACAGGATTGAGTGTAGCATCAAATGTCATATCAGAGCAGAATACTCTCTTGCCCTCTACTGCACCATGACCAATCACTGACCTGCCGTACAGTCTCTCACCTGCTAGCTTTACACAAAGGTGAAGCGCTGCTGTGCATGATGAAAGTGCTACTGCGTATTTAACACCCGCCTTCTCTGCTGCTGTCTTCTCTACTTCATTAATATTCTCACCAACTGTACTCATCCAGTTAGTATCGTAAGCCTCCTGCACAAACTCCATTTCTTCACCATGCATAGTCGGTGAAGCGAGCCATACCTTATTTTCAAATGGTTTAATATCTGTTCCCTTAAACATCAATTTATTTCCTTATCTATACCCATTAGGATTGTTCTTCTGCCAGTTCCATGTGTCTCTGCACATATCAACTATGCCACGCTTAGCCTCCCATCCCAGGATTTCTTTGGCTTTGTCGGCATTGGCCCAGAATTCCGGAAGGTCACCCTCTCTTCTTGGACCGAATTCATACTTGATTTTAATATCATTCGCTTCCTGGAATGCATTGACGATTTCCAGCACACTGTATGGATTTCCCGTTCCCAGATTGAATATGTTGGTTCCCTTCTCCCGGTCAGCATATTCCACTGCCTTCACATGCCCTATTGCCAGGTCTGTCACGTGAAGATAATCTCTTCTGCACGTTCCGTCATCCGTAGGATAATCATCCCCGAATATTGTTAGTTTTTCTCTTCTTCCTACTGCCACCTGCGACACATAAGGCATTAGATTGTTCGGTACTCCCTGTGGATCTTCCCCTATCAACCCTGTAGCATCAGCTCCGATAGGATTGAAATATCTGAGCAGAACTACCGATAACTCCGGATTGGCTTTTGCAGCATCTTCCAGTATCTGCTCCATCATATTCTTTGTCCATCCGTATGGATTGGAGCATTTGCCACGTCCGAATTCTTCTCTGTATGGCGCGGGAGCATCTTCACCGTAAACTGTTGCAGATGAACTGAATACAATATTGTTGCATCCCGATTCTTCCATTACTTCAAGAAGTGTCAGGGTCGTATCAATATTGTTCCTGTAATATTTCAATGGTAGCTGTACAGATTCACCGACAGCCTTAAGCCCTGCGAAATGAATAACAACATCTATTAAATTCTCATCAAAAATTTTCTTGACCCCGCTCTTGTTCTTTACGTCAACTTCATATTCAACTGGTCTTATTCCCGTTATCTTTTCTATTCTGTTTATTACCTCCGGACAGCTGTTATCATAGTTGTCTGCGATAACCACATCATGTCCTGCTCTGATTAATTCAACCGCTGTATGTGACCCGATATATCCGGCTCCACCTGCTAACAAAATTTTCATTGCTTTCCACCTTCACACTTCCTATAAGATTATCTGTACACTACCTGTTCAAGCTACATCACTTACCGTCACTACCACTTAACTATTCCACCCACTTCTATGTGAGTCCAGTCGTCTATCACATCATCTCTTGCCACTGCAACCCCCGCCGAAATAATACACCCTGCACCAATCCGTGCTCCCGGGCTTATTGCGGCTCTGGCACATATCACACTTCCAGCTCCGACAGTTGCCTTAGGCGATACTATTGCCGATGGATGAACGAGAGTCGGGGATACATATCCTGCCTGAGACAGTTTAGCAAACCACAGCTTTCTTATATCTTCATTACCTACAGCTACAATAGCCGCTGCATATTCATCACTAAGACTGTCAATCAATTCCCATGAACCTATAACATTGTCTTTATCCTCATTATCATCGAGGAAATCAATCTTACCAAAAATATGCAGCTGACTTGCTATCTCATACACTTCCTGACCATGACTTCCTGCACCCAGTACGAGAAGATTAAGTTCTTGAGGTTTGTTTTCTTCAATAAAAATTTCCTGTACTGCTTTATTTCTTTTGTCAATTACCTCTTCTCGTGTTTTGCCATAGCATGATGCATATATGACGCGGCCTCTCTCATCTCTTGTCTTAACATATCTGGCTTCATATCTGCCATCGCTTCGTATTCTGATATTTTTTTCTGTATCCATATCAGTATCCTTTTCGTGTATTTAATGTCGTGTAATTATATCACATATCTATCAATCAATATATTAACCAATTGGATTGCAACTTGTTACATATAAATATCATCGTTTGCAAATTGCACTCGATATCATTTTAAGATACTGTGTGGTAATAATCAACTGTTTTAGGGAATTTTAAAGTTATGACCATATCATCTCGCCATTTAGAATGGTCATTTAGGCCTATTTTTACCATTTTATTCCTGTTTAATTGTCACACGTAAAAAGAACGTGCATCATACTGTCCTCACAACAGAATTACGCACGTTCATGTGTCACGTTTATTTACTTCTCTTAGCTGCCGAGAAACTTCCATAAATCGTCGTTCCTGCAGTACTCTTGGTACCTCTCACCTTGTAATAGTAGCGTTTGCCGTAAACCGGCTTGGTATTGGTATATGAACGCGCCGACCCTTTGAGAGTAGCCACCTTCATATACTGACCCTTGGATGAAGTTGCCCGATATACTTCGTATTTACCTGCACCAGACGCCTTGCGCCATTTGATCTTCACCTTTTTCTTGGTGGATTTCATGCTTCTTATTTTTACCTTGGAAGGTTTGCCGGGTTTCGTAAGTACACCTGATGAACTGAAACTGCAGTTTACCCCTGAAATTTTGTGTTTACCCGTATATCTGAAACCGCTTTTGCCGCCAAGATAATACTTGCTGCTGCCCAGTTGTGCCCAGCCCTTCTGCAGGTATCCACTACCACTGTAGTACTGATATCTACCATTCGAAGATACCCATCCTGTCACAGGTCTTTCGTCAGGAATACCGTTGTCGTTAGTGTCCTTGTAAATGCGCACACGGTTGTCGTTCACCTGAAAAATAATAGTGTGCTTGCCGTTTTCAACTCCATAATAGTAACCATACTTGCTATGACCATTACGACCTGTATTCTTGCTTCCATACCCGTTATTGCAGTTAAAAGACCATGTCGGTGACACCTTTGACAAAATTGTGTCCGAGGATGATGTGCTGATTCCGTGATGTGATACCTTCATTATGTCGGCACTGAGACTTTTACCATATCTGGCAGCCAGTTTGCCCTCTTCGATCTTCTCTATGTCCCCGCCGGTAAAATACTTCATCTTACCTAGATCAAACATAGTCACAAGGGACGTATTGTTAAGATAGTGTCCTTCCTGGCTTCCTGCCGCACCATCCTGCGATGCGAACTGTTTCATGGTATATGTACCTACTGGACCTATTACCTTACCCTTAACATTTCCCACGTTAACTGTCGAAGCACCTTCAGCATTTTCTATGGCAAAATTCATAGCTTCGCTCAGACGCTGCAGCTCCGGTTTATCCAGGTCGCTGCTGTAATCATAGTGAGTGTTTTTGCCGGGAACATCAGGAACCAGATTGATTATTCTGGTATTGCGTCCATTAATGCCCTGCAGTGCCTTGTCAACCTGCTCATAGTAAAGAGCGTTAATGGTTTTGTCCGTATTCGGTGTATGATAATCCTTACATAAGTTCAGATCCGGCAGATACAGATTGTTAACCTTAAAATTCTGGCAGACCGGCTTAAGTCCGCCTCTATGATCCTTATGAAGATGGCTTATATATACGTCCAGCTCTTCAACACCCATTTTTTTCAAGGTATCAACTAGATTCGATTCGTAAATTTTCATGCTGTCTTTGACAGGTCTGCTCGCTCCAGTATCCATAAGCAGATACTTCCCGTCTGACTCAATAAGAACAGCGTCCCCGTAAGCATCGCTGGGATTAGCCTTCCCTGATGCACGTTTCATATAAATGCCATAAATTCTGACACTGTTGCCAGTAGTATCGACAGTTTTCTTAGTCGCCGCCACACTGTTGCCTGTGACACCTGGCAGTATCGTCATCATTGACACTGACAATACAATTATCGTAATTATTGAAAAAAATCTTTTGAACATATTTAACATTGCATCACCTTATACATAAAATTGTTTGTTACACAAAACTACACCATAATATTAAATCTATTAAGCATCATATTCAATTGCTTTACGCATAAATTTCTGGTAAAATCCCATTACAATCTACCTTTTCAGCTAAAATAAAATTGTTTATTTTTTTATTGAAAAGTTGTTGACATCGGAAAGTGTTGTGCTATAATAATTCTTGTCGTCAGCGAGACGCGTAATATTCCGAGGTAGCTCAATGGTGGAGCAACCGGCTGTTAACCGGTAGGCTGTGGGTTCGAGCCCCACCCTCGGAGCCAATTT
>JAUNFA010000004.1 GCA_030525285.1 Bacillota bacterium | reverse complement strand
TTTTACCATAGAAGGATATACTGTTACGAATTTACAGACTTTTTTTCACAGTCTCCTAAAGAAAAGTTGAAAGTTTTAAAATGTCCGCACCACCGGCTCTTTAAAAATAAAAATCAAATAAGTCATTGTTTGTAGTTATAATATACATATTCTGCTTATGGCTTTTGCCTGACGAAAAGCTACCACACCAAAACGTGATATCATCCATATCAAAACTTTTATTTTTAAATGAGGAGATTTTGAATTCATCGGCGTTAAATTTGGGTGAAACATTTGACGAGATGATTTTAAAATACTCATGAATTTCACTGTCTGTTGAATTCTCTTTTTTATTTAACTCAACAAGCTCTATTACAGGAATCCGATTGTTTAGACTTTGAAAAGATATAAGTCGCAATTCCAACGAATCTGAAATATTAGCTTTATAGTAAATAACACCCTTTTGAGTTATTTCTTTTCCTTCACCGTTAGTTAATTGGATATCGGTTGTGGAACTTTTATAATCTTGTGAGATCTGCGGTAATCCTTCCTTTTTCAAGTCTTTATTAAATATTTTAATACAACTTTCTGGAGTAATATTGAATGTACCATCGGTTACTGTAACCTTAGGTTTATCTGTTGAATTGTTTGTAGGTGTAGTCTGTGCGAAAATACAAAATGCTAACAAACATGCAAACGTAACTATACCGAGAATAATGAGTATTATTTTTTTCATTAATAGTTCCCTCCTATAATACTAAAAGAGTATTGGATAGGTTAATTCTGATAGATTAACTTAAAAGTTGCCCCATTTGTAATTGGGATATGCAATAGGAGCTACAGTTGAACCTTTCATTTTGCTTGAATTTGATCCAAACACCTTTATATCTAATACGTAATATCCATTAATTTTACCATCTCCATAAGTCATGTTAACATATCCCCAAGCCTTTTGAACATAACCAGTTTTTTTGTCTGAACTGGTTTTAGTTGTATTCTTCACTGCAGAAGTTGGCGTAATATAAGAAGGGGTTATAGGTTTAGGTGTTGTTGATGACAGCGAAGTGATTTTTCCGCTAGATGTTTTCCAAGTTACGGTTGACCAAAATGCACAATACGCCGCTGAACTTTGGCTTCCGTATGTTTTGATGAATTTTTTCTTGTTTGTTTTAGCAGAGGCTTTGGGTTCTTTAGAATCTAGTAAGTTTTCTTTGACATCATTACTTTTGAGACTATCTGAATATTGCTTTTGTTGTATAGCATGAATAGCAGAGGGCTTAAAGTTTGATTTTGCATACTTAATGTAATCATCTGTTAAAATTATTTCGTCGTCATTTATAATTTCTTCAACATGCTTCTCAGATAGTTCATTAATTCTTCCTTTTAAAGTGTCACCAGATAATTTTGATAATTCACAAGCTTCATTTTCCAATTGAGCATTTTTTTCTTTGCTATTTAAAGATTCAAGAGTATCACCTGTTAAATCACTATCAGCATCTAAAATTTTATATTTTTCATAAGCTGGAGTGAAAAAATAGTTTATAAGTTGTTCTCGGTCACTTCTATTTTTTACTGTCATTATAATTGTGGATAATCTGTCATTTTGATTTGATATATCTTTTTCTGAAGATGTTGTGGCATTTACAGGAGAGACGATAACATTTGCGACAAATAGAGCAAGAGCAATCAATGTGTTTGTATATATGCGCTTTCTTATCATTTCTATTTCCTTTCTATTTTGTAATACATGTAATAATGTTAATTTGTAGTTTCATATTATTTCATGTCACTATAAATGTCAACAAGTATATAGGAAAACTAAATACTTGACCGCAAGCATACTTGTTGCTAATATATGACATAGGAAGGAATTGTAATGAGTACTCAGATTAATTTTAAAAAAGGTTCTATAGAAATGCTTTTATTACATGTGTTGGATTGTAGGGGAGACTGTTATGGATATCAGTTATCTCAATTGATCAAAAGATCTTCCGAAAATATTCTTGATTTTCCGGTAGGTTCTTTATATCCGGCTCTTTATAAAATGATTGATAATGGATATATTTCTGACTACAGACAGCAAGCAGGGAAACGTCTTGTTAGGGTGTATTATCATTTGGAAGAAGCAGGTAAAATGCGATTAAAAGAATTAAAACAAGAGTATTATGCAACAAATGCCAGTATACAACAGGTGTTAAATTGTGATTTTTCGGAGGATAAACTGGATGAATAAAGAGCAAAAACGTTATCTAAAGGAATTAAAAGCATTATTGCCGATTTATGGAAAATATGAAAAACGTTTTTTTTGTGACATAAAAGATTCCATTAATGAATTTGAATCTGAAAAAATCACATATGATTTTTTATGTAAAGAACTTGGCAAACCAGAATCTTTAATCATTGATTATTATCAGGAAATTGATAGTTTTTATCTTAAAAAGCAACTTAAACGCAGTAAGATAATTAAAATAGGAACTGCTTTAATTATCTTACTAGCCCTTGGGTTATTTATTAGTCGAATGGTATATATGTATAATCTTTATACAGAGGTAAAAGATGCAATGATTACACATGAGGTTGTTGTAATTGAATGAGGGGGTTAATGAAATGAAAAAACGAACGCTTACTTTTGTGTGCTTAATACTATTTGCGATATGTGTACCTGCGTTTGGCGCAGATCAAATTGAATCAAAAGAAATTGAGTACTTACCAGATGGAAGCTATTTTGAAACTGTTATTACAACAGAACCGATTAAAGGAATAACTACGCTGAGTAGTAAATCTGTGAAAAAAACGAAAAGTAGCTATTTTAAAAACTCCAAGGGAGTAACATTATGGTATGTAAAAGTTACTGGAACATTTACATATGGTAATGGAACGTCAAAATGTACAAATTCTTTAGTAACCGCAGAGTCAAAATCTGATGTGTGGAAAATTGCAAACAAATCCGCAAATAAAAGTGGAAATAAAGCAGTAGCTAAAGCAACGGCCAAACTGTATTATGGTGGATCTGTAATAGAAACTAAGACCAAAACAGTTACTTTAACCTGTGATCCATCGGGCAATTTTTCGTAAAGGTGGATAAGTGAACTGCCCTCAGAAGTCAAGCTTCTGAGGGCAGTGTGCTATTATATATTTATATTGTCCGTAAGTTTCTGACTGAGTAAATGACCTGAGTTAATCATTGCGGCCGAACATTACTTCTTCAGCTTTTTCTATTTCTTTGATCATTTTTGAGATATCGTCCTTGAGATTAAGGTCTGTAATAGGAATCATTGATTCCTGTGCCTCTTCAACCTGGTGTATTGCCGACTGCAGGCCAGCTTTGATATCAAGATTTTCCATTGGATACATCTTGTCCTCGGCGTTTTCGATCTCTTTTATCATATTACCAAGGCTTTCCTTAAGGTGGATATCTTTAATATCCATCATTTTTTCTTCTGCAATCTCAATCTGTCTGATAAGTGAAGCGAGATCATCCTTCAGATGAATATCTTCAATTGGAAACATCTTTTCTTCGGCACATTCAATATCTTTGATAATTTCTTTTAATGTCATGTCACACATCTCCTTTTAACGGCATTAAAGCCAATCCTCTAACTATGAAAATTATAACATCACTAAGTATGGTTTTGCCATAATGAATCATAATGTATGGTTTAGAATTACTTCTATAGGATATTGACAGGATGGATTAAATGGTAAATATTGACATCAACCACAATGGGTTATAAAATATTCTTGACGGAACACAAAGTATGGGGTATTATAAACAAGAACAAATGTTCTTGAAAACGGAGGAATTTAAATGGCAACAAAGAAAAGTGCAGATAAGGTCGGTGCAGTTCCGGCTAGTGATAGAGATAAAGCCCTTGAGGCTGCAATGGCGCAGATTCAGAAATCTTTTGGTAAAGGCGCCATTATGAAACTTGGGGATGATAATCCCATGATGAATATCGAAGCTATTTCAACAGGATCAATGAGCCTGGACCTGGCAACAGGAATAGGCGGTGTGCCAAGGGGCAGAATCGTAGAGATATATGGACCCGAATCATCAGGTAAGACAACCCTTACTCTTCATATTATTGCAGAGGCACAGAAGACAGGTGGCAAGGCGGCATTTATTGATGCGGAGCATGCACTGGATCCTGAATATGCCAGAAACCTTGGAGTGAATGTTGATGAATTGCTTGTATCTCAGCCGGATTACGGTGAACAGGCTCTTGAGATAGTTGAGATGTTGGTAAGGAGTGGTGCAATTGACGTTGTTGTAGTCGACTCTGTGGCAGCCCTCGTTCCTAAGCATGAAATTGACGGTGCCATGGGTGATTCTGCAGTAGGACTCCAGGCTAGACTAATGTCTCAGGCACTGAGAAAACTTGCAGGTATTATCAATAAGACGAATACAACAATAATTTTCATTAACCAGCTTAGAGAAAAAATCGGTGTAATGTTTGGTAGCCCGGAAACTACAACAGGTGGTCGTGCACTCAAATTCTTTTCTTCTATGAGAATAGATATCAGAAGAGTTGATAGCATCAAGTCGGGAGACCAGGTGCTGGGAAACAGAACAAGAGTCAAGATTGTTAAGAATAAGGTGGCACCTCCGTTCAAGCAGGTTGAGTTTGACATAATGTATGGACAGGGTATATCAAGAGCCGGAGATGTTCTTGACTGTGCAGTAGAAGAGAAGATAATCGACAAGGCCGGTTCATGGTACAGCTTTGACGGTGAGAGAATCGGACAGGGCAGAGAGAATGTTAAGAAGTTCCTCGAAGAGAATTACGATGTGATGGAAAAGGTGGAAGGACTGCTTTTGGATTCAGTCAAGAAGACTCAGAAGGAAGAAAATACCGATGAAGAAATTGCAGATATTCTGGATAATGACGAATTCTTCATTGATGAAGATGGTGTGATTATTGAATAGATGTCATATTTTGCGATAAATTGCTGAGGGATAACAGACAATAGCAAAAAATCTCTCGCATATTGCAATTTCAGTGAATTTTGCACTTTACAAATGATATGTAATAGTGTATCATATTGTGATGTAAGCCGCTCGAAGTGGGCCCATTTAAAGGTTTGCAAAAGGTGAACCTGCCTACCGTAGGCGAGACTGGATAGAGGAGGTAAATATCTAGATGTATGCAATTATTGAAACCGGTGGCAAGCAGTACAAGGTTCAGAACGGTGACAAAATCGTTGTAGAGAAGCTGAATGTTGCTGATGGAGAAGCAGTAGTATTTGACAAGGTTCTGGTTCTGGCAGAGGATGCCGGCGTTAAGGTTGGAACTCCTTACGTTGAAGGCGTAACAGTTGAAGGAACAGCTGTTGAATCAGGCAAGGGCAAGAAGATTGTAATATTTAAGTACAAGGCTAAGAAGGACTACAGAAAGAAGCAGGGTCACAGACAGCCATACACAATGGTTGAGATTAACTCAATCGGCGGTGTTAAGGCAGCACCTGCAGCTCCTGCAAAAGCAGAAGCTCCTGTAGAAGCTAAAGAAGCTAGCAAGCCTGCATTAAAGTCAATGAAGAAGGCTGAACTCATCGAATTCGCTAAAGAAAACAACATCGATGTAGATGAGAAAGCTCTCAAGGCAGATATTCTTGAAAAGATAGAAGCTGCACTTTAATTAGAAATTGTAACCCGACTGATTATAAACAAGGAGGTGTCTGATCCATGGCAAGTAAGAAAGGTGTAGGTAGCTCGAAGAACGGTCGTGACAGTGAGTCGAAACGTTTAGGCGTGAAGACTGGTGATGGTCAGTTCGTAAGTGCCGGTAGCATCCTGGTTAGACAGAGAGGAACTAAGTTCCATCCTGGTAACAACGTAGGAATCGGCGGCGACGATACTTTATTTGCAAAGATTGACGGAGCTGTTAAGTTCGAAAGAAAAGACAAGACAAGAAAACAGGTAAGCGTATATCCTAAGGAAGCGTAAGAATGTTTTAGCCCCTTTTACTAAGGGGCTTTTTTATTGATATGAGTGGAATAATAAGTTAGAATAATTGTGTATATTTATTGCAGATAACCCCAATGATAGGAGGAATCATGTTAGTAGATAGAGCCAAAATTACAATCAGATCAGGTAAGGGCGGTGATGGTGCAGTCACATTCAGACATGACCCGTATGTGCCAGATGGTGGCCCTGATGGCGGTGACGGTGGCAGAGGTGGCGATGTTATCTTTGAAGCCGATGAAAATTTAAGAACCTTAATGGACTTCAGATATAAGAGAAAATATGAGGCTGAGGACGGGCAGAATGGCATGAAAAGAAAGCGTTACGGCAAGTCCGGTGAAAACCTTGTAATTAAGGTGCCTGTTGGGACCGTTGTCATAGATGAAGAATCGGGACTTGTAATGCGTGACCTTAAGGAGCACGGCCAGTCTTTTGTTGCGGCAAGAGGCGGTAAAGGCGGCAAGGGCAATGTGAAATATGCTACATCCACACGTCAGGCACCAAACTTCGCAGAAGCGGGAGGATTCGCTAAAGAGAGGACAATCATTCTCGAGATGAAGATGATTGCTGATGTGGGTCTCGTTGGATTCCCTAATGTAGGCAAATCCACACTTCTCAGCGTGGCGACAAGTGCCAAGCCTAAAATTGCAAATTACCACTTCACTACGATAGATCCTAATCTTGGTGTGGTGAAGCTTTACGATACAAGCTTTGTCATGGCGGACATAGCAGGAATAATAGAAGGAGCCAGTGAGGGCGCAGGACTCGGCTTCAGATTCCTCAAGCACATCGAAAGAACCAAGGTTCTTATTCACGTTGTGGATGTGTCGGGAAGCGAAGGAAGAAACCCTATTGAGGATTTTGATAAAATTATCAAGGAACTTGAGAATTACAACCCTGCTCTTCTTAAAAAACCTCAGATTGTTGCAGCCAATAAGATTGACATTAACGGAGAAGAAGATCCCGGTTATCTCGAATTCAAGGAATACGTGGAGTCTCAGGGTTACAAGGTATTCCCAATGTCAGCACCGATCAATATAGGCGTCAAAGAGATTCTCAGTGAGGCTGCACTTAAGTTACAGGAAGTACTTGCCAATCCTGAACCGGAAGAAGAATACGAAATGTTTGACTTCGAGAAGGATGATCAGGATCCAGATTACAGAACTGTATATCCGTCATTTAACGGCAGGGAATATATTCTTGAAGGCAAGCAACTGACCAAAATTTTCAATTCTACAAATTTTGAAGATTTTGGGTCGCTCAGATATCTTTATAAATACATTGAGAAATCAGGGGCCATTGATGCTCTTAAGGAGATGGGCCTTAAAGATGGAGATGTGATCAAGATTCAGGACTTTGAACTTGAATACTTTGATGAAGATTATTTCTAAAAATAGCAGGAGAAATTAATGGGAACTGTTTTTGAAAAGCATCCTACAATAGAACAATGCCGTGAATTATGGAATGAATACGACACACCTATGCACATACGCAAGCATTGTATGGCTGTGGCGGCTGTGGCGTATGCCATAGGCAGAGAACTTAACATGCATGGTGGGAAGCTGGACCTTGACCTTATTATGGCAGCAGGACTTACCCACGACCTTGTAAGACTCAGAGACAGACATGACCTCGAATGTGCCAAAATAATGAGCAATCTGGGATATGCTCAGGAGGCTGCAATTATTCAGGTTCACATGATGTATTCATCATTTTCGCCTATCAGCTTCATTAATGAAACGGATCTGGTGTGTCTAGGGGATAGATGCGTCATTGAACACGAATATGTAGGCGTAGAAAAAAGATACCAGTATATTATCGACAAGGCGATGCGCAACGGACATCCGGAGGCTGCAGCCAAAGTCGGTGAACTTAAACATGATGTAATACGACTTGTGGGAGAAATTGAAGAGGTTACCGGCAAGACCATGGATGAAATAACAAAGGATATCGTTATAGAATGATAATTGACAAAGAACTCGATAAAATTTTAAAGAAGGTTGAAAAGCCTGCACGATATATCGGCGGCGAAGTAAACAGCATCAAAAAAGACCCTGCAGATGTTTCTGTTAGGGTCGGTTTTGCGTTCCCGGATACATACGAAATAGGTATGTCGTATATGGGAATGCAGATTCTTTATAATATACTTAACAAGAATCCACAGATTTACTGCGAGCGTTTATTTGCACCGGCGGTTGATATGGAAACCATTATGCGTGAGGAGAACAGGAAACTTTTCACGCTTGAAACATTCACACCAATAGATCAGCTGGACATAGTTGCTTTCACTCTGCAATATGAAATGGCATTCACAAACATACTGAATATGCTGGATCTGGGCGGTGTTCCTGTGAAAAGCTGTGACCGTGGGGAAGATGATCCCGTTGTAATGGCAGGAGGTCCGTGTGCATACAATCCGGAACCGCTTGCTGATTTCATTGATTTATTTATGATAGGTGACGGCGAGGAACTCTTTGAGAAGGTGGCACTCATGCGCAGGGAATGCAGCACAAGGGAGGAATATCTCCAGAGGTGCTCCCAGCTTGACGGTGTTTATGTTCCATCATTTTATGATGTGAAATACAATGAGGACGGTACGGTAAAGGAATATGTGAAGCTTTATGATAAGGCTCCTGACAGGGTGAAGAGGGCTGTAATAGCTGATCTTGACAGTGCCGAATTCCCAACGTCAAATATTGTTCCGTTCATAGATACTGTCCACGACAGAGCTGTAGTGGAAACTTTCAGAGGGTGTACCAGAGGATGCAGATTCTGTCAGGCGGGCATGATTTATAGACCGGTAAGGGAGAGAAAACCTGATACAATCAAAGAAATTGTCAAGAAGCAGCTCAAGAATACAGGGCATGAAGAATTATCACTGCTGAGTCTGTCTACAAGTGATTATTCGAGATTTGAGGATCTGGCTATGGAACTTATGGGAATGTGCAAGGCACAGAACGTTTCTCTGTCGCTGCCGTCCCTCAGACTGGATTCCTTTTCTTTTAATGTGTTAAACGAGATTCAGGGTTATCGTAAATCAGGCCTTACCTTCGCTCCTGAAGCAGGAAGTCAGAGACTCAGAGATGTGATTAACAAGAACATAACTGAGGAAGACATTTACAGTGCAGTTGAGCAGGCGATTGAGCTGGGATGGGAGACTATTAAGCTTTATTTTATGGACGGACTTCCCGGAGAAACCTTCGAGGATCTGGATGGAATTGCGGAAATAGCGAAAAATATTCTGGATATAAATTTCAAAATACGAGGTCGTAAAGGTGGCAGATTCCGCGTAACTGTCAGTGTATCAAACTTCGTACCGAAGGCACACACACCTTTCCAGTGGGCAGGACAGGATAGACCTGAAATGCTCCGTGAAAAGCACAATTATTTGAGCGAGAGACTTCATGTGAAGGGAATTACATTCAATTATCATGAAACTGAGACCAGCAATCTGGAAGCAATCATTGCAAGAGGTGATCGTAAAGTCGGCAATTTGATTTACAGAGCATGGCAGCTGGGATGCAAATTTGACGCGTGGACAGAACATCACAAAGGTGAACTGTGGCAGCAAGCCATGGAAGAGACAGGTGTCACCCTCGATTTTTATGCTTACAGAGAGCGTTCTTATGATGAAGTGCTCCCATGGGAAATTATCGATCCGTTAATAGACCGAGAATTCCTGAAGAGAGAAAATGAGAAAGCCAAGGCAGCACAGGTAACTCACGACTGCAGATTGGGATGTGTCGGATGTGGCATGAATAAGCATACGAAGTGTTTCCACGGTGCAGATGAAGATATGCTGAGACGTATCGGAAAGGAGGCTGCAAGTGGCTAAATACGTTATTGAATTTTCCAAGAGGGGGACTATATGCTATACATCCCATCTTGACGTAATGAGGCTGTTCAAGCGTATTTTTAAGCGCGCTGGTATAGGTCTGGCATTTTCACAGGGATTTAATCCCCACCCAAAGATGAGTTTCGCACAACCATTGTCCCTGGGATATGAGGCTATGGAAGAATTCATAGAATTTGAGACTGCTGATGAATGGGATCCTGATGAAATCTGTAAACTTGTATCTGATATTATGGCTGATGGCATTGACATCAAATATTGCAGATTTCTTAATACAGGCAACAGAACATTGTCTGCCATGACCGTGGCGGCACTTTATACGGCACGAGTTCCCGCAGCAGAACCCGTAGACGGTGAAAAGCTTGTGACGGATTATATGGCACAGGATGAAATCATAACACTGAAGAGACAGAAAAAGAAAAAAGGTCTCAAGGAAGTTGATATTAAGCCGATGATCAGGAATATAGGGATGACGTGGAAAGATGGAATTCTTACGATAAGGATGCTCCTTGATCAGGGAAGTACATCAAATCTGAGTCCTGAACTCGTTCTGAACACCATATTGCCTTTTGCGGGTATGGATGTTGACCGAAGCGAGATTGCAGTAACAAGAGAAAAGATTATATTTGAAGAGGGACTTACATTCTAATTAATATGTAGAAATTTGCCTTTGAGAGATATAGAACAAAAAGAGTTGATAAAACCGCTATAATCGTTGAAATTCAAACGATTGTAGCGGTTTTATCTTGTTTACATAAATTTGTTTATGAGTTGGGCTGCCTGATCGATACCGCTGGTTGATTTAACGGCACCCTCAGGATATACTCCTGCGACGAGAACCTCTCCGACAACTTCTGCGGACATGATTTCCATTGATTTTTCGAATTCAAATTTGATTCCGTCGAAGGTGGAAGAATCCTCATCACCACAACAGCTGAGAAGGGCGGCTTTTTTACCCTCAAATCTTTTTTCGATGCTGTTGTAGAATGAATAGCATTTATCCATGAGTAATTTAACTGAAGCAGGAAGGCCATACCAGTAAACGGGAGCGGCTATTACAATGCCGTCTGCCTCAAGGATGGCATCAGCAACCGTATTAAAGTCATCATCGTATGAACATGGCTTGCCAGTGCTGAAACAAGTGTCGCATGCCTGACATAGACCGATATTTAACTGAGATGCATCAATATTCTTGACTGAAACCTGCTGGCCTGTAGCAAGAGCTTTAATGTATGCTGCGCCTTCGAAGGAAGCAGCCATTCTTTTGGTATTTGAATCATTGCGTGAACTGCCTGTAATAATTACGAATTTCATAAAACATACTCCTCCTTACAAATTTGTACTCATATTAATGATATCATAAAACAATAAAATAATGTAATGGT
The DNA here is from genome assembly GCA_030525285.1 of Bacillota bacterium. GTDB lineage: Bacteria > Bacillota > Clostridia > Peptostreptococcales > Anaerovoracaceae > Lentihominibacter. The sequence continues at coordinate 107,754 of JAUNFA010000004.1, read as the reverse complement.
AAAATATAACAAACAACCCATTGACAAATATTACCATCAACTGTAAAATAATGGTAAATTTAAAACAGGAGGAGTAAAGGAGAATGGGATGAGTAGTTATTTTGATTTTCTTGATAAAGTCAGGAAGAGTCTTCCTGAATACTTACCACCTGAATACAGGGATGCGGATATTCAGGTAAAGCGAACTGAGAAACATCTCAGTGAATCGTATGATGGCATTTGTTTCAGGATGAAAGATTCATCAGTAGGGGTTTGCATGAATCTTAAAAGTGTTTATGAGAATGTGGACGGTTCGGAAGAATTCTCAGCAGCAATGACCTCTATCGCTTCAAATATTATGGAGGCGATACACGAAAGACCTGACGAACTTGAAATGATTATGGGGGATCTGGAGTTTTTCATTAAGCATGTCATGATTCAGCCAGTTAGCAGTCGAAGCATAGAGGATATTAGGGACGACATTCCGTTTAGAATGTGGAATGATATGGCGCTTATTTATAGGATGATACTTCCTCAGGAAGATGAAGGGATTCTCACTTGCGTTGTGACTAACGGTCTGCTAAGTAACTTCGGGTTAGATGAAGAAGAGTTATACGAGATATTAATGGAGACGTTGCCCGAGAATTATCCTGTTGATTTCAGGAAATTCTGCGATGACATATTTGTGGCGGGATGTAACGATCATTACAAAGGTGCAGGTTGTATGTTTTATCCGGATTTTCCGGAAAAAGCCGGTGAATTGATCGGAAACAACTTTTACATTTTGCCTTTCACAGTGCACTCGGTACTTCTGGTCAGGGATGGTGCAGGAATGTCAAAGAAGTTTATGGAGAATATATCCTTCAGACTTTCTACATACGAAACGGCTCCGGAAGACAGGTTGAGCAAGGAAATTTATTATTGCAACATAACTGAGAAGACTATTGAGAGGACAGCGTGAAATGTCGGTAAGGGATCTGTGGGATAAACTGATGGCAAACCCGAAGGTAAGGGATTTTGTTGAGAAGAACAGGAGCATACTTAAGGGAATAGGCATTCTGCTAATTGTTGTAGTAGCTGCAGCACTGATGCTGTCATCCCATGGAAAGGAAGAGGAGGTGAGTGTTGAGGAGGAGACGGTTGTAATTGAAGAGACTTCATCAGAAAGGGTGTGTGTTGATATTGGCGGCGAGGTGGTAAATCCCATGGTTGCAGAACTTGATTCCGGATGCCGCGTTGAAGATGCCATTAAAGCGGCAGGAGGCCTTACCGATAAGGCGGATATAGCAGATATCAACAGGGCAGCAGTTGTAAATGACGGTGATAAGATATACATTCCTTCGGTGGACGATACTTTATCGGCAGGTTCGGGCAACAGCTCCGAAGGCAGTAATTCGTTTTATAATAACAGTAAAGTTAACATTAATACGGCAGATTCTCAGGAATTGCAGACATTAACCGGCGTAGGTCCTGCAACTGCGGATAAGATTATTGCCTATAGGGAGAGCAATGGCAGATTCTCAGATATTGCAGATATTAAGAAAGTGTCGGGGATAGGTGACAAAACCTATGAGAAGTTAAAGGATTTCATTACAACCTAGATTATTAAAGCAGCAAAAGCAACAGAGAACAGGTGTACATGATAATAAATTATTGACGATACCCTTTTACAAACCGTCGTGTGACCTGAGAATGAAATGCAGAAGCTTTGATAATTGTTAAACCGATAAAATGATAAACTTAACGAAATTGAAATTTCAAATTAAAAACGAGAGGTTCGCAGTTTGACTGCGATACCTCTCACCCTCACAAGTTTAACTGCAGAGCGCAGTAATCAATAGTGTAGTCCGGATGACTGGATATGTAATTCAGCCTGTTTCATAATGTCATCAAATGTTTCAGAAGCATTGGCTTCATAAAATTTGTATTCCATGGATTGAGAAGTCAGATCTGAAACGTGAGTCAGATCATCCATCAGGTTTGCAAGTATGAGATCCTTGGAATTAATCATTTTGATATATGTGTTAGTTGCTTCATGGTGCACCTCACTTGATTTGCAATGATTTATCGTATATATTTGTTTTAACAAAAGGAGATGAATAAATGAAGAAAATTTTGAGGTTGCAGAGTGCACTGCTTAATGAAATAAACAAATATGAGAAGTTAATACCCGAAAGAGACAAGTTCATAGACTGGGAACGTATTCATATTGTAAGCTGCGCCAAAATCGGACGCATACTTGCTGAGGAGAGAGGTGTGGATCCGGTGCTTGCAGAGGCGGCATGTGCATGTCATGATTATGGCAGGATAATAACCGGGAAGCAGGCAGGTCACGCAGAAGCGGGATATGAACCGGTGCAGGAGTTCCTCAAGGGAACAGGTCTGTTTGATGATGAAGAGATAGACCTGATTGCCGTGGCAGTGAGAGATCACAGCAAAAAGGAAGAAGTGGGGGCACCTTTGGATGAAATTGTAAAGGATGCTGACGTGCTGGATTTTTATCAGTACGGATTTGATATGGCGCGCAAATCACAGCAGGATAGACTTGAGACTCTTCTCGGACATAAGGTTGAAGGACTTGCATTTTCTGAATAAATCAGGGAAAGTTTGTTATATATGCAATTAATTGAACAGAATATAAAAACTGCCATATCACAGGATGCGGCAGTTTTTGATTATTAGTATTTTATTCATGCTTGTTCATATGATGCCGTTTAAGGGCATCAAAGGTTTCCTGACTGATGTAATGCTCTATACGGCAGGCGTCTTCTCTGGCAGTTTCGGCGGATACACCGATACTTATGAAATGGCGTGTCAGAAGGGCGTGCTTTTCGTATATATTCTCTGCAATCTGTTTGCCTTCTTCTGTCAGATTAATGAGGCCGTCCTTGTCACGGGTAATGAATCCATTAGCTTCAAGCTGTTTCATGGCGACACTTACACTGGGTTTGCTGAAGCCGAGATAATTGACAACATCGATTGAACGCACATTGCCTTTCTCTTTCTTTAAAATCAATATGGATTCCAGATAGTTTTCTGCTGATTCTAATATTTTCATTGTTCTCTTCGCTATTTACAGTTGATTGCAGCTTCGAGAGCCACTTCCATCATTTCTGTAAATGATTCCTGTCTTTCTTCTGGAGTTGATTTGTCGCCTGTAACGAAATTGTCGCTTATAGTCATCATGGCGAGAGCGTTAACCTTGTGATATGCAGCGTTAAGGTATAGTGCTGCGGCTTCCATCTCAACAGCGACCACACCCATGTTGGCCCAGCGCTTCCACCAGTCTGGTTCTGTTTCGTAAAATACATCACAGGAAACGATATTGCCTCTGTGAAGAGGGATATCAAGCTTTGATGAAGCATCCTCAACGTGGGTGAGAAGTTCATCACTTACTGTAGGCGCCAGAGTGCCTGAAATGTCAAAGGCGTGTGCATAGTTTGAATCTGTTGAAGCAGATAATCCCACAACGATGTCGCGCAGGTTGTAATCCTTTGAAAATGAGCCGGCTGTACCTATTCTGATAAGATTGCGGCACTGGTATTCAGTAATCAGTTCCCAGGAATATATGCCCATGGACGGCATTCCCATGCCTGTACCCTGAACCGAAACAGGCACACCCTTATAGGTTCCGGTGTAACCGAGCATGTTGCGGATTTCGTTATGACATACGGGGTTGTCAAGGTATGTCTCAGCTATGTATTTAGCTCTAAGCGGATCTCCGGGAAGCAGTACGGTTGGAGCGATGCTTCCTGGTTTGGCACCAATATGTAAACTCATGAGTAACCTCCTTGTTTGAATCAGTTAAAATGTTTATACATTTTAGCATATTTTGGGCAATAAAAAAAGATGGGAGACACATCCATCTTTTTTATAGAACAATTCGTTCGTTGCTCATCTGTGCATTTAACTTATGCACTGGTGGGGACGGGTGAGACTTAGGCGTTAGCCTTGTTGAATCTCTTATTGAGTCTTGAAACCTTTCTTGAAGCAGCATTCTTGTGAAGAACATTCTTAGCTGCTGCCTGATTGAGCTTCTTTTCAGCCTTTACGAGCAGTTCCTTAGCTGTAGCCATGTCGCCTGCTTCTAAAGCTGCGTCAAAACTCTTAAGAATAGCCTTAAGGTGACCCTTAACACGTCTGTTTCTTGCAGTTTTCCTGTCAATAACTTTGATTCTTTTCTTTGCTGATTTTATGTTTGCCATTAAATTACCCCACTTTCTTACTAAAAGCTAAAATCATACACGCCTATTATAGGCGAGAAGAGAGTAAATTGCAAGTTGAAATCTCAATGATTTTCAATTAAAATTAGACTGTATGAAACTAACTTGAGAGGGAATAAATGAGCAATTACAAAGACTATATAAGAAATTTCAGCATTATAGCGCATATCGACCACGGCAAGTCGACTCTTGCCGATAGAATCATAGAGAAGACAGGGCTTGTTTCACAGCGTGAAATGAAGGAACAGTTTCTCGACAACATGGATCTGGAGAGAGAAAGAGGAATAACGATAAAACTTCAGACCACACGTCTTATATTCAATTCCAAGGACGGCAATGAATATGTTTTTAATCTTATAGATACACCGGGACATGTAGACTTTACCTATGAGGTTTCCAGAAGCCTTGCAGCATGCGAGGGTGCAGTTCTCGTAGTTGACGCGACTCAGGGCGTAGAGGCTCAGACACTGGCAAATGTATATCTTGCAATGGATGAGGACCTGGAAATAATGCCCGTTCTCAATAAGATAGACCTGGCATCGGCAAGACCTGATGAAGTGAAAATGGAAATTGAGGATGTGGTAGGCATTGAAGCACAGAATGCTCCTCTTGTAAGTGCCAAGGAAGGTCTGGGAATTGAGGAACTTCTGGAAAGAATAGTTACGGATATTCCGGCTCCCCAAGGCGACGAGAACGCCAAGCTTAAGGCATTGATTTTTGACTCCTACTATGACAGCTACAAGGGAGTTGTAATATATTCGCGTATTTTTGACGGCACTGTAAGAAAGGGCGACATTATCCGCCTGATGAATACAGGCAAGAAGTACGAAGTCACCGAAGTAGGAACATATTCTCCGGGACCTGTCGAATGCAAAGAACTTCGTGCAGGCGAGGTTGGATATATATGTGCAAGCATCAAACACGTTGCAGATGCCCGCGTCGGCGACACCATTACCATGGAAGAGAATCCTACAGAGGAACCTTTGCCAGGCTATAAGAAGGTACAGCCAATGGTTTACTGCGGAATCTATCCTGCAGAGGGCGAGAAGTACGAAACAGTCAAGGATGCTTTGGAGAAGCTTCAGGTAAACGACGCGGCATTCCATTTTGAACCAGAAACGTCCACAGCTTTGGGATACGGCTTCAGGTGCGGATTCCTGGGACTGCTTCACATGGAGATTATAGTCGAAAGACTTGAGAGAGAATTTGACCTGGCGGTAGTAACCACATCGCCAAGTGTAATATACAAAGTTGTCATGACAGATGGTTCCGTTGAAATGGTACAGAACCCGTCCAATCTTCCGGATCCGTCAGAGATTGATCATATAGAAGAACCGATGGTTAAGGCTGACATAATGGTGCCAAAGGAATACGTGGGCAATATAATGGAAATCTGTCAGGAACGCAGAGGTACAATGACTCACATGGAATACATTACAGAGACAAGAGTCAACCTCCATTACGAAATGCCTCTTAACGAAGTTATTTATGACTTCTTCGATGCTTTGAAGTCAAAGACCAGAGGATACGGCTCGCTGGATTATGAATTCATAAGATATCAGCCGTCCAAGGTTGTGAAGCTTGACATACTGCTCAACAAAGAACTGGTGGACGCTTTCAGCATGATTGTTCACGAGTCCAAGGCATATTCCCGCGGCAGATTCGTATGCTCCAAGCTTAAGGAAATTCTTCCAATGCACCAGTTTGAGGTGCCAATTCAGGCTTCAATCGGACAGAAAATCATTGCCAGAGAAACTGTTAAGGCATATAGGAAAGACGTGCTGGCCAAGTGTTACGGCGGCGATATTTCAAGAAAGAAAAAGCTTCTTGAGAAACAGAAGGAAGGTAAGAAACGAATGCGTCAGTTCGGTACTGTAGAAGTACCGCAGGAAGCATTCACAGCGGTACTCAAATATGATGAAAACAAATAGTCTCGGTCTTTATCTTCATATTCCATTCTGTGAGAGAAAATGCAGTTACTGCGATTTTCTCTCCTTCAAGTGCGCGCAGAAACAGCCTTTGTCTGAATATGCTGTTGCACTTTGTGAAGAAATCAAGATACTTGGAGAAACATGGCCTTACAGGCTTGTAGAGACTGTTTTTATTGGAGGAGGTACACCTTCACTTCTTGAAGGCGAGGACATCAAAAGGATAATGTCCTGTATAAGAGAAAACTTTAATGTGGCAGAAGACGCAGAGATTACAATAGAGGGGAATCCCAATTCACTTGATGACCGGAAACTTAACGCTTATCTGGAGACTGGAATCAACAGACTCAGCATAGGAATACAATCCTTTGACAATTCCGTTTTGTCGGTGCTGGGACGTCTTCATGATAAGAATCAGGCAACCAGTGCATATCAGAAGGCAAGACGCGCAGGATTCAGGAACATCAATCTGGATCTGATGTTCGCAATCCCGGGTCAGTCCCTCAAAAAATGGATTGATTCGGTGAAGGCAGCCGTATTTCTCAAACCTGAACACATATCAATGTACAGCCTGACTCTTGAAGAGGGAACTGAGATGTATGACAGAATCAAGTCGGGACAGCTTACTGAAACTACTGAGATTCTCGACAGAGAAATGTATCATCAGGCACTGGAATTACTCAAAAAAGAAGGGTATGAACATTACGAGATATCAAATTGTGCGCTTCCGGGCAGGGAGGGCAGACACAATATGAAATACTGGTCATATGAGGAATATCTCGGCATAGGTCTGGGAGCAAGTTCATTTATCGGCGGGGTCAGATACAGGAACGTTGAAAACATGCTGGATTATCTTAAATGCATTAAGGCTCATAAGGCGCCGATTGATGCGGGCAGTGTGGAGAACTATACAGAACGTGATGAAATGGGAATATTCATTTTCACAGGTCTTAGGAAACAATCGGGCATAAGCCTGGAAAGATTCAGGAGAACTTTCGGACGTGACCTTTTTGACGTATTTGATGATTCAGTACTCAAAAGAAATAAAGGGCTTATTGTCCTAGAGGGAGACCGGTTATATCTGACAGAATACGGTATGGATGTTTCAAACAGAATAATGGCGGAGTTTGTGTGATGAAAGAAAAGTGGATTATGGCTCTTGATCAGGGAACTACAAGTGCCAGATGTATCATATATGACAGACAGGGCAGACAGATCAGTTCTGCACAACAGGAATTTACTCAATACTATCCCCATAGCGGATGGGTGGAACATGATCCTGTTGAAATTTGGAATACCCAGCTTCAGGTTGCTCGTGATGCGCTGCAGCACATAGGCGGAAACTATGAAAACATTGATTCCATAGGAATAACGAATCAGCGAGAAACGACAATAGTCTGGGATAAGGATACGGGAATACCTGTATATAATGCCATAGTATGGCAGTGCAGGAGAACTGCAGAATATTGTGATGAACTTACGAAGGCAGATCTCAACGAGAAGGTAAGGAGCAAAACAGGGCTTCTCATAGACCCATATTTTTCAGGTACCAAGCTGAGGTGGATACTGAATAACGTGGAGGGAGCACGAGCCAAGGCGGAAGCTGGCAAACTGCTTTTTGGCACTGTTGAAACATGGCTCATATGGAAACTTACAGGTGGTAAAGTCCACGTGACGGACTATTCCAACGCATCCAGGACCATGATGTTTAATATTAACGAACTCAAGTGGGATGAAGAACTTTTGGATATTTTGGAAATACCTGAGTGCATGCTTCCGGAACCGGTGCTGTGCAGCATGATTTACGGGGCTGCAGATGCTCAATGGTTCGGAGGAGAAATTCCCATTTCCGGTGCTATCGGAGATCAGCAGGCGGCATTGTTTGGTCAGGCATGCTTCGGTAGAGGAGAGGCCAAGAATACCTACGGAACAGGCGGATTTATGCTAGTGAATACAGGAGAGAAACCGGTAATGTCAAATAAGGGTCTGGTTACTACGGTAGCCTGGGGCCTTGACGGCAAGGTAAATTATGCTCTTGAAGGATCTGTATTCGTATCCGGAGCTGTGATCCAATGGCTTAGAGATGAGCTGGGTATAATCAAAAGTGCTGAGGAAACTGAGACTCTGGCACGTCAGGTTGAGGATACAGCCGGAGCATATATCGTGCCGGCATTCACAGGACTTGGTGCTCCATGGTGGGATCCATATGCCAGGGGAGCACTTATGGGAATAACAAGAGGCGTCAACAGGAAACACGTGGCCAGAGCCGCCCTTGAATCCATGGCATATCAGACGAGAGACTTGATCAGTGCAATGGAGGATGACATGGGGGCTTCAATACATACATTCAAGGTTGATGGCGGAGCAAGTGCCAATGACTTTCTTCTGGAATTCCAGTCAGATATTATCGACAGGAAGGTATATCGTCCGTCATGCATTGAGACAACATCCCTGGGAGCTGCATATATGGCAGGTCTTGCCACAGGATACTGGAACGATCTTGATGATATTTCCAGCAACTGGGCCATCGACAGGATATTCCAGCCCGACATGGAGGAAGAAAAAAGAAAACAGCTCGTTGCCGGCTGGCACAAAGCTGTTGATAGAGTGCTTCAATGGGAAAAATAATTCACATTGGAAATTAAATTACATTTTTGATAATACAAGGAGAAGCGTGCCACTGTCTGTTTTGATGGTGGCATTTTCTGATGCGAATTCATTGCTGACAGCAATGGGATAATCCCGTGTCAGGGTGAAATCGGTCACCTGATATTTGGTTCCCAGAATTTCAAGAGGTTTGCATGTATCTGATAATGAAAAAAGTGAGAGATACCAGCCGTCTCTTGCAGAAATTGTGTGTTTCACGCCGGATGCAAGAATCATAGCCTCGTTGGCACCGTCTTTGAGTATGAGACGGTCACACTTTTTATAAAAAGCGGTAAGGAGCTGGATGTTAGCCATTGTATGATCAAATCTGCCGCCTATGCCGCCCCATATCTCTATGTGGGATGCGCCGAGCTTGAGAGTTTCCTCGATGGCAAGGTGCAAATCGGTATAATCCTTGACCGGATCGAATTTGATAACGGGAATGTCTTCAGGTACCGGAGCTTTGATTGAGTCCAGATCTCCCAGCAGGCAGTCAGGCTTGATGCCATATTTTACGGCAATATCATAGCCACCGTCGGTGCATATTATTATGTCCATATCTTTGGATGCTTCCCTCATGTCAAAGGGAGTGTCGATATATGATGTGATGATTGCTGCTCTTTTGTTCATATGACATGCCTTTCCAGTGTGATTCTGTTATAATTCAGAGAGGAACAAGAGTACCTCAAAACGCATTATAAACCCTTGAAAAAGGACATTGCAAGTTATATTATATAGTAACAGTGTAGGAATTATTTTGTAATATTATATTAAGTGAGGTAATTTAATGGTTAATTTTAGTGGAAGAAATATTGTGATTGCGGAATCAAGCAAGAATATCAGATTGCTGGGACGTAATGCACTTTCAGGCAACTGGGGGGTAGCTATTGCGGCGGTGTTAGTATATACACTGCTTGCAAGTGTTGTTCCTGCAGTTTTAAACGCATTGTTTGGTGTCAACTTTATAGATGTAATGGGTAACGGCAATTATATGAATATGGATGCAGCCACTTATTCCCTGTATTATTCAATGATGCCGACAGTTTGTCCTATCAGTTCCGTTTATATGTTACTGGTAGATGGACCGCTTTATCTGGGCATGTCCCTATTCTTCCTGGCAATGTTCAGAAGACAGATTGTTCAGGTAAGCGATATCTTCCTAGGTTTCGAGAAGTTTGGCAAAGCAGTTGGCCTATTTATTTTCCAGGGAATATTCATTGTTCTTTGGTCATTGCTTTTCATAATTCCGGGAATTATAGCGGCAATCAGATACAGTCAGGCATTCTTTATTCTGGCAGATGACCCTGAGAAAGACATTAGACAGTGCATGAATGAGAGTAAGGCAATGATGCAGGGCAACAAGATGAAATTCTTCTGTCTTATGATTTCCTTTATTGGATGGATTCTGCTTACAATGATTCCTTCAACAATTGTTGTTGCAATAGGTGACATGCTTGCTCTTGACGGAATTGGAAGCGCAATTACATCAATAATCAGCGGACTTTTCATAATTCCGGTTGTTGCATATATGTATTCTACCAGAGCAGGATTTTATGAAATTCTGGCAGGACATCTGATTAAGTCAACAGAACCGGTACCGGTTGAAGAACTTATCGGTGAGGTAGAAACCAATGCAGCTGCTGCAGGTAATGCAGACAATGTAAACAATGCAGATAGTCAGGATAATGATTCTGAAAAATAGTTAAAGAAACATATGTAAATAAAATAAAAATATGCAGCTGTCAGGCCGAAGGGTCAGGCAGCTGCATTGCTATTATCGATATTCTGTTTATCCAATGAGCAGTTTCTTGAAATCCCGTTCGATGGCGGCTGTAAGTGCCTCCGGAAGGGGTACTGTGTCAGGATATTTGACTGGTTTTCTGACCGGTTCTGTGATTACCGGTTCCGGCTGAACTTCAGCTTGCTTTGCGATTGGTTTCGCAGCAACTGGCTTCGGTTCAGAAACAGAAGGTGACGCCGGTGTTTCGACAGGCTCATCAGGTACGTATTTGACCGCTCCTGAAGTTGCCGGCATTTCGTGTATGTCCTCATCATCTTCATGGACATCTTCACTCTTTACAGCTGTTGAAGTGCTGACAACAGGTGCAACGGACGCAGAATTGATGGATTTAACCGTATTGCCGGAACCTGCGACAGATTTCATCTCTGCCTTCTCTGCATATGACATGCCGGTGCTGATTATTTTGGCTTGATTGTTCAATATGAGGGATGCAATGACCAGAACAGCTGCAAAACCGAAATAAGCCATGGAAGAGGTTATTATATAATGAACTTTGCCAATCAGGCTATTTGTTGCTGAAGTTGTATAGGTATCGATATATTGTACGGCATTACCTACTGCATAGATGCCGTATATCAGAAACAATGCTGCAATTATAATAAAAAATACAGCAGCTTTGGATTTGTTTGTCTTCATATGGTACCCCCCTTATTGCCATGTTAATGTTATTATACTCAATTACATATCATTTTGAAAGTAAATAATGTATAATGATAGCATGATAAAAACAGAAACACACAATATGTAGAATAAATTCGGGAGGAAGACATGGCATTATTTGATGTTTTGAAAAAAAGACACAGCATAAGGAAATATACAGGAGAAAAGGTCAGCAGAGAAAATCTCGAAAAAATCATACAGGCAGGACTTCTGAGTGCATCATCGAGAAGCTTAAGGCCATGGCAGCTTACTGTGATTACAAATAAGGAAATTCTCAGGGCAATGCCCGGATGCAGGACTGGTGGTGCCAATATGCTGGCAGGAGCTGATGCATGTATTATGGTTACAGCCGACCCTGAGGTCTGCGATGTGTGGATTGAAGATTGCTCTATAGTAATGTCAAACATGCACCTTATGGCTGAAAGTCTAGGAGTAGGAAGCTGCTGGATTCAGGGAAGACTCCGCACAGCAGAGGACGGAAGGAGTACAGAAGAATATCTGGCAGAGCTTGTTGGAATCCCCGAAGGACATAGGCTTGAAGCCATACTCTCTATAGGAATGCCGGCAGAAAATAAACCTGAGACCAATATTGACGACTTGCGATATGATAAAGTAAGAACAGTCGAATAAGCAATCAGTAATGACAGAGAGGACAATAAATGAAAATTAAAATAAAAACACTTTCAGGCATCCTGCCCCAATACGAGACGGCAGGAGCTGCAGGTATGGATATAAGAGCATACATTGATGAGCCGATGACAATTGCGCCAGGACACAGAGCACTGGTGCCTACGGGCATGTTTATGGAAATTCCAGAGGGATTCGAGGTTCAGATCAGGGCACGCAGCGGTCTGGCAATCAAGAAAGGTATCGGACTTGTTAACGGTATCGGAACCATTGACAGCGATTACAGAGGTGAAGTAAAGGTACCACTTATCAATTGGGGAGAGGAAGAATTCATAATCGAGAATGGAGATAGAATCGCTCAGATGGTTGTAGCTCAATATGTTAAGGCAGAAATTCAGGCAGCAGAGGAGCTGTCAGAAACAGAGAGAGGACAAGGCGGATTCGGACATACGGGAGTATAGAAATTAATGATAACCAGAGAACTGCAGGAAAAAAGAGAACATGAAATTCTGAACAGACACGGAATGAAGGCCGATGAATCAGTAGGTAGAGCTGTAGAAGAGGAGAAGTGTCGCATAAGAACCGATTTTCAGAGGGACAGGGACAGAATCATTCACTCCAAGTCCTTCAGGCGACTCATGCACAAGACACAGGTATTCATTTCTCCTGAGGGGGATCATTATAGAACAAGACTGACCCACACCATTGAGGTGAGCCAGATAGCAAGAACCATTGCAAGAGGACTGGGGGTTAACGAAGATTTGACGGAGGCCATCGCAATGGGTCACGACCTGGGACATACACCCTTTGGACACAGTGGAGAAGCTATCCTTAACAGAATTCATCCCGGCGGTTTCAAACACAACCTGCAGAGTCTGCGTGTTGTTGACTTACTTGAGAGCGGCAGCAACAGAAGAGGAATGAATCTTACTTTTGAGGTAAGAGACGGCATACGAAATCATACAGGTTCGACAGTTCCAGTGACCGTAGAAGGACAGATTGTCCGCATAAGCGACAGAATTGCATATATCAACCACGACATTGATGACGCCATAAGAAGCGGAATAATAAGTGCTGCAGACCTGCCGGGAGAATGCATTGAGATTCTCGGCAACAGCCACAAAGAGAGAATAGATACACTGGTAAACGACATGATTGCAAACAGCTGGGACAAGTCGGAGGCAGGACTTACCGAAGAAAAAAGTCAGGCAATTGATGAGCTGCGAAGTTTCATGTTTCGTAACGTCTACATGAACAGAGATGTCAAAAGAGTGGAAGATTTAAATAAGGTGGAAGTCATAATCGAATTTCTTTATGATTACTTCTGCAGTAATCCGAATAAGCTGCCAGAGGAATATTACAGAATGATAGATGAATTCGGAGCTGCAGAGCTGGCGAAGGATTATGTCGCAGGAATGACTGACAGATTCGCCATGACAACCTATGAAAAATTATTGCGTTAATGGAATTTAAAAAAAGAAAATGCGGCTTTTGTGTCGTATATGAATATTACAGAGACAAACAGTGAAAGGTGACAGGGTGAGCAGTTACAATCAGAACAACATAGTTGATGAAATAAAAAGCAGGTGCAATATCGTTGATGTAATAGGAAGGGTAGTGCCGCTAAAGAAAGCGGGATCCAATTTTAAGGGAATCTGTCCCTTCCATAACGAAAAGACACCTTCTTTTGTGGTATCTGAACAGAAGCAGATTTTCACATGCTTCGGCTGTGGTGCATCAGGAGATGTAATAGAGTTCGTCAAGCGCTATCGCAATGTCGACTTTATGGGAGCTGCCGAGAGTCTGGCAGAAGAATATGGCATAAGCCTTGAAGGTACTTTCAGAGGGAACAAGGACAAAGATGAGCTTTATGAGATTAACAGACAGGCGGCGAGATTCTGGTACAGGAAACTGAGAAGCGAAGCGAACCCCGGATACGAATACATGCAGAAGCGAGGCATATCCAACGACGTTCTCAACAAGTTCGGCATCGGATATGCACAGGATAGTTGGCAGGAACTTTACAATCACCTGACGTCCATGGGATTTGCCCCCAAAAAGCTGCTGGAACTTGGTCTCATTGCCAAGTCAGAGAAGACCGGAAGGTATTACGATAAGTTCAGGAACAGGGTCATATTCCCGATTATGAACACAGGCGGCAAGATTATCGGATTCAGCGGCAGAATAATAGGCGACGGCGAACCTAAATACCTTAACTCCAGAGAGTCCGGCATATTTTTAAAAAAGAACAATCTGTATGGACTGAATATGGCTGTCAAGGAGGTCAGAAATCAGGACAGAATAATTCTGGTGGAGGGACAGATGGACGTGGTTTCTCTGTATCAGTCAGGTATAAGGAATGTGTCGGCATCCCTTGGAACAGCCCTGACAGAGAACCAGGCACGACTGATCAAGCGTTACACGGGGAATGTAATTCTTTCATATGACGCTGACAATGCAGGACAGAAGGCGGCGGACAGAGGAATAGACATTCTCTATAGTGAAGGACTTATAGCCAAGGTAATGAAGGTAAGCCAGGGCAAGGACCCGGATGAATTCGTCAAGGCCAATGGCAGGGAAGCTTTCCTGGAACTGGCTGACAATGCGGAGGCTTACGGAGATTTCAAAATACGTAGGGTGGCATCATCCTACGACTTGAAAGACAATCAGCAAAGGGTGCAGTTTATCGATGAATGTGTGGGCATTCTGCGAAAAATGAAGCCTGTTGAAGCGGACATTTACATCAAGAAGCTGGCTATGGATTATGGAATATCCGAGGCAGCTGTGAGAAATGAATATAATATTACCAGAGAGCCGGGAGTTGCCACAAATTACAGATCTCATAACAAAGAAGCTGCGAAGAAAGTGACAATGAGTGAGACTGAAGCGGATCTTCTCAAGCTGGCGATACTCGAAGAAAAATATGTGCGTGCCATAAGAGAGGCAGAGGTAAGTCCCTTCGATTCAGAGATGGCGAAGAGCATTTTTGAAGGGATATGTAGGCTGGATAAGGATACCGGAACAATTGATATGGTGATACTAGCAGATATGATGGAAGGAGAACAAATAGACGCTTTGAGACATGTACAAAGTCGAATCGTGCCGAATGGTAATGAGGACAGAATGTTTTCGGAGTGCATGAGACAAAAGGAAAAAGAACGACTAGAAGGGGAAGAAAGATTGTTGCGTGACAGTCTTTCGTTGGCAGATGAAGAAGAAAACCAAGAAGAAATCTTTGAAATTATGAATAAGATTAAGGAGTTGCAGCGAAAATTAAAACTTTTTTAGTGGGGTTAGTTTTATGCCAAAAGAAAAAATTACAATGACTTCCGAAAAAAAATCAAATTCAAAGGAAGCAAATGAAGTCGTTTCTGTAAAAGAATTAAAAGAAAAAATTCTGAAGGACCTGCAGGAGAAGATAAAGAGCAATAAGAAGGTGACCTATGTTGACATCGCTGAAGAAATCGGTGAGATCGATATTGATAAGGTACAGCTTGATGAAATCTACGATGAGCTTAATACTGCAGGAATAGAAATACATATGGAAGATTCGGATGATGAACCTAATGCCAATGACCTTGAAGAAATCGAAGTTGAGGCTGAGGAGGATCCGGATGTTCGTGCTGAAATCGAAAAGAACCCCGGCAAAAAAGAAATTGATCTTGAAGCTACAGTAGCCAAGACAGTAGCTGTAGACGATCCGGTCAGAATGTATCTTAAGGAAATCGGTAAGGTTCCTCTTCTTACGGCCGAAGAAGAGGTGGAGCTGGCCAGAAGAATGGAGGCTGGCGGCCCCGATGGAGAAATTGCCAAGCAAAAGCTGTGCGAAGCTAATCTGAGGCTGGTTGTCAGCATTGCGAAGAAATACGTGGGAAGAGGAATGCACCTTCTCGACCTGATTCAGGAGGGAAACCTGGGTCTTATTAAGGCAGTCGACAAATTCGATTATACTAAGGGATACAAATTTTCCACCTATGCCACATGGTGGATTCGTCAGGCCATTACAAGATCCATAGCCGACCAGGCAAGGACAATTAGAATTCCGGTACATATGGTAGAAACCATAAACAAGCTGATAAGAGTGTCACGCCAGCTTCTTCAGGAGAACGGCAGAGAACCTTCCCCTGACGAAATCGCTGAAGAAATGGGAATTACAGTGGACAAGGTAAGAGAAATCCTCAAGGTTGCACAGGAACCGGTGTCCCTTGAAACACCAATAGGTGAAGAGGAAGATAGTCATCTGGGTGACTTCATTCCAGATGACGAAGCTCTGGCACCGGCCGAGGCAGCGGCTTTCAGCCTTCTGCAGGAGCAACTTTCAGATGTAATGGGAACTCTGACGGAAAGAGAGCAGAAGGTTCTCAAGCTGAGATTCGGTATGGAAGACGGCAGAGCACGAACCCTTGAGGAAGTCGGCAAAACTTTTGATGTAACAAGAGAGAGAATAAGACAGATAGAAGCTAAGGCACTGAGGAAGCTGAGACATCCTACCAGAAGCAAGAAACTGAAGGACTATCTGGAATAGAAAACGAGGAATGCGATGATTAAATTGAGTGAAAGACTCCGGATAATCGCTGACAGAATGGACAATTGCAAAACCATGGCCGATATTGGAACCGACCATGGTTTTTTGCCTGCATATATGATAGAAAGCGGTCGGTGTGAAAGAGCTGTTGCAGCGGATATAAGCCAGCCATCACTCGAAAAAGCGAGACAGCTTTGCGAAGAGAGGGGGATTACCGCCTGTGAAATGAGGGTGGGAGACGGACTTGATGTGCTTGAACCCGGAGAGGTTGAAGGTGTTGTAATAGCAGGAATGGGAGGTACGCTGATTGCAGAGATTCTTGATGGGGGCAGAAGTGTGAGTGAGAGCCTCAAAAGAATTGTGATGCAGCCTAGAACAGCTTCGGGAGAACTCAGGAAGTGGCTTATGGATAACGGCTACAGAATTGTTGCCGAGGATGTGGTCTATGAAGGCAAATTTGTGCCGCAGATAATAACAGCTGTGCCGCCGGGCAGACCCCTTGACGGAATGGAAGATTTGTCAGCTGCGGGAGTTTCAGGTGATGGAGAACTGTATTATGAGATCCCAAGATGGATAATTCGGGGAGGTGGTCCTATAGGAGAACATGTCAGAAGGGTAATGAGACGTGAAAGAAATACCCTTGAAGGACTTATGTCAGCGAAGATAAAAGACGAAGCAAGAATCAGAGAGAAGCAGACCGAAATCAAGTATCTGGCAGAACTTCTCGAATCATGTGAGCCTTAGAAAGGGGGAGGAAAAAATGAAAGAAAAAGTAACGACAGTCAATAACATAGTTGAAATGATAGAGACAATTGCCCCAAGAGAATTACAGGAGGACTGGGACAACAGCGGTCTTATTATCGGGTTTAAAGAAAGACAGGTGAGCAGAATCCTCACATGTCTCGAAATAAATACAGAGGTAGTTGAGGAGGCAATTGGCAAGGGAGTAGAGATGATAATAAGCCATCATCCCCTTATCTTCGGCGGCATTTCAAATCTCAGTGCAGACACTCCCCAGGGAGCGGCGATTATAAGACTCATAAGACACGGAATATCGGTATATTCGTGCCATACACCTTTTGACAAGGCACCCGGCGGCAATAACGATGCGTTGGCAGGAATTATGGAGCTTAAAGACATCACAACTCTGGACGGAGAGCCTGTGCTTACAGCAGACGAAATGGTGAAGAATCCATCGGAGATGCATATCGGCAGAATGGGCAAACTAAAGAGAAAACTCAGATTCTCTCAGGTTATTGATTTTGTATGTGAAGGACTGGGACTGGAACCGTCAATGATACGCGTTGTGGGAGATTTGGATACAGAAATCATCAAAATAGGAATATGCACGGGAGCTGGAGCTGAATTCGCAGGTGCAGTACGTGCTCAGGGCTGCGATGCATTTATTACCGGTGATCTCAAATATCATCAGGCCCAGGATGCCAAAGACATGGGACTTTGTATAATTGATGGGGGACATTATGGAACTGAGAAAATTTTCCCTGCAGTGATAAAAATTCAGTTGGAAAAAATGGTAGACAAAAGGGTGGACATTGTGGCGAGTGAAATCGATCTGGACCCTTTTAATCATTTACAAACCAATCAAGTTGTGTTATAAATAATAACGTTGTGGGTAAAACAGACAATCGCGCGCAGCTTCGGGCTGTGTGAGGAAAGTCCGGGCTCCATAGAGCGAGGATGCCGGATAACGTCCGGCGTAGGTAACTATAGGGAAAGTGCAACAGAAACATTCCGCCGAAACGGGTAATGCCGTGGTAAGGTTGAAATTGTGAGGTAAGAGCTCACAGGGATGCATGGTAACATGGGTCTCGTGTAAACCCCATCCGGAGCAAGACCAAGATAGGGCGCTGAAGGCGGCGGCTCGTCGCTGCCCGGTAGGTAGGTCGCTAGAGCCTGGTGGCAACATCAGGTCGAGATAGATGATTGTCAAATACAGAACCCGGCTTATGTGTTGCCCACAATGTTAATAATATATATTTTGCCAAATGTTTTGCTAAAAATGCAAAAAACTATTGCAATTATTTGCGAAAGTTGTATAATAAAAAAGTCGCAATTCAATTGTGCGGATATGGCGGAATTGGCAGACGCGCACGGTTCAGGTCCGTGTGAAGGTTACTTCATGGGGGTTCGAATCCCTTTATCCGCACCAAGAAAACCCGGAGCAAATGCTTCGGGTTTTTTCATAAATGAAAACATCACTTAGGAATTTAGTTTTGGTTTATTCGATTGAGAATAGGTGATATAATCAAGTGGTGAGAAATTAGGAGAAATTATGAACAAGGGAATCAAGATAACAATTTTCAGTATAGTGATTAACCTACTGCTTTCAGCAGGAAAATTCCTGGCGGGAGTTCTGGGACACTCATCGGCAATGATTTCAGACGCGGTACATTCGGCATCAGACGTATTTAGTTCCATAATCGTTATTGTGGGACTCAAGACATCCGAAAAGGAAGCGGATATAGATCATCAGTACGGTCATGAAAGAATGGAATGCATGGCGGCCCTGCTCCTTGCAGGAGCACTTGTGGGAACAGGCCTCTGTATCGGATACAGCGGTGTGAGAAGCCTTGTCATGGGAAACTATTCTTCCCCTGAAAATATTGCGCTCATAATGGCGATTGTATCAATTGTAGTTAAGGAATGCATGTACTGGTACACCAGAGTTGTAGGCAAGAAACTTGGCTCACCGGCTCTGATGGCTGACGCGTGGCATCACAGAACTGACGCTTTTTCTTCGGTGGGAGCACTTATAGGTATCTTGGGAGCACAGCACGGATATCCTTTCCTGGACTCTGTAGCATCAGTTGTAATATGCATATTCATCCTGATTGCAGGTTACGGTGTATATAAGGATGCGACATCGCGTATGACCGACTCGAGAGCGGATAATGAAGAGGATATCAGAGATTTTATATTAAAGAATGCGAAGCTTGACATGCTCAAGACCAGGAAATTCGGGAATCGTACATATGTGGATGCGGAGATTGCTCTTGACGGCAGAATGTCCCTATATGAGGCTCATTCAATTGCAGAGAAACTTCACGACCAGATAGAAAAGGAATTCCCTGAGGTCAAGCATATAATGATACATGTGAATCCGGTGAAATAGCCGAGCAACATGAGTTGAGTAATATTCGAGAGGTACTGACATGGATATGAAGGAAAAGAGAGTAATAATAAAGGAAATCGCAGAATTTCTGGCATACAAGGTTCGTTCAGGAGAGATTTCGGTTGAGGGAAGTGACAGCATTTGGAAAGCAGCTCTCGAAAAGGCGGAATACAAGGATGCAATTATCGATATTCTGGGCATGGAATTGCCGGAAGCGGAGACTTTGAAACGAATTCAGAGACTGGGATAATCAGACTCCGGAAGGAATTCAGATACCGGGATAATCGGATGTTTGACTAAAATGAAATGATAGCAGAATATGAGCAATGTTTGCTTGAAAGATATCGGTACGCTATGCTATAATATACTGCAGATTTAATGAAAGGTGTTAATTAACATGGCTAAGAAACAACATATTCCAAGAAGTGCACAGATGTATAACAGACAGACTAAGGGTTATCAGAGAAATGTGATGAAGAACATGCCTGATTTAGAAATGCCTAAGATGATTAACAGGAAGAAGCTGATTGCGATGAACATTGCCGTGGGCGTTGTAACACTGGCTCTCATCATCATTTTATTCAAATTTGTTAATCCGTGGGTAGGTTTTATTCCGGTACTTTTATCTCTGGTGTATCTCCTGGGTGTCATGAGATATATGAATGGGAAGCAGAAGGAAATTATCCTCTACTATCAGAAGATGGGGATGACCAAAAAGAGATTCCTTCAGCAGGTAAACATGCAGAGCAAGAGTCAGAAGAAGAAGAGCAGAGAATCAAATATGAAGTTCTACAACAGAATGTGGGACGTGGCAGCCAGCGATGGCAAGGCAAAGCTTACTTTCTTCGAGAAACTGATGGGATATTAGAATAAAAAGCCGTCCATTGGACGGCTTTTGTTATGCTCATATGATTTTAAATTAATTCGCAACTGTCTGTATTTCGCGTAGTGATGCGGGCTACTGCTCAAGCTGGGATGTGCAGTGGGGACATCTGGTTGCTTCGATGGCAATCTCCGATTTGCAGTAAGGACATGCCTTAGTGGTAGGCGTTTCCTCTTCGGTTTCGATATGCTTCTGAGCGATTGCTGCAGCCTTGTTGGTCGCTTTGATAATGCAGAACAGAACGAGTGCAACCAGCAGGAAGTTGATTACAGCAGTGATGAATTTGCCGTATCCGATAGGAACGCCAAGGATGGTTCCTGATAGAGTACTGAAATCAGCTCTGAAAAAAAGACCGATAAACGGTGAAAAAATGTCATTTACCAGAGAGGTTACAATTGCCGTGAATGCACCGCCTATAATGATGCCGACAGCCATGTCAATAACATTGCCTCTCATGGCAAATTCCTTGAATTCTTTGATGAAACTTTTGATATATAGTTCTCCTTTTGCTATAGTGATAATCAACTGATTTTAACACCTACGGCAGAGGATGTAAATAAACATAGAGGTATACATAAATGACCAAAAGAAAAACATACAATCAGCGCAAAAGAGAACAGAAAATAAGGCGGGCAATATGTGCAGTCATAGGGATACTGCTGGTTTTTGTAGCGGCTATTGTTGTATATGTCAACTTCGGAAACAGTGACGTGAGAGAACAGGAGGGCATGAGCAGGTACGCCAGGTCTCAGGTATCAGACATCAAAGTTTTCAGAAGCAGAGACACGAAGCTGAGCAAGTGCTACACAGACGAACACATAGGAGTAGCTTCATATGATGATGACTGCGAATACGACTACGTTAACGCACAGAAGGACTATTATATCGACGAGCTTAAGAAGGAGCTTGTTGAAGACGGTCAATACAAAGTCCTCCTGACTAATGCGGTAACCTGCGAGAGTAGCAGGAATACGGTAAGTCTTCTCATAACTTACCAGACGGGTCAGCTTAAGAATAAGGAAGTCACAAATATCAAACGGGGAGTTAAGGGCTACATCTTCAACAAAAAAACGCAAGACTCCATAGGTTGGCATCAGCTTTTTAAGGAGAACTATCAAGATGAGCTTAAGGCGACTTTGGGAGAAGGATACACGGACTACAAGGCATACGTGGTTGACAAGGAAGAACTGACATACTTTTTTGTTGATAAAAAATACAACATTACAGCCTCCGAGATAAATGCTGATAAGTCATCTGACTGGATGCGGGACAAGGTTCTGGAAAGGTATGTGGATCCGAACAAACCCATGGTTGCTCTCACATATGACGATGGTCCCGGATTAAAAAGCGAGACGAGAATTCACGATGTGCTCGAAAAGTATGACGGTGTTGCCACATTTTTCTATTCGGGATATATGGTAAAGGGCAAGGAGTACCAGATTAAGAGAAGCCTGCACAATAATTGTGAAATAGGAAGTCATACATGGAATCATCCACTTCTTACCAGATGCAGCAAGAAGGAACTCAGGAAACAGCTGAACAAGACTAATCGGGTTATCGAGGCTGCATGTGGTAGTGGACCGACAGTTTTCAGGCCGAGCTACGGTGCCACAAACGATAAGATAAACAAGAAGGCGGCACTACCGGTAATTTTGTGGAATATCGATACTCAGGACTGGAAGAGCAAGGATGCGAACAAGATTTACAAAAAAGTCGTGAAGAACAAGAAACTTGACGGCAGCATAGTTCTGATGCACTCTATCTATGATTCGACGGCAAAGGCAACAGAAAAGATAGTTCCCTGGCTCCATGAACATGGATATCAGATGGTTACCGTAAGCGAGCTCATTAAGGCGAAGACGGGCAAAGATCCCGTTAAGAGCAAGGTGTATACCGACATGAGATAGAATTCGGAAAGAAGATATTCATATAGGATAAAAATAGTCGAAATTGTTAATGAGATATGGTATTATATACTATATCTGTAGGAGGTATTAAATGCTGATAACGAGACGAAGCGATTATGCCATGAGAATAATAAGAGTTCTCAGGGATTATAAAGTTCATAATGTTAGAGAGATATGCGATAGAGAGGATATTCCCAAGGCTTTTGCCTACAAAATCCTCAGGGAGCTTGAGATGAGCGGACTAGTCAGATCGGAGAGAGGTAACCGTGGAGGTTATCAGATGAACAAGTCTCTTGATGAGCTTACTCTCTACGACATAGTAAGTATAACTGAAGGAGATGTGGCAATACTTCATTGCATGAAAAATGCCTGTAACAAGAATACTTCAGATATGCCATGCAAGGTTCACAAGGAGATTGCCAGAATTCAGAAGATACTTACGGATGAATTGCGAAAAAAATCAATTGCTGAAATAATGGACCAAAACGCACTAGCGGAATGATGCTAGTGCGTTTTTCATATCTTCTGGTAATGGAGCTTCTACGTGAACAGGAATTCTCCTGACCGGATGGATGAATGTCAGGCTGGATGAATGGAGCGCCTGTCTTCCAATGATTTCGGGACGTTCGGTACCATAGAGGTGGTCACTGAGAAGAGGGTGTCCGATATGTGACATGTGAACCCTGATCTGATGGGTGCGCCCAGTCTCAAGAACCAGCTCAATGAAGGTGAATCCGGAATCCGGGAAGCGCTGGATAACCTTGTAGTGGGTTATTGAGGGATGTCCATCTGCCATGACACCGCGTCTGACATCGTCAGGGTCAGGTCTTCCAATGGGAGCATCGACAGTGCCCTCATTCTCAGGGATAATGCCTTCAACAATAGCAACGTATCGTTTTGTGACCTGATTATCTCTCATTTGCTTGGTTATTTCGTTCTGAGAGAAAGAGTTCTTGGCAACGATGAGAATACCAGATGTATCTCTGTCAAGTCTGTTGACAAAGCGAACCTTAAAATGTTCGCCGGTCTCATTCATTCTGTGCATGAGAGCATTGGCGCAGGTACCGGAGGGATTGCCCTTGGTAGGGTGGACCACAAGGCCGGGCTGCTTGTTGATGAGGAGAAGATCCTCGTCTTCATAAACGGGGAAGAGAGGAATGTCCTCAGCTTCAAAATCGCTTCGTTCCTCAGGGAGAACTACTGCCACCACATCGCCTGCGTGAACCTTGTGCCAGCCTTCTGTGGTCTTACCATTAAGAGTTGTCAGTTTGTTTCTTTTGATTTTATTTCTGAGTCTTGAAGAAAAGGTGAAGTATTCGCGCATTATTTCGCGAACTTCCATGCCCTCATCTTCTGGTGTTACATGGTGAACAAAATCTGCCATTAAATTACCTTAAATACCTTTCTGAAGGAAATCATTCAATCTGAATGAACTTTTGTCTAAAGGAACTTGGATTTAACCTTGCTCCAGAAGTCATAATCTTTGAATCTTATAAGTTTAATAGTCTTATCAGATACGGTTACCTGAATGGAACGCAGGTTCCTGTACCCGGTTTCAATACCGTCGTTAATGATAAATATGCGCTCATCTCTTTCCTCGGGAATAATAGTTACCGTCTTGTCCGAAGGAAGCATAAGACTTGATGTGAAGGAGCGGTAAGCTATTGTGTTCATAGGTGCGATTGGAGTCAGTTGCAGCAGGTTGATTCTAGGGTCCACAATGGAGCCGCCCAGAGAGTAATTGTAAGCTGTCGAACCTGCAGCTGTGGCGCACAGGACACCGTCACCGCTGAATTTCTGAATCTGTATGCCGTCAATGCTTATGTCCAGATGAACTGCATAGGACTGTCTGCCCTTGATAGCAATCTCGTTGAGACCCTCGTGATGGTAAATGCTGCCCTCAGAATCCTCTACCAGGCACTTGACCGTCGTAAGGCGCTGTATGGTGTAGTCACCGCAAATGAAATCTTCCAGGAAGTCAGAAATCTGATCCACTTCAATCTCCTGGAAAAATCCCAGATGACCGGTGTTGATGCCGAGGATTGGCGTTGAAGGGAAGTCACAGTTGTGAACTGTTTCGAGGAATGCTCCGTCGCCGCCGATACATATGATAAGGCATGCGTCCGGTGAATATTCTCTTGTTACGGTGTAGCCGTGTTCGATAAGTTCGTGCATGATGAAATCCATTGCATCAAGGGATGCAGGGTCGTTGTTTGTAAAAATGTTTACAAGATGTCTGCTCATACCAGTCTCTCCAGTTCCTCAAGAAGTTCGCCGAATTTGTCCATGGCATTCCTGACAGGTTCAGGGGAACTCATATCCACACCGGCTCTTTTGAGCAGTTCAATAGGATAATCCGATTCACCAGTTTTAAGAAATTCGATATACTGCTGCGCTGCCGGCCTGCCCTCGGTTAGTATCTTCTGTGACAGGGCCGTGGCTGCAGAATAACCTGTAGCATATTTGTATACATAAAAAGCATTGTAAAAGTGTGGTATGCGTGCCCATTCGTACTTTATTGTATCATCCTCCTCAATAGCAGGACCGTAATATTTGCGATTGAGCTCCTCATATGTGCGGCACATCCACTGGGCGGTAAGCACCTGACCGGATTCGATGGCCTGGTGGGTAAGCTTCTCGAATTCTGCGAACATGGTCTGTCTGAACAGGGTGGTTCTGAACTCCTCCAGATGGAGATTGAGAAGATATTTTCGCATCTGCGAATCTGCAGTTGTATTGTAAAGGTGTGCCATAAGCAGAGACTCGTTCACGGTGGAGGCTACCTCCGCAGTGAATATGGAGTGACTGCCATAAATGTATGGCTGATTTTCTCTGGTATAACTTGAATGCATGGAATGTCCCATCTCGTGAATGAGAGTAAAAACATCCTTAAGGGTGTCAGCATAGTTAAGGAGAATATAAGGATAGCTGTCATAACAGCCGAAGCTGTACGCTCCGCTGGTTTTACCTTCATTCTCGTAGACGTCTATCCAGCCCTGAGATATGCCCTCAGTCATCCTGCTGACATATTCATCACCAAAGGGTTTTAAGGCCTCTTTGATAATGTCGAC
The DNA here is from genome assembly GCA_030525285.1 of Bacillota bacterium. Classification (GTDB taxonomy): domain Bacteria; phylum Bacillota; class Clostridia; order Peptostreptococcales; family Anaerovoracaceae; genus Lentihominibacter. Next base: position 82,371 of record JAUNFA010000004.1, on the reverse strand, counting down.
GGCCTCTTCGAAGGTTACAGTACGCTCGGGTATCTGAATTACAGGCACATATACATCCTGCATGCCCATTTTGTCCATACCCAGAAGCCTTTTTTTGAGAGCCATGTATCTGTGGAGCAGAGGCAGGTTATCGTTTACAACATCGATAAGATTATCATATACAGCCTCAGGTACATTGTCCTCGGCAAGGGATGCAGCCCTGGCTGAAGAATAATTTCTCAGGCGGGCATTTACTACATCGGTACGGGTGTTGTAGCTGTATGCCGTAGCAATGGTATTTATCAGACCCTTGTAGGAATCGTACATGTTGTTATATGCCTGCAGCCTGAGATCCGGGTCGTGACTTTCCATGATCTTGATGTAACTGCCGTGGGTGAGAGAAAGCTCCCTGCCGGCCTTGTCAGTTACCGGAGCAAACTTCATGTCAGCATTGTTTAGCATGGTAAAAATGTCATTGGTCGCTGAGGTTATTTCGCTCATCTGTGCCAGAATGTTCTCTTCGGCAGGAGTAAGTACGTGAGCCTTCTGTCTAAGCGTATCTCTGATAGCAAAGTCATAGGTTTCAAGACGCGGATTCTCATCAATATACGAGAGAATTACATCCTTTGAAGCGCTGAGAAGTTCCGGCGTGAAAAATGACATGGAGGCGGATACGGCGGCAATTACCGCACTGCATTTGTCCGAAAATCCCTGATATCTTTCGTTGGAATTATCCTCATCACGCTTCATATGGCAATATACGAACAGCCTCTCAAGGTGCCTCCAGATTTCATCCTTTTGCTCGAAGGCATCCGCCAGCACATCAGACCCAGAAGTAAGGCGACCTGCGAAATTAGAATTAAAATCCGCGGCACTTTCCTTAAGCTGCTGAAGCTCATCATCGATAACACTTTCGTCGGGAATAATGGCACCTATGTTCCATTTATATTTATCATCAATCTGATTTCGCGGTTTCAGATTATCTTGAATCATTGCAACCTCCATTATTTTAATATGAACTGTTCTGTGATATAATTGCAGATGTTATTATAACATAGAACTTGGAGGATTATTAGTTTTATGGACAATAGACCCATAGGATTTTTTGACTCGGGACTTGGCGGACTGACCTGCATCAAACCTCTCATGAAGAGGCTGCCCGAGGAAAAGATAATATATTTCGGAGACACTGCAAGAACACCATACGGCTCGAAGGCGACCAGTACCATCAAGGCTTTTAGCAACGAAATTGCAGAGTTTCTGGTAAGCAAAAATGTGAAGATGATAGTTATCGCCTGCAATACGGTAAGTGCTACGTGTGTGGATGAGCTGCAGGAGAGATTCCCACAGATCCCTATAGTGGGCATCATAGACCCGGCTGCCAAATGCATTGCAGATACCTGTGACGGCAGTAACAATGTGGGAATCATAGGAACTAAGGTAACCATAGCCAGCGGTGAGTACAAGAGAAGGATACATGCGCTTAACAGTGATGTGAACATTTATCAGACCCCGTGTCCTGCATATGTGCCTCTTATTGAGGAGGGTATTATCGATAATGACATAATGGATCTGACGATCAAATATTATATGGATGATTTCGTTAATTCCAACAATATTGACACGGTGGTTCTGGGATGCACCCACTATCCGCTGATTAAGAAAAATATAAGCAGGCTGTATCCGGATATGAACATTATCAACCCGTCGGATGTGATTGTGGGAACCATAGAGAAGATTCTTACAGAAAGGGATGAGCTGGCATCGGGCTCAAAGGCGCAGAACGTGTTTTATGCCAGTGACTTAAGTGAGAATTTTATTAACATGATAGACCATATCTTCAGCAACGAGGCTGAGGATGCCAAGGTTAGATTCAAGAATTTTGATTTGGAAAAGGGAGAATAGAGTTTATGAATTTTGACGAACTTCTGGAATATCTTGACCTTGAAAATGCTGCGGATTTTCAGTATTTTGAGGCAATGGCGGACTTGGTGGAATGTGAGGAATATATTGAGCCGGAGGCTGTATATATGCTGTTTGCAGGAGCGGACAAGGAAGTGGTGTCCCAGATAACCGAGGACTACTTTGAGGACATTCTGGACGGACTTCCTGAGGATGCCGGCGAGATTTATTCACTGCTTCATCAGATCAAGATGAGCCTTATGGGCATGATTATCAACGCAGAGGATGAGGACGATCTGAGGAAATTCGCTGACGAAGTATACAGCTTCATGAACTGGTATTCTATAGAATCTGAAGTCGAGCTGACTCCCGAAAGCGGTAACGGCAGCAGACTGCATCAGAATCTGAGAGATGCCATTACAACGGCAAGAATAGAGAAGCTGGGCGGCGACAGATATAGGTATGATTTTGAAAATGCTCTCGGATATGAGCTTGACGGATATACTATGTCATTCGCAGAGATGATAGCCGCAGAGGAATATGAGAACAGAGAGAACTCCATGGTACCGGATTCTGATGAAAGAATTCAGTAATTTGGCTTAAGAAAGGTTGAATCCTACCAAATAAGTAGTATAATGGGGTTGGAGGTTTATGTAATGAAAGTATCAACTAAGGGGCGCTATGCGATAAGAGTAATGCTCGACCTGGCGCTAAACAACACAGGCGAATATATCCCGCTCAAAGAAGTAGCCGAGAGGCAGGGCATAACTTTGAAATATCTTGAACAGATTATAATTCTTCTGAAGCGGGCAGGCTATCTGAAAAGTACGAGAGGCAACGGAGGCGGATACAAGCTTTCCAAGGCACCATCGGAATATACAATCGGTGACATTATCAGGACCACAGAGGGAAGTTTAGCACCGATTTCATGTCTTGAAGATGAGGACAACCTATGCAGCAGGAAGAGCGTATGTCCGACCCTTGAGATGTGGGAAGGACTATACAAAGTAATCAACGATTATGTGGACAGCATTACCCTGCAGGACCTGCTGGACAAACAGAAGGACATAATAGGAAATTATTACGTGATATAGCAGGTAATCTGATATCCGTGTGATTGGTTGTGATTGCGATGGATATAAATACGGGAAAACCAAGGTGACGGCACATCAGCGACGGTGTGTCGTCTTTTGTGTCCGTTTTTTGGTACCGTGTGGTGGAGTATACTTATGGTGACGTGGCGAATGCTGAGTGGATAACAGAATCGTCAAGACTAAAATATAAAGAATTGATTATGTGTCATAAGTATTGGAAAATGAAGGAGTAGAGTAATGGTAGGAAAATATAAGGTAATTACACTTTGCGGGAGCACGAAATTTAAGGATGCATTCATTCAGACTCAAAAGAGGCTGACATTAGAAGGAAACATTGTAATTAGCGTAGGCTTGTTTGGCCATTCTGGTGATAATGAGGTTTGGGAGAGCATGGATGAGGGAACTCTAACTAAAACCAAGGAGATGCTGGATGATATGCACAAACGCAAAATTGACATGTCTGACGAAATATTCGTAATAAACGTTGGCGGATATATAGGCAGCAGTACTCGCTCAGAAATAGAATATGCTAAAGCAAATGGCAAGGTAGTAACGTATTTAGAGGAGTAAGTTTCGCTGATTGAATTGAGGGTGCGGACATTATCCATTGTCTGGGGCCGTATTATAATTTACAAAAATATAAAAATTTATCCTAATTCCATATTGACAAGTAATACGCATAGTGCTAACATCAAACCATACTAAAGCAATAGGAAAACAAGGAAAGGCGAAATGATTATGTATATCGACTACATTGTACGAATCAACAGGGATGATCGAATGTGTATCTGTTAATCTTCTGAATGGGTCACAGCAGGTGACACCGGCAACGTATTTAAAATAATTCACAAGATAACAGAGAGGTATTAATCATGGCAACAGTTAAAGATACAAGCAAATGGTCATTCGAAACAAAACAGCTTCATATAGGACAGGAAACACCGGATCCGGCTTCCGATGCGAGAGCGGTTCCAATCTATGCGACTACGTCCTACGTATTCAGAGATTCACAGCATGCTGCCGACAGGTTCGGACTGGCCGATGCAGGAAATATATATGGACGACTGACTAACTCGACTCAGGGTGTATTCGAGGACAGAATTGCAGCACTGGAAGGCGGTGTAGCAGGACTGGCGGTTGCATCGGGAGCAGCAGCGATCACATATACAATTCAGGCACTGGCAAGACAGGGAGAACATATTGTCGTACAGAAGACAATCTATGGAGGAACCTACAATCTGCTGGCACACACTTTGAAGCTATATGGCATTGATGCTACCTTCGTGGATGCTCACAATTCTGAAGAGGTGGAAGCTGCCATAAGACCTGAGACCAAGGCAGTATATCTTGAAACATTAGGTAACCCTAACAGTGACATTGTTGATATCGATGAGATTTCGGCAATTGCTCACAAGCATAATCTTCCGGTAGTAATTGACAACACCTTCGGAACGCCGTATCTGATAAGACCAATAGAACACGGTGCCGACATAGTAGTTCATTCAGCTACTAAATTCATAGGTGGACACGGCACGACACTTGGCGGAGTTATCGTTGATAGCGGCAACTATGACTGGGCTGCAAGCGGCAGGTATCCGTGGATTTCGGAACCTAACCCAAGCTATCATGGTGTCAGATTCACCGATGCGGCAGGTCCGGCAGCCTTCGTGACATATATCAGAGCAATTCTTCTCAGAGATACAGGAGCCACACTGTCACCTTTCGCAGCTTTCCTCCTGCTGCAGGGAACAGAGACACTTTCTCTGAGAATTGAAAGGCACAATCAGAATACTGCTAAGGTTGTGGAATATCTCAACAATCATCCACTGGTTGTCAAGGTTAACCATCCGTCTCTTGAGGATCACCCGGATCATAAGCTTTATGAGAAATATTTTCCTGAAGGTGGGGCAAGCATATTCACCTTTGAAATCAAGGGTGGCAGAGAAGAAGCACATAAATTTATTGATGCCCTTGAGATTTTCTCACTGTTGGCCAACGTTGCGGATGTCAAATCTCTTGTCATCCATCCGGCAACAACTACCCACAGTCAGCTGACTGAAGAGGAATTGCGCGACCAGAACATAAAGGAAAACACCATAAGGCTCAGCATCGGAACGGAGAATATCAAAGACATTATCGCAGATCTTGACCAGGCCTTCGAAGCGATAAGATAGTAGGCAGACATATTAATTGGAAAAAACTCAAATTTACTCTTTCTAAATAAATTCCAGAAACAGCGCGGTCCCTCAGAGGATGGCGTTGTTTTTTATAATCAAGGCGAGCAATATATGATATAATGTATCAGTTGTGATTAGAATATGACGAATAAGGATAGATATGAAATACGATTTTGATACTGTTGTAAGCAGATACAGTACAGGCTCCGTGAAATATGACAGCCAAGAGGCTAATGATATGCCCGGCGATGTGCTACCTATGTGGGTGGCGGATATGGATTTTCCCGCGCCTGAAGAAATCAGAGAAAAGATGAAGAGCCTTTGTGACTTCGGGATTTATGGGTATACAATGATAACCGATGAATATTTCGAAGCAGTGAAGGGGTGGATGAGCGATAGGTTTAACTGGCAGGTAAGAAGGCAGTGGCTTGTGACGACTCCGGGAATCGTATTCGCTCTGGCCACAGCCGTGAAAGCATTCACACAGCCGGGAGACGGTGTACTTATCCAGCAGCCGGTCTACTACCCGTTCACTAATGTGATAAAGGATAACGACCGGGTGGTGGTAAACAGCGGCCTGCGCTATGAGGACAACAGATACGTCATCGACTTTGACGACTTGGAGAGGAGGCTGGCAGATGACAAGGTAAAGCTTATGATCATATGCAGTCCCCACAATCCGGTGGGACGTGTATGGACCAAGGACGAGCTTGAGAAAATCGGTAAACTGTGCATCAGATACAATGTAAAAATGGTCAGCGATGAAATCCACAGCGATTTTGTCTATGGAGACCATAGACATGTGCCTTTGGCGACGGTATCTGAAGATATCAGAGAAAACTGTGTAGTCTGTACGGCACCGAGCAAGACCTTCAATCTGGCGGGACTTCAGGTATCGAACATTTTCATACCAAATAGAGAAATGCGTCACGCTTTCAAAAACGAAATGAACAAAACCGGGCTTATGGGCGTCAATATGATGGGACTTTGTGCATGTGAGGCGGCATATCAATGGGGCGGTCCATGGCTTGACCAGCTTAAGATTTACCTTCAGGATAACATCAAATTCCTGAAGGATTATATAAAAACTAAGATGCCGCTTATTAAGGTGACGGAAACAGAGGGCACTTATCTCGTGTGGATGGACCTAAGGGCACTGAATCTGGGTCACGAGGGCAAGGTTGACCAGAAAACTTTTATTGTAAACAATGCCAAGCTGTGGCTTGATAGTGGTACCATATTCGGCAAAGGCGGCGAAGGCTTCGAAAGGATCAACGTGGCATGTCCGCGGGCAGTTCTGAAGGAGGCTTTGGCAAGGCTTGAGAAAGCATATATTGATATGATAGGAAACTAGAAAATGAAAAAGAAAAAAGCATTAATAGCAATGAGCGGGGGTGTGGACAGCAGTGTTGCCGCATATCTCACTCAACAGGCAGGATATGAAATCATGGGTGTGAACATGCACCTTTTTGACGGCAAAGGTCAGGAAGTGACAGGCGAGAAGAGCTGTTGCTCCTTCAAGGACACACTTTATGCTAACAGTGTGGCTGAGCACCTGGAATTCTCATTTCACGTCTGGGATTATACCGAAGAGTTTCGTGAGATGGTAATAAACAACTTTATCAGGGCATACGAGACTGGGCAGACACCTAATCCATGTATTGACTGTAACAGATATCTCAAATTCAAGGCACTCTATGACAGGGCTGAAGAGCTGGGCATGGACTGCATTGTGACCGGTCATTACAGCAAAATTGACCGTGACCCGGATACGGGACTTTATATGCTCCATAAGGCACTGGACCCTTCCAAGGATCAGAGCTACGTCCTGTATAATCTAACACAAAAGCAGCTGGCCCACACCTTTTTCCCACTTGGCGGCATGACCAAGGATGAAACGAGAAAGATTGCGGACAAGATGGGATTTATCAATGCACGCAAGCCGGACAGCCAGGATATCTGCTTCGTTCCCGACGGTGATTACAGCAGGTTTATTGCAGAGGAAACGGGACGGGAATACCCATGTGGTGATTTCGTAGATGAAGAAGGCAATGTGCTGGGCGAACACAAGGGGATAATAAGGTACACCATCGGACAGAGGAAAGGACTGGGACTTGCTCTTCCGCAGCCAATGTACGTTAAGGAAAAGGACGTGAAAAACAATCGCGTCGTACTGTGTGTCCACGAACACCTCTTTACAAGAGAATTTGATGCGGTGGATTTTAACTGGATATCGGGGAAAGCTCCCGAAGAACAAGTTCATCTTAATGCCCGCGTAAGATATAATCAGCAGGAACAGCCGGCAGTGGTGACACCTACAGGAGAGGACTCGGTTCATGTATGTTTTGATAAACCTATGAGAGCAATAACTAAGGGACAGGCCGTTGTTCTCTATGACGGTGATGTGGTTGTCGGCGGAGGAACGATAATATAATGAGCAGACTGATAGAACAGCTGAGAGAGGATGGGAATCTGCCGGAGGAGAAGCTTCAAAGGTTGCTCCAGACGGATGAATACGACAGAGAACTATTCCAATCGGCCATGGAAATTCGTGAGAAATATTATGGGCGGAAGGTCTATATCAGAGGTCTTATCGAGATCAGCAATTACTGTGGTAATGACTGCTATTACTGCGGAATCAGGAAGAGTAATCAGAATGCATCCAGATATCGTCTGACAGAAGAAGAGATAATGGAATGCTGCAGGATCGGTTATGGTCTGGGATTTCGGACTTTCGTGCTCCAGGGTGGCGAAGACGGATGGTTTAATGATGAACGCATGTGCCGGATCATCAGGAATATCAAAGGGAAATATCCGGACTGCGCTGTGACACTCTCGCTTGGTGAAAGATCGAGACAGAGCTACGAGAGACTCTATGAGGCAGGTGCGGACAGGTACCTGCTTCGTCATGAGACGGCAGATGAAACACATTATAGAATTCTTCATCCACCAGGCATGGACCTGCAAAAGAGGAAAGAATGCCTGTTTAATCTTAAGGATATAGGATTCGCGACGGGTTCAGGATTTATGGTAGGTTCGCCTGGACAGACCGTGGAGACGATTATCAAAGATCTGAGATTTCTGCAGGAACTAAAGCCGGACATGATTGGCATCGGTCCTTATCTGAGACACAAGGACACTCCTTTTAAAGATTGTGAAGACGGGAGCATCGAACTCACATTAAGGTTAATCGGAATTCTGAGGCACCTTTTTCCTAAGGCGCTTCTGCCGTCGACTACGGCGCTGGGTACCATCCATCCTCAGGGCAGACAGTTGGGGATGATGGCAGGGGCCAACGTAGTAATGCCCAACCTTTCGCCTGCCCATGTAAGGAACAAATATGAGCTCTATGACGATAAAATATGCACTGGAGATGAGGCGGCCGAGAGCAAGGCACACCTTGCGGAGCAGATGTCACTGACCGGGTTTGAAATCGTCGAAAGCAGGGGAGATAGGGCTGAGTAACTAAAGTACAGCAGGAATAATTAATACATATGATTAAGAAACATAATTAAAACGCATAATTAAGGAGAAGCAACAATGATTTGCGAAAGAAACGACGAAGATATTTTTGAGTTCTTCGGAAACGAACATGACAGGTTCGGATTTCCGGAGGGCATGCACAGAATGACATCGATGAGAGGCGGGGAGACCTACCTTATCACAGGTTCTGAGAAGACTGCACTCTACGATTGCGGTATGGCATACTGCGGGCCGTATACCGCTGCAAATATCAGAGACGAGCTGGATGAACTTGGCAGAGACAAGCTGGACTATATTCTTCTGAGCCATTCTCACTATGACCACATGGGAGCATTGCCTTACATCAAAAAAGAATTCCCGGAGGCAGTAGTTGTGGGAAGTGAAAAATGCGCACGTATTCTTTCGAGACCGGGAGCTATAGAAGCAATCGGTAATCTGGGAACTGTTGCACGGGACCTTTATACGCCGGGCAGCACAATCAAAATTATTACAGACGGAATCAAAGTTGACATGATCGTAGGTGAAGGCGATGAGATTTCACTGGGCGACGAGACAATAAAGGTTATTGAAACTAAGGGACATACAGACTGTTCGCTGACTTATGCCATAGAGCCTATGGGACTTCTTATCTGCAGTGAAAGCACTGGTCTTATCGAAAGTTTGGATTATGTGAACACACCTATTCTCAAAAGCTTTGACGATTCACAGATTTCCATGGCTAAATGCCGTGACTACCATGCCAGATATATATGCCTGCCTCATTTCGGACTGCTGCCTCAATACATGAACGAGAAGTACTGGCAGATGTTTGATGACAGTTGTCGTCAGGTGATAAGCTTCGTCAGAGATCTTGAGAAAAGTGGCAAGAATATTGAAGAAATGAAGAAGTCATATTACAATAAATACTGGAATCCAAAGTTCATTATGGAACAGCCCATCAAAGCTTATATGATTAATACGGAAGCGACAATCAAGGCGGCACTCAGGGCTGAATATTGTTAGAAACGAGGTGTTAAGATGTCATTTGATGCAAAAAAAGTTAAAAATGAAATCGTTGAATGGATAAAAGACTGGTTTGAAGTGAACGGTCAGGGATGTAAGGCTGTAGTAGGCTTGAGCGGCGGTAAGGACAGTTCTGTTGTTGCGGCTCTCTGTGCGGAAGCCCTAGGTAAGGAAAGAGTTCTGGGCGTAATGATGCCTAACGGAGAACAGTTTGACATAGACGTATCTATCGCTCTTGCCGAGCATCTGGGAATTGAAAGTATAACGGTTAACATCAAAGATGCATACGAGGGTATAGTAGGACAACTCAAATCTTATTTTGATAATTTTGAGGGTCAGGCCAAGGTGAACCTGCCGCCAAGAATTAGAATGGCAGCCCTCTACGCGGTATCACAGTCGGTTAACGGCAGAGTTGCCAATACATGCAACCTCAGTGAAGACTGGGTGGGATATGCCACAAAGTTTGGCGACGGCGCAGGAGATTTCAGCCCATTAAGCAAGCTTACAGTTCAGGAAGTAAAAGCTGTGGGAAGAGAAGCCGGACTTCCATCTATGTTTGTTGACAAGGTGCCTATCGACGGACTTCAGGGACTTACGGATGAAGATAATCTGGGATTCACATATGCGGTTCTTGATAAATATATACGAGAAGGTATATGCGAAGATCCTGAGACTAAGGCCAAAATTGACGCTTTGCACGCAAGAAACAAATTCAAGCTGGAGCTTATGCCTGTTTTCGGATATGAACCGGAGGACGGCAAGGGTTTGAAGTGGTAGCGCCAGAAAAATGGCAGAAGCTGGAGCGGTGCCAATAATAAAATCAGTGATAAAGCGGGGGAAGATAACAAAATTATCTTCCCCCAAATTAATGATTCACATTTATGGAAGCTGATTGAGGTGCTCCTTGAGGCATTCAATAAACTTAAGGGAAGCCATAGAAAGTTCCGCCTGGGATTTATAACCGATAGCAACCGTTCTTGAAACCTGGGGAGTAACCGGGCGCTTGACAATGTCAAAGCTGGGCTGCATTTTATCGATGATAAGATCGGCAAGAAGGCTTACTCCTAGATTCTGCTCGACCATGGCAAGGATCGAGTAATCATCGTGCAGGTTGTATCGCACGTTAGGATAGAGAGCATGATCCCTAAAGGCTGCCTCACATTCGGAATGATGACCCATTTCGAGCATTATGAACTGCTCCTTGGCAAGCTCTTCGAGAGGTACAATATCATATTGTGTAAGAGGGTGATTCTTTGGCAGTACAGCACTGAAGAAGCCCTTTTTTAATGGGTATATTTCGATACCCTTGACATGCTCCGGACTTACGAATCCAAAATCAACGGCACCGCTTTTGACCCACTCCTCAATCATGGTATAGTCTCCCTGGCGCATGATAAACTCCACCTCGGGGTGTTGCCCATGAAAATCTTTGATAACCTGAGGAAGCCAGGTCATGGAAATGCTCGTCACTGTGGCCATTCGTATGATACCCGTCTTAAGTCCCTTGATGTCTTTGATTTTTTCAAGGGAAGCATTGTATTGATTTATTGTTTTTTCGATATATGGAAAGAGTTCACGTCCTTCATCTGTGAGGGCGGAGCCGGTTCGCGAGCGTATGAGCAGTTTGATGCCGATTTCATCCTCCAAAGATGCGATGATTTGACTGAGGGCGGACTGGGTGTATCCCATAAGTTCTGCTGCCTTGGCGAAGCTCCCAACTTCCACAATTTTTTGTAATGCTAAATATCTTTTCATGATTTTACCGGTATGCCTGATAGCTCTAACTGAATATTTATGAGTATAGCCTATAATTGCAGTAACAACAAGGAAACTAACGACAATAATGGGCAACTTGCTGTAATAATTAAAAAGGGATGTTGTCTAACCAACATCCCTCGTCATTTTATTAATATTTCTTAACAATAATGCTGCTATTTTGTCCGCCAAAACCGAGAGCGTTTGACATTGCCACTTTCACCTCAGCTTTGCGAGGGCCGTCGGCTACGAAGTCAAGGTCACACTTTGGATCAGGTGTAACGCAGTTGAGAGTAGGCGGTAACACGCCATTTTCGATTGCTTTGATACATGCGATTACTTCAGTTACGCCACCGGCTCCCATCATATGACCGGTATTGCCCTTAGTAGAACTTACCGGCGGAATCTTGGACATGCGTTCAGCAATGGAAGAATCATCTGATTCTGCATCATCAGCGGTAATGCCGTAAAGAGCCTTGATAGCGGCACATTCAGCGATATCTCCCACAGGTGTTGATGTACCGTGAGTATTGATGTAATCAATATCTTCAGGAGTCAGACCAGCTTTGCGAAGGGCTGATTCCATGCATTTAACTGAACCGCTGCCGTCAGGTCTTGGAGCAGTCACGTGGTAACCGTCATTGTTATTGGCATAGCCAGCCAGCTCTGCATATATGTGAGCATTTCTCTTAAGGGCGTGCTCTTCTGTTTCAATGAGAATTGCGCCACCGCCTTCAGCCATTACGAATCCATCACGGTCTATATCATAAGGTCTGCATGCAGTGGTCGGATCGGGATTTTTGCTGAGTGCCTTGGCCTGTGAAAGGGTCGACATTATTATAGGGCAATGTGCGCTTTCGCCTGAAGCAACAAGAATGGCATCAGCTTCGCCGGATTTGATAAGCATTGCTGCAATGCTTATGGCATCCCCACCTGATGAACAAGCGGTTGTCACTGTGAAGCTTGGGCCATGAATGCCGTGAGCAATTGAAATCTGTGCGGCACCCAGGTTGCCGAGAATTTTGGGAAGAAAACGCGGACTGACTTTCTTGCGTGAGGTTGATGAATATTCTTCCTGAGTTTCGGCTGTATCTGCTGTACCTGCAAGGGCAGTAGCCATTACGATACCAATTCTGTCGCCCTCTGCCCCTATATCGAATTTGCTGTCTTCAAGGGCTTCACCGGCAGCAACATATGCATACTGAATGAATGTGCTCATCTCCTTGGCCAGCTTGCCTGACATATAGTCTGTAGGTTTAAAATCTTTGACGGTACCTGCAATCTGAATGGCAGCATTGCTCTCGATAAGAGAAGGAACCTTGTCGATGCCGCACTCTCTGTTCATTATACCCTGCCAGAAATTGTCTGTACCTATACCAATAGGTGTAACAGCTCCCAAACCTGTTATAACTAATTTGCTCATTATTTGAATATCTCCTTCTTATGATAGTTTTAAACGAATACTTGTAATATAATAACACATTTTGCCAATTAAGTCATTACGAATATTGACACAGAGAATTTGTTTGGTTAATATATAGTTGGTGTATAAATAACAATGAAAGGGTAGGGATATGATTAAGAAAGAAACTATAGATAGAATAAATGAACTTGCTCACAAGAATAAGACTGTAGGCCTTACAGATCTGGAGAAGGAAGAGCGTGCTAAGCTGAGACAGGAGTATCTGGATGGATTCAGAGCTAACTTCCGTCAGCAGATGGAAAGAGTGAAATTCGTTGAGGATTTAACTGAAGAAGAGCTGGAAGAGATTCAGGTTGAAGAGGTTGAAGTAATTGAATGCGAGCAGAATTAACAGTAACGCTGATATGATTCAGCAGTAAATCTCACAAGATTTAGCAAGAAAACGGAGGATGTCATGGCCTATGGTAACAACCTCCGTTTTTTTATGTTGCAAATACTACCACAATGGTATATATTAAACATATAAGAATGATAGGAAATGAAAGGTGGTAACCATGAGACAGGTTTATTTGGATTATTCAGCGACGACACCGGTAAAGAATGAGGTGGTTGAAGCTATGCTTCCGTATTTTACAGAAGTTTACGGCAACCCTTCCAGTTTATATACAGCAGGACTTGCGGCAGGTAATGGATTGGATAAGGCGAGAGAACAGGTGGCGACACTTATTAATGCGAAGCCCTCTGAAATATTCTTCACATCCTGTGGGACTGAAGCAGACAACTGGGTATTGGAGGGCGTTGCGGATAAGTTAAGGAAAAAGGGAAACCATATAATCACAAGTAAGATAGAGCATCATGCGATTTTGCACACTTGTGAATACCTTGAGGAACATGGATTTGAGGTAACGTATCTAGATGTGGATAATGAGGGCTTCGTTAATCCTGCAGATTTGGAGAGGGCAATCACGAATAAGACGGTACTTGTGAGCATAATGATGGTAAACAACGAAATCGGTACTGTCCAACCAATCAGAGAACTGGCACAGATAGCATCAAAGCACGGGATTCTTTTTCATACAGATGCAGTTCAGGGTCTGGGTAACATGCCTATTGATGTTGAAAAACTGGGAGTTGACTTCCTCAGCATGTCGGGACACAAGATTTATGGTCCCAAAGGTGTGGGGGCGCTCTATATCAGGCAGGGAAGGCGAATCAATGTGTTCATGCACGGGGGTGCTCAGGAAAAAAAGCATCGTGCGGGAACTGAGAATGTAGCCGGAATAGTCGGATTCGGTAAAGCGGCAGAACTTGCGGCGGCAAATCTCGACAGACATATTGAGCACTGCAGGGAATTGAGAAATTATTTCTGGGAGCAGCTGAAACTCAATATACCGGATATCAGCCTTAACGGTCCGGAAGACCTTGAGTCTGGGAAGAGACATCCCGGTAATCTGAATGTTTCTTTTGACTATATAGAGGCTGAATCGATTTTGCTCATGCTGGACATGAAGTACGGTATAAGCGTATCCACAGGCTCGGCTTGTTCATCTAAGTCTTTGGAGCCGTCACACGTTCTTACTGCTGCAGGTGTGAGCATTGTCAAGAGCAATGGCACTGTCAGATTCACAGTAGGAGATTTTACAACAAAGGAAGATATTGACTATGTAGTTGACGCAATGAAGACGATAACATCCAAACTCAGAGAGTTATCGCCGGTAGCGGGAATGAAAGGATGGGAATAAAATGGCACTATATAATGATAAGGTAATGGATCACTTCTTCAATCCACACAACGTTGGAGAAATACCTGACGCAGACGGAGCCGGCACTTATGGCAGCCCTGTATGCGGAGACATGATGTTAATAACTCTCAAAATTGATGAAAATGAAAAGATCACAGATGCCAAGTTCAAGACTTACGGATGTGGCACTGCGGTAGCATCGTCAAGTATGGCAACGGATATGATTATCGGAAAGTCTGTGGAAGAGGCTCTTACGATTACTAATCAGCAGATTATTGATGAGCTTGGAGGACTTCCGGCCATTAAGATTCACTGTTCGGTACTGGCAGAGCATGCTATTAAATCTGCAATTTATGACTATGCTCAGAAGACGGGCAAAACCTACAAAGCTCTTGAGGGCTTCGATCCGGACAGGGAAGAAGATGATCATTCATGTCAGGTAGATTTGACTGAGGAATCCTGATAGAAGGATTCCTTAAAGTCCAAAACAATAATCAAAGCATGATAAGAGCGCGTACCGGGCAAGCAGGTGCGCAATAGCCACATGTAAGACATATGCTATGGTCGATTTCGGCCATGTAGGTACCCATGGTGATTGCATTGTTGGGACATCTGCGGGCGCATGCACCGCATACAATGCAATTGCCGGGTTCTACGAACATTTTTTTGCGGCTTATATCCGGCACATAATTCTCGTCCAGAGTTCCTTCTGCGAATTCAACCAGTCTGTCAATCTGATCGAAATCTCCGATTCCAACCATTATGGAATCAACCCCTTCAAGATTTCTTACATATTCCAGTGCTTTAACATAATTTCCGGTAAGGTTGCCGCCTCCGAAGGCTTTCATAGTGAAAACACCTTTACCTGCTCTGTGACATGCAGCAATGGCATGAGCCATGTCATCAGCAGTTCCCGGATTATCATAGTGTCTAATGCCCAGACCAGCATAATTTATTAAAGGGAAAACGACTTCAATGTCAGGCTCATCGGCAGCCAGTAAGGTTACATCGATGTGATGGGTGCTCAAGCCTATGGCGGTAATAACACCTTTGGCCTTGTAGTCTCTGAGACATTGCAGGGCACCGTCGCGCCATCTGAAATCCTCCTCAGATCTGATTTCATGAAGAAGGAAAATGTCTATGACATCCGTATTAAGTTCACGGAGGGCTTCTTTGACTGCATAATCCATGTCCTCGTAAGTTGAATCCAGACACTTGCTGCATATGACAGGTCTGCTGGGATTGGCAGAAGTGATATCCACGTCCTTCAGCCCTTCGCGAAGATAGGGGTATGTTTCGTAATACTGAGCAGTATCAAAGAAATTTATGCCCTTTGACAGGGCATATTTAATAAGAGCCGCCCCATCTGAAACCGGCATATTAAGCTGGGTTGCACCTACCGTCAGAACGCCGAAGCCTACGGGTGATACCATAATGTCTGTATTTCCTAGTTTCACTTTTTTCATGAAAGTGTTCTCCTGATTACAATATTGATAATGGCGTTTGTTGCTAAGTTACAAAAAGAGTCGGGACATGCCCGACTCTGATGCTTTGCCTAAGTTAAGAAATCTATTTAACTTCTACTATCCATCCTTCAGGTCCTTCGATGCGGCATTCCTGAATGTTAACCAAAGTCTGGCGCAGTTCCTTGAGTACAGGACCGATTTCGTCCATGCCGCTTGGAACCTCAATATCAGTGCCGTGATCGTTGATCTTGCCGATAGGTGAAATAACTGCAGCAGTGCCGCAAAGACCGATTTCTTTGAAGTCTCTGATTTCGTCGAAGTATACTTCTCTGTGTTCAACTTCAAGACCCATGTACTTCTCAGCAACTTCAATCAGGGATCTTCTTGTAATTGAAGGAAGAATGCTGTCGGATTTTGGTGTTACCAGTTTGTTGTCCTTTGTTACGAAAAGGAAGTTGGCGCCGCCTGTCTCCTCAACCTTTGTTCTTGTTGCAGCATCGAGATACATGTTCTCTGCGAAGCCTTCTTCATGAGCCTGAACGATAGGGAAGAGACTCATTGCGTAGTTGAGGCCGGCCTTAATGTGACCTGTGCCATGAGGGGCAGCTCGGTCGTAGTCCGAAACCCTAATATAAATCGGCTTAACGCCGCCTTTGAAATAAGGACCTACAGGTGTAGTCAGAATTCTGAACATGTAGTCTTCTGCAGGAGCAACACCGATAACAGGACTGAAACCGAATTCGTAAGGTCTTACATAGAGAGAAGCACCTGTGCCATAAGGCGGAACATATTCAGAGTTAGCCTTAACTGTTTCTATTACATTGTCCACGAATCTTTTTTCGTCGTATGCAGGCATAGCCAGTCTTCTGGCTGAATCAGCAAGTCTTGCCGCGTTAAGATCAGGGCGGAAGAGGACTGTTCTGCCGTCTTCTGTATCATATGCTTTAAGACCTTCGAAAACAGTCTGTGCGTATTGAAGCACGCTGGCACATTCATTCATCACGATATTAGGATCGTCTGTAATTTTACCTTCGTCCCATGCACCATTCTGGTACATTGATACGAAGCGGGCAACTGTTGGCTGATAATTGAAACTCAAATTTGCCCAATCAATATTTTTTTTGGCCATGTTAATCATCCTTTCAGTTTTTTTATTAATCTTCGGAATAAATCCGCAAATTTTTTGTTTTATTCTTGTAAAGAACAACAAATATTATACTACAAAATTGAAAAGATGTCACAAAAATAGTAGAATAGAAAATACAAAGCATAAGAAAGGACATCATAGGATTATGAGCAAAAAAAAGAAGGAAGAAAAAAGGACCATTGACAGAACAGGAGCACCGGCACCCTTTGCGAATCCTGAAGGGTTACCTGAATTTCCTTTTGGAGATAATAGAATGGAAGCGGCAGAGCTGGCTAAGGAGCTTGAGGACGGACATGTGCTGGTAGCCCTAAAGAGCCGTTTCGCTGAAGAGAAGAATCAGGAAAATCTGGTGGCTCTTCTCAAATGCATGAAGGATTCCAAGGTTATCGTTCCCATGAGAATAGAAATGAGCGAGGAAGACGCAGCGAGAATTGAAAATGCTGCTGACGGTGAAGAAATCGAAACCAACGAAGAAATCAAAATGGTTCCGGAGATTCTTCAGGCCAAGGAAAAGAATTTCTTCCCTATGTTCTCACAGATAGGACAGATTCCAAAGGAATTCGGTACCAGCCACAATCTCATGTCAATGCCTACTGTTGAAGCACTGGACATGGCTCATCAGATAGAAAATCTTGACGGGATAGTACTGGATGCATTCAGCAAATCGGTTGCAATGCCTTTTATCACAGCTGACCAGATTTACAGCATTCAGGGGCTTGCGAAATAGCATTAACAAATCGCAGGGAAGGACACGAACGTTATTCCCGATGAATACAAATATTATTCCCACATTGATATAAATATTTTCTTGACTTAGCTTCGGCCTTGTGGTTTAATACTAAGGATAAAATTTTGTAAGTAAGATTTAGGAAATAAAATATGAAGGAAATCAAGAAATATTTTGCGAGAACTGAAGAGTTGACAATGGCTGAATGTGAGAAGTTATCAGCCTTAGGAATTGACATTCGTTTGTTTAATAATTTTTGTATTTTACCCGGTTTCACAGATGTGCATGTGCACTTAAGAGAACCGGGTTTTTTGTATAAAGAAACCGTGGCGACGGGTACAAAGGCGGCTGCGGCAGGGGGATTCGCGGACATAATGTCCATGCCGAATCTTAAGCCTGTACCTGACTGTACTGAGAATCTGAAAGTTCAGCTGGATGCAATCGCAGAAGATGCATGTGTTCACGTGTATCCATATGGTGCCATTACAATAGGACAGATGGGAAGAGAAGGAGCTGACCTTGAGAGTATGGCCGGTGATGTAATAGCATTCACAGATGACGGCAAAGGTGTCATGGATGATGAGCTGATGAGGGATGCTATGATAAGAGCAAAACACCTTAATAAGCTTATCGTAGCTCACTGTGAAGATGAGAATTATCCCAAGGAAAGTTCAGAAGCTGAATGGATGCAGCTTAAGCGTGACCTGGAGCTTGTGAGAGAAACAGGATGTGCATATCACATGTGTCACGTGTCCACTAAGGAATCAGTAGAGCTGATACGTCAGGCTAAGGCAGAGGGCCTTGATGTGACAGCAGAGACTGCACCTCACTATCTGGTATTCAACAGGGATAACATAGAGGACGATGGCAGATTCAAGATGAATCCGCCTATTAAGCAGGAAGAAGACAGACTGGCTGTTATTGAAGGTCTCAAAGATGGAACTATAGACATGATCGCAACGGATCATGCTCCCCATTCTGCAGAAGAAAAAAATGGGGGCATGTCAGGGGCAGCCTTCGGAATAGTGGGACTTGAGACTTGTATGCCGGTAATGTACAAATACATGGTAGAACCGGTAATTCTCAACATGGATCAGCTTGTCAGACTTATGTATATCAATCCGAGAGAACGCTTCGGACTTGATGCTCCCGACCTTGAACACATACTGGCAGGCGATGCTCCGTCATTTGCAATATGGAATCTGGAAGAGGAATATACCGTTAATCCTGAAGAGTTCGAGACTAAAGGAAGAAGTACACCTTTTGATGGCATGACAGTCAAAGGCAGATGTGTCATGACTGTTGTAGACGGCAAGGTGGTATATAGCAGGTTTGAGGAGAAATAGATGAAACAGAAGGAATTGAAGATAATAAAAAACGAGAAGCTGACAGATGACGTTTATAGAATGGTTCTGGAAGATGATGAGTCTCTGATTGAGAAGCCGGGTCAGTTTATTAATATCAAGCTGGATGGATTTTATCTGAGAAGACCTATATCCGTTGCAGACTGGGACGACAAAACCGTAACAATTATATACAAGGTTGTAGGTTCAGGCACAGAGCATATGACGTCACTCGATACAGGAAAGAAACTGGATATACTTCTGCCTCTCGGCAATGGATTTGATATTTCAAAGAGCGGCAATAATCCTGTGCTTATAGGCGGCGGCGTAGGACTTCCACCTATGTATGGAACTGCAAAGAAGCTTATTGAAGCAGGAATCACTCCTCAGGTTATTGCAGGGTTTAATGACAGCAGTCAGGTATTCCTCATTGAGGAACTTAAGGTGCTGGGAACACAGGTTCATGTAACGACTGTAGATGGCAGTATGGGTACTCGCGGATTCGTAACTGATTGTCTTAAGGATATGGAATATTCACATGTTTTTGCATGCGGTCCGGAACCTATGTTAAAGGCAATTGACAGTGTTATGGCTGAAGGTGCAGAAGGTCAGTTCAGTTTTGAAGAGAGAATGGGATGCGGATTCGGAGCATGTATGGGATGTTCCTGCAAGACTAAATACGGGAACAAGAGAATCTGCAAGGACGGTCCTGTGCTTGAAAGGGGTGAAATCATATGGTAGATATGAAAGTTAATCTCTGTGGAATTACAATGGAGAATCCGGTTATGGCGGCAAGCGGCACATTCGGATACGGATATGAATTCGCAGAGCTTTATGATATTAACATTCTCGGATCCTTTAGCTTCAAAGGTACGACTCTCGAACCGAGATTCGGTAATCCGACTCCGAGAATTGCTGAATGTGAAGCTGGACTTATTAATTCCATAGGTCTTCAGAATCCTGGTGTGGATGCAGTAATTAACAAGGAACTTCCAACACTGGGAAAGGTCTTCAATAAGCCTGTAATGGCCAACGTTGGCGGCTCATCGGTGGAAGACTACGGAAAGGTTGCTGGAATGATGGACGGCTGCGAGAATATCGGCTGGATTGAAGTGAATGTATCATGTCCTAATGTTCATGACGGAGGTATGGCTTTCGGAACGGATCCTGCAGTAGTTCAGGAAGTAACCGAGACTGTAAAGGCATCTACGGGAAAACCTGTGATTATCAAGCTTTCCCCGAATGTTACGGATATTACGGCAATAGCCAGAGCATGTGAGAGAGGTGGAGCCGATGGCGTATCCCTTGTCAACACGATGCTGGGCATGAGAATAGATTTGAAGACAGGAAAACCGATAATTGCCAACAAAATGGGAGGATTCTCAGGATCCGCCATATTCCCTGTGGCATTAAGAATGGTTTACCAGGTATATGAAGCTGTAGATATGCCTATTGTCGGCATAGGCGGAATATCCACAGCAGAACAGGTAATAGAAATGATGATGGCAGGAGCAACAGCTGTACAGATAGGTGCTGCGAATCTTGTCAATCCATATGTCTGCAGAGACATAATAAATGATTTGCCGGATGTAATGGCAAAGTACGGAATTAGTAGCTTAAGTGAAATAACAGGAGGTGCACATTAATGGGTAAGGATGTAATAATTGCTTGCGATTTTTCATCGGCTGAAGAGACAATGAAGTTTCTCGACAAGT
Source organism: Bacillota bacterium (assembly GCA_030525285.1). Taxonomy (GTDB): domain Bacteria; phylum Bacillota; class Clostridia; order Peptostreptococcales; family Anaerovoracaceae; genus Lentihominibacter. The sequence goes on along the minus strand of JAUNFA010000004.1, from coordinate 61,416 downwards.
TCGGTGACAAAAGACCTTTCGTCAAAATCGGTATGGAGCTTTATTATGCCGAAGGACCTGATATGGTAAGAAAGCTTAAGGAGAGAGGTCATAAGATATTCCTGGATCTGAAGCTTCACGATATTCCGAATACGGTAAAAAAGGCAATGAACGTGCTTATGAAGCTGGACGTTGACATGTGCAATGTTCATGCAGGAGGCACTGTTAAAATGATGGAGGCAGGCCTTGAGGGTCTCACAAGGGAAGACGGTACAAGACCTATTCTCATTGCGGTAACACAGCTTACATCAACTACACAGGAGAGAATGACTGAGGACCTTCTCATTAATGAAGATATGGAGAAGGTGGTAAGCCACTATGCTCTCAATACAAAAAAAGCCGGACTTGATGGTGTGGTATGTTCACCGCTTGAATCGCCGGCTGTTCACGAACTTTGCGGTGAGAGTTTCCTGACAGTTACTCCGGGAGTAAGGTTCGCAGATGACAGCAAGGGAGACCAGGCAAGAGTTACAACTCCTGCCGGAGCAAAGGAACTGGGCTCTGACTACATTGTAGTAGGCAGAAGCATTACTGCTGCAGATGATCCTGTAGCTGCATATGACAGATGTATTGATGAATTCGTAGGATAGTTCGTAGAATAGAAAGAGAGAAGAATAATGAAGAGAAAAATAGCAGAAGCACTTCTTGGTATTGAAGCAGTATTTTTGAGACCTGAAGAACCTTTCACGTGGGCAAGCGGAATTAAGAGCCCGGTTTATTGTGACAACAGACTGATCCTGACATCACCGGAAGCGAGAAACCTGGTTGAGAATGCAATTGCAGAAACAGTGAAGGCAAAGTATCCTGAAGCTGAAGTTCTCATGGGTACAAGCACTGCAGGCATCGCTCATGCGGCAATCGCAGCCCACATTCTGAACATGCCGATGGGATATGTTCGTTCAGGTGCTAAGGATCATGGCAGAAACAACAGAATTGAAGGAAGAATCAGCGAAGGTCAGAAGGTAGTAGTTATCGAAGACCTGATTTCAACAGGCGGAAGTGCCATAGATGTTGTTGAGGCTTTGAGAGAAGCAGGTACTGAAGTACTTGGTGTAATAAGCATATTCACTTACGGAATGAAGAAGGGAATCGAGAGACTTGAAGCAGCAAATGTTGAAAATACAAGTCTTACAGATTTTGACACAATAGCGCAGGTTGCAGCTGAAACAGGATATATTGAAGAAAAAGATATCGCCAGACTTATAGCATTCAGAAATAATCCACAGGATGAGAGCTGGATTGGCAAGGAGGAGTAATGAGACATTTAATAGATATTATGGATCTTAGCGTCGAGGAAATCCAGGAGCTTATTGATGTTGCAAACGACATCATCGCTAATCCCGACGATTATGCAGAAAAGTGCAGAAGAAAGAAACTGGCAACACTTTTCTTCGAACCATCCACGAGAACAAGACTCAGCTTCGAGGCTGCCATGTATGAGCTTGGCGGCAACGTTCTCGGATTTAGTGAGGCTCAGAGTTCATCGGCTTCAAAGGGTGAAAGTGTTGCGGACACAATTAAGACTGTAGGTGCGTATGCAGACATTATCGCTATGAGACATCCTAAGGAAGGTGCTCCTATGGTGGCAAGTATGAGATCCGATGTGCCTGTAATAAATGCAGGAGACGGTGGACACAATCATCCGACTCAGACATTGACAGACCTGCTTACAATCAACAGGGTACTGGGACATTTTGACAACATTACTATCGGTTTCTGCGGCGACCTGAAGTTTGGCCGTACAGTACATTCACTGATGAATGCCATGTCAAGATACAAGAATGTTAAATACATACTCATCTCACCGGATGAACTTAAGATACCTGAATATCTGAGATATAACCTTCTGGAAAGTCACAACATCGAGTATATGGAAACAACAGATCTGGAATCTGTAATGCCAGAGCTCGATATTCTCTATATGACAAGGGTTCAGAGAGAAAGATTCTTCAATGAGCAGGATTATATCAGACTGAAGGACAGTTACATTCTGACTCCTGAAAAGCTTGAACATGCCAAAGACGACATGGCTGTGCTTCATCCGCTGCCAAGAGTAAATGAAATCTCAACAGCAGTTGACAGCGATCCGCGTGCAAAGTATTTCGAACAGGTAAGAAACGGCAAATTCATAAGAATGGCGCTGATTCTCAAAATTCTGGAGGTGAAATAGATGATTATAGGAGCAATAGAAAATGGTCTTGTGCTTGACCACATTACAGCGGGAAGGGGCATGGAGCTTTATAGAATTCTCGGTCTCGACGCTTTGGATTGTGAAGTTGCACTTATTAAGAACGCACAGAGTGCGAAGATGGGTCGCAAGGATATTATAAAGGTAGACAGACTCATTGATGTGAATCTGGACGCTATCGGTTATGTGGATCCGGGAATTACCGTAAATGTGATTCAGGATGGCAAAAGAGTAGAGAGAAAGCATATTGCCAAACCGGACACAATCACAAATGTAATTAAATGCAAGAATCCTCGATGCATTACTACTGTAGAACAGGAAATTCCTCATGTGTTCAAACTCGTTGACAGGGAAGCGGGAATATACAGATGCATTTACTGCGAAAGCAAGGCAAAATAAGATTAGTTTGGGCGAATTCACTATTATGAAGCTGAATTCGTCTTTTTTTATGTACAGCAATCTTAAATTATGATATGATAGGCAGGCTGTTATTATATATTGTTTAGTTAGGAGAGATAAAATGACAACAACACTTGACAACATGATTACTTGGGTCAGCGGCATACTTTATCAGCCGTTTATTCTCCCGCTTCTGCTGCTTGCCGGCGGTATTTATTTCACAATCAGAACCGGCCTGCTGCAGATTAGAATGTTCCCTGAAGCATGCAAGGTTATCATGGAGAAACCAAAGAGTGAGAACGGTATTTCATCCTTTGGTGCACTTATGGTATCAACTGCATCAAGAGTAGGTACAGGTAACATTTTTGGAGTAGCAACTGCTATCTGCCTCGGTGGCCCTGGTGCTATTTTCTGGATGTGGATTACTGCTTTTATCGGCGGTGCATCGGCATTCGTTGAATCAACACTGGCACAGATTTACAAGAAGAGGAATCCTGACGGTTCAAGCTTCGGTGGTCCTGCATACTACATGAAGGACGCTCTGGGACAGAAGTGGCTGGGTGTAATATTCTCAGTTCTGATTCTGCTCACATATGCTCTGGGATACAACATGCTTGCATCATACAATCTGCAGTCAACATTTGCTGCATTTGAATTCTATGATACATCATTAACTCCAAAGATTATCGGTGCTATTTGTGCTATTCTTTTCGGAGTCGTAGTTCTCGGAGGAGCTAAGAGACTGGTTAATGTTACAGGTCTTCTGGTTCCTGTAATGGGTTTAGCATATGTAATTCTGGCTATTGTTGTACTGGTACTTAATTCAAGCAACATAGGCAACATGTTCTCAGCAATTTTTTCAGGAGCATTTGACTTCGAAGCAATCTTCGGAGGTTTCGCAGGTTCATGCATTATGTGGGGTATCAAGAGAGGTCTGTACTCCAATGAAGCTGGTATGGGTTCTGCTCCTAATGCGGCTGCAAGAGCTGATGTTTCACATCCTGTTAAGCAGGGTCTCGTACAGATGCTGTCCGTATTTATCGATACACTGCTCATCTGTACTGCAACAGCATTCCTTTGCCTGAGCACAGGTATCGGAACTGCAGGCTTCGTTTCAGATGGTGCTGCTGATGCTGCTGGTTATGTATCAACTTCACTTAGTGCTGTATTCGGTGGTGCAGGTCCGGTATTCCTGGCAATTGCAATGTCACTGTTCGCATTCACAACACTGATCGGTAACTATTCATATTGCGAGAGCTGTATCGCTTTCATAATAAATAAGACTCCAAGCCACGGACTGCTTGTAGGTTTCAGAATCGTAGCAACAATAATCGTATACCTTGGTGCTGTAGCAACTGCAGGCCTTGTATGGGATCTGGCAGACATGTGTCAGGGACTTATGGTAATATGCAATATACCTGTAATACTGATTATTGGTAAGCCTGCATTTGATGCTCTCAAGGATTACAAGAAGCAGAAGGCTGAAGGTAAGGATCCTGAATTTAAGGCTGCAGATATCGGACTTAAGCACGATACTGATTTCTGGAAATAAAATTCCGGATTACACTGGTCAGGTCAGCAAGACTGTTGATTGAGGCTAATCGAATTAAAATATGACAACGGAGACTGGCTCATGATATTTCAACGGTTTAGTCTCCGTTATTTTATTTAGTTAAATCCTAGTGATTTACTGCGTTGATTATAAGTTCATAATTTAGTACAATTTTTTTTGTGAATTTAATTAGAGGGAGCTAAATATGATATACGGCAATATACTTGAAGCCATAGGCAAAACACCAATAATCAGACTTAACAAGATGGTTAAACCGGGAAGTGCGGAGGTTCTGGTTAAGTTTGAAGGTCTCAATGTTGGGGGATCGATTAAGACAAGGACTGCTTACAATATGATTTGTCAGGCCGAAAAAGAAGGCATTCTGAAACCAGACTCAATTATCGTTGAGCCAACAAGCGGTAATCAGGGCATAGGTCTGGCCCTTGTAGGAGCAGTCAAAGGCTACAGAACGATTATCGTTCTGCCTGACTCGGTAAGTGAAGAGAGAAGCAAGCTCATAAGACATTACGGTGCTGAAGTAATGAAGATTCATGATGCAGGTGATATCGGTGCATGTATTGAGGAATGTTTGCAGACTGCTCTCAGAATGGCCGAGAAGGACCCAAAGGTATTCGTGCCTCAGCAGTTCGAAAATATTAACAACGTACTTGCACACAAAAAGCATACGGCTCTTGAAATAATGGAACAGGTAGCAGGTCCAATTCATGGATTCTGTTCAGGAGTAGGAACAGGCGGAACTCTTACAGGAATAGGTGAGGTTCTGGCCGCACAGTATCCTGATATCAGAATCTGGGCAGTTGAACCCGAAAATGCAGCAATCCTTGCAGGAGGTACAATAGGCACTCATCTGCAGATGGGTATCGGTGACGGAGTAATTCCTGATATACTGAATCAGAATATTTACGACGACATATATATTGTAACCGATGCGGAAGCTCTGGAAACAGCCAAGAGACTGGCCAAGGAAGAGGGACTTATGTGTGGCATTTCAAGTGGCACCAATGTTGCGGCAGCTCTTAAGCTGGCAGAAAAACTGGGAGAAGGAAAGACTGTCGTTACAGTACTTCCTGACACTGCGGAGAGATATTTCTCTACACCTTTGTTCGGCGAATAGAAGAATCAACAGATAGAACGAATTGAATTAAATGTATTAAAAAGGAGACTGATGACATTGCATCGGTCTCCTTTGTCGTTGGTGCATTAAAAGATACAGTTGTAAGGCTTTAGCGCCGGCAGCGTGTTACAGTCCTCTGATAAGGTTAACCATTTCGATTGCGCTCTCAGCACAGTCTGAACCCTTGTTTCCTGCCTTGGAGCCGGCTCTTTCTATTGCCTGTTCAATGTTTTCTGTAGTGATGATACCGAACATTACAGGAATTCCTGACTGGAGTGAAACCTGAGCGATGCCTTTGGCAGCTTCATTGCATACCAGGTCGTAGTGAGTAGTTGCGCCTCTGATTACAGCACCCAGGCAGATAACAGCATCGTATTTGCCGCTTTCAGCCATTTTCTTTGCAATGAGTGGAGTTTCAAAAGCTCCTGGTACCCATGCTACATCAATATCATCTTCTGAAACATTGTGTCTTACCAGTGTATCCATTGCTCCGCCGAGAAGCTTGGATGTGATGAATTCATTAAATCTTGAGCAGATGATGCCGACTCTGATTTTGTCCGATACTAATTTTCCTTCATAAATGTTTGCCATGATAATTCTCCTTATGTGTATGTTTTAATAGGTGATGATGTTTGTTCTTTTTTATTTCTTGAGCATTTCCAGGTTCTTTCTTCTGGCTCTGCAGCTTGGGCAGTCACATGCTGCTTCGTGATCCTCAAGGTTCTTGAGAATGTGACCCATTCTCTCTTTTTTTGTTTCAAGATAGAACTTGTCAAAAGCTGTAGCATCGATTTCGATAGGGAGTCTTTCAACGATTTCCATGCCCCAGTCGCTGAGCTGATAAACCTTGTCTGGATTGTTGGTGAGAAGTCTAAGCTCGGTTGCACCCAGATCTCTCAGGATTTGTGCTCCGATATAGTATTCTCTAAGATCACCTGCGAATCCCAGTGCCAGGTTGGCATCCAGTGTGTCGAGGCCTTCATCCTGAAGCTTGTATGCCTTAAGTTTGTTGATAAGTCCAATGCCGCGGCCTTCCTGACGCATGTAGAGGAAAATGCCTCTTCCTTCCATTTCAATCTGCTTGAGAGCTGTAGCAAGCTGGTCACCGCAGTCACATCTTAGTGAACCGAAGGTATCGCCTGTGAGACATTCGGAGTGAACTCTGCACAGAAGGTCCTTACCGTCGCCGATATCGCCTTTGACGAGGGCAACATGATGTTCGCCGTTAAGCTGGTTCACATAGCCGTATGCCTTGAAAAATCCGTACTTAGTAGGGAGCTCAACTTCAGCTTCGCACTTAACCAGTTTTTCGTGTCTTTTTCTGTATTCCTGAAGATCCTTGATTGTAATGAATTTCAAATCGTATTTTTTTGCAACTTCAATGAGTTCTGGGGTACGCATCATTGTACCGTCATCCTTCATTATTTCGCAGCAAAGTCCGCATTCATCAAGTCCTGCCAGTCTCAAAAGGTCCACAGTTGCTTCTGTATGTCCGTTTCTTTCCAGAACGCCGTTTGGCTTAGCTCTGAGAGGAAACATGTGGCCCGGTCTTCTGAAGTCTTCAGGCTTTGAAGCAGGGTCTACAACAGCTCTTGCAGTATATCCTCTTTCTGCGGCTGAAATTCCTGTAGTAGTATCAACATGGTCGATTGAAACTGTGAAAGCAGTCTCATGGTTGTCGGTGTTGTCGCTTACCATCTGAGGGAACTGCAGTCTTGTGCAGTATTCTGAGCTCATAGGCATGCAGATGAGGCCTTTAGCAACGCTGGCCATAAGGTTGACGTTTTCTGTAGTTGCGAATTCTGCCGCGCAGATCATGTCTCCTTCGTTTTCTCTGTCAGGGTCGTCTGTGCAGAGAATAATTTTGCCTTTGCGAAGATCTTCCAGAGCTTCTTCAACTGTGTTAAATTTGAAATTTTCCATAATTAATCCTCCTGTATTTAGAATCCGTGACCTGCAAGGAATTCCATGGTTATGCCACTACTTTTTTTGTCATATGGCTGTATTAACTTTTCTACGTATTTGCCGATGACATCGTTTTCAAGATTTACAATATCGCCGGATCGTTTGAGAGAAAGGGTGGTCTCAGCTGCCGTATGGGGTATGATTGATACCTTAAAAGAGGTGTTGCTTACGGCGGCAACCGTAAGGCTGATTCCATCTATGGCAATTGAACCCTTTTCTATTATATATCGCATGATTTCAGCAGGGGTTTCAATGGTGTACCATACTGCATTATCATCACGTCTGATATCGGTGATTTTACCTGTGCCGTCAATGTGACCTGATACAATGTGACCGCCGAATCTACCGTTAGCCTGCATGGCTCTTTCCAGATTGACGATGCTGCCGGGTCTTAATTGTCCCAGTGACGAGCGGTTGAGAGTTTCGTGCATTACGTCGGCTGTAAACTGTGTACTCGTGAAGCTTGTGCATGTGAGACATACTCCATTGACTGCAATGCTGTCACCAAGGTGAACATCGCTAAGAATATCGGTAGCTTCTATGGTGAGTACCGCTGAATTGGAGCCGCGGGCAACACTTTTGATTTTGCCTCGTTCTTCTATTATTCCTGTAAACATTCAATTACCTCGCTTTCGAGGAGAATATCATCTCCGTAACAAGTAATTTGCGGTTTCGAAAGTCTGACACATTCTTCGGGAAGATTTATACCGGAACCTCCTACCGGTGACGGTGCTGATTTACCTCCGAACAATTTGGGTGCGATGTATGTCTGAACCCTGTTTACTATGCCACTCTGAAGTGCTGCCCAGTGAAGTGTTGAACCACCCTCAATGTATACGCTGTCGATTTTGCGATTCCCAAGGCAGCTCATCAGCTCCTTAAGGTTGATACGACCGTCCTCCGGCGTAATGTTTAATATTTCGCAGCCGGACTCAATCAGCGGGTTGATTTTGTCCAGGTCCTCTGAACATGTAGCAATAATTGTAGGAATCTGTGATGATGTCTTTACAATCTGCGAATCGAGAGGAATTCTAAGGTTCGTATCGCATATTACCCTGACCGGATTGGAACCGCCCGAAATTCTGCAGGTGAGAAGAGGGTCATCAGTCAAAACTGTGCCGATGCCAACCATGATGGCAGCATATCTGTTACGGTCCTCCTGAACATGATTTCTGGATTCTTCTCCGGTAATCCACTTAGATGCGCCAGACTTGGTGGCTATTTTGCCATCAGCTGTCATAGCATACTTCATAACTACGTAGGGAAGCCCCGTCTGTATGTAATGAAAAAAAACATAATTGATTCTGTCGCACTCTTCTTTCATAAAATCGGTGACAACTTCAATTCCTGCCTGACGAAGTAGCTGGACACCTTTGCCCGATACTGCCGGATTAGGGTCGTGAGATCCTACAAAAACCTTGCTTATGCCGGATGCTATAATCGCCTCCGTGCATGGTGGCTGTTTGCCGTAATGACAGCAAGGTTCGAGGGTAACGTACATTGCCGCGTCTTCACAGGAATCTGTGCACACTGCAAGTGCATTTCTTTCTGCGTGAAGCTGTCCGTATTTTTCGTGAAAGCCCTGACCGATGATTTTACCGTCTTTTACAATTACAGCTCCGACCATAGGGTTGGGATTGGTGTGGCCGCAGCCTTTAAGTGCTAAATCAATTGCAAGCTGCATATATTCCCGATCTGTCATTTTGCCTCCAAATGAAAAGCCCTGTTTACAGTGTAAACAGGGCATATGAATTAAAACTCATGTTAAGTAATCTGATAAATAATTTCTAAAAAAACAGCCCCGGAAGAATCCAGAGCACATAAATCAAGAAAGTAATTCAAATTACAAGAATCTTCTATCATCCAGACTATACTGTCGGTAACGGAATTTCACCGTTTCGTGCAAATGCTCGCGGACTTTACCGCCGGTCGGGAATCTCACCCTGCCCTGAAGATATATTTAATTGCATTATTAGAATATGACTGAACAAACCATTTGTCAAGTAATAAATAACTTACTATAATGTATCTGTCAACAAGTTGCAGGAGGGATATGATATGGTGAACAAAACCAAAAGAGAAATTGCCAGGGCAACTCAGCAACTGCTCAAGGAAAAACCCATAAACAAAATCACAATTAAGGAAATCACTCAGAAGTGCGAGCTGACAAGAAATGCTTTTTACTACCATTTTAGTGACATCTATGATGTTGTTAATTTCATATTCGAAAATGAAGTGGACAATCTCCTCGATGAGTTTATGGATGAAAACAACTTCGAAGGCGGATTCCAGAAGGGAATAAGCTTCCTCTATGAGAACAGAGATATGATGAAACACATATATAAAACACATCAGTACGAAAGTGTCAACAGATGTATGGAAAAGATTACGTACAAGGTCATAATGAAGATGATAGATTCAATCGATGTGGAAGGAAAGTACTCTCAGGACGTTCGCAAGGTGACGGCACTGTTTTACAGAAGCTCTTTTGTCGGTGTCATGCAGCAGTGGCTTACTAATGATACACTGATGCCGCCGGATGTTATAGCGGTCCTTTGTGATGATATTTTCGTAGGTACAGTGATACCTTCTTTGGAGGCAAGTGAGAAAGCAATTTCAGGCCTTGGGGTCAATATTATTTAAAGAAAAATTATACAATATTAAAAAAGTGTACAAAATTTATGCACTTGTTTAATATTGTGCATTTGTATTGACCTTAGAGGTGATTATAATGCATTTGGTCGGTTATTACTTTATTTGATTTCAGGTGGTGTAAAAAAAGATGAAAATTGGTAAATCAGTAATTAAACACAGGAAAGCAATACTGATTATTTCAGTGCTTCTACTGATTCCATCCATATTCGGATTCATAGGGACAAGGGTCAACTTTGACGTACTCACATATCTTCCGGATTCAATAGAGACTGTCAAGGGACAGGACATAATGCTTGATGAATTCGGCAAGGGCGGATATGGCCTTATCGCTGTTGAGGGCATGAGTCACAAGGACGTGGCAGCTCTTAAGGAGAAGATGGAAAAGGTTGACAATGTAGAATCGGTACTCTGGTACGATACAGTGCTGGACGTTTCGGTACCGATGGACATTTTGCCTGATGATATTGTTGATGCGTTTAATAGTAAGGATGCTACGATGATGGCGGTGTTCTTTAACAAGGGAACATCGGCAGACGAAAGTCTTGATGCGCTGAGCAATCTTCGTCAGATATGCGGTAAACAGTGCTACATAAGCAGCATGACTGCTTTTGTAGAAGACCTTAAGGAATTAACTAACAAGGAAATGCCTATATATGTTATTCTAGCGGTCATTCTTTCTTCCATTATTTTGGGAATATTCCTGGATTCATGGATTCTGCCGTTCATATTCATAGGCGGAATTGGAATGGAAATCATGTTCAACATGGGGTCGAACATATTTAAAGGTGAGATTTCGTATATTACCATGGCTGTAGCCGCGGTGCTGCAACTGGGTGTTACTATGGACTATTCCATATTCTTGTGGCACAGTTTCAAGGAACACAAGACTTTGGGACAGTCGTCAAAGGAGGCAATGGCCAAAGCCATAGACAAGACGCTTACAAGTATTGCGGGCAGCTCGATAACTACAATTGCAGGCTTCCTCGCACTTTGCCTCATGTCATTTACTCTCGGACTTGACCTTGGAATTGTAATGGCGAAGGGCGTACTGCTGGGCATAATCGGAAGTGTCACAATACTTCCATCCCTAATACTGGTATTCGAAAAATATATCGCTAAATTCTCTCACAAGAGCATTATTCCTGACTTCAGCAGAATAAGCAGGTTCCTGGTAAAACATTCAAAGAAGGCAATAGTCCTGTTTATAGTACTGCTCATTCCGTCAGTTTATGGCTATATTAATACGGATCAGTATTACAAGCTTGACGAAAGTGTACCTCAGACACTTCCTTTCGCTCAGGCAAACGAAAAAGTAAAAGAAGAAATGGGTATTGCCACATCATACATGATTCTGGCGGATGCTAATACCGGAGCATCTGACATTAAGAAAATGACGGATGACATAAAAAAGGTGGACGGTATAAGTGAATGTCTGGGTCTCAAGCGATTCACAGGTGTTGTACCTAACGATATGATTCCTGATGAGGTTAGAGATCTTGTTCAGGATGAGAACTGGCAGGTGCTCATGGTCACATCTGAATACGAAGTTGCGTCGGATGAAGTAAACAAACAGATTGAACAGGTCAATAAGGTTATTGATAAATATGACAAAAAGGCCATGGTAATCGGTGAAGCTCCGTGTACCAAGGATTTGATAGACATTACAAATCACGACTTCAAGGTGGTTGACTTCATTTCAATTCTGGCCATACTGCTTATTATCCTGGTCGTTCTTAAATCTTTCAGCTTACCGGTACTGCTGGTTGCTGTAATAGAACTGGCAATCTTTATAAACCTGGGAATACCGTGTTTCACAGGCACAAAGCTTGCTTTCATTGCAGGAATAATAATCAGTACTGTTCAGTTGGGTTCTACGGTAGACTACGCAATATTGATGACTACCAGGTATAAGTCAGAAAGACTCTCAGGTCTCGATGCTAAATCCGCTGTCGAAAAGGCACATAGTGTTTCGATGCCGTCAATTATGATAAGTGCACTTGCTTTCGCAGCGGCAACAATGGGCGTTGGAATATACTCGGATATAGATATTATCGGACAGCTGTGTGCTCTGATGGCAAGAGGAGCTATTATCAGTATGATTATAGTTATGGTATTCCTGCCGTCGGCACTTCTGCTCTTTGATAAACTAATCGTCAAAACTACTCTTGACATGAGAAAGGGAATAAGTAAGGTAAAACCTGAACTACCTGAAGGAGGTACCCATAATGAATAAAAAAGTAATGAACAAAAAATTAATGGCTGTGGCAACCGCTTCAGTGCTTACTGTTACCATGACGTGTGCTCCGGTTTTCGCTGACACAGGGTCAAACAGTCAGGTCGTCAAAGAAGAAACTGTCTACGTAATTACAGATAGCAAGGGAAAAGAAACCGAAAAAATTGTAAGCGATCACTTAGTTAACGATAAAGATTATACGGTTATTACAGACAAGTCGAATCTTTCAGATATTGAGAATGTAAAAGGTGACGAAAAATATACTACAGAGGGCGATTCAATTAAATGGGATGCTAACGGCAAGGACATATATTATCAGGGAAACACATCAAAGAATGCGCCTATCGGAATGTCAGTAAAATACTATCTGGACGGCAAGGAGATTTCAGGCAGCAAGCTTCAGGGCAAGTCAGGTAAAGTTACAATTAAGCTCAACTATACGAACTCAGCCGTTTCAAATGGTGTCAAGGTTCCATTCGTTGTTATGACAGGAATGATGACAGATAATGAAACCTTCAAGAACATTACGATTGATAACGGTAAAATCATAGACAGCGGCAACAGCAGTATTATAGTCGGTATGTCTGTTCCCGGACTTAAGGATACTCTGGGTATTTCAGGAAAAATCAAGCTTGGTGATTCTGTTACAATCAAGGGAGATGCTAAGAACTTTGACTGCAAGGACATGATGACAGTAGCAACAAGCAGCTTTTTTGAAGATATAGACACTGGTTCTATTGATGATCTGAACTTTGATGACGAAATTAATGAACTGGACAAAGCAGGCAAGAAGCTTGTTCAGGGAAGTCAGCAGCTTTATGATGGAATCAATTATATGAACAGCAATGCTGATAAGCTTACGTCAGGAATTAGTGACCTTGTAAGTGAGCTTGGTCAGAGTCTGGCAGAAATCTGCACAAATCTGAACAAGATTTCGTCAGGTGCCAGTGATGTGCAGAAGGGTCTTGAAGATATTAATGTCAAGATAACAAACGGCGGTGACTTGAAGGTTGCTCTGGAAGCTGCAAAGGATTACAATCAGAAGGCTGCTGCAAATGCAAAGGAAGGCAGTGAAAAAGCTGCAACAGCAGCAGGAAGTGCGCAGGAATCGGCTAAGAATGCAGATGAAGCTCTGACAAAAACAAATAGTGTCAAAAGCGATATTGAAAAAGTAAAGAATACACTTAATGACATTAATACTGAAGGAATGAATGAAGATCAGAAGAAGGCTATTGATGATGCACTGGCTCTTCTGGAAGGTGTAAGTGCCGGTACAGATGGTATTATAGGAAGTGTAAATTCTGCTAAGGAGAAAGCTGCAGGCGCAGCTAAGGTCGCAGGAAACGCGGCAACAGCAGCAGGAACTGCTTCAGCACAGGCAGGAGGCGCTGAGCAGTACACAAGCGGTGCTGAAAAGGGACTTGGTAAAATTAGTGCGGGTATAGGAAATGCTAACACTAAGAAGACTCTTATTTATGGAACCACATCTATTAAAGTGGGCGCTGATCAGATGGCAGGAGAAATCAAGGAATCAACTACAACAGGCGATTTAGCCAATGGTCTTAATTTCCTCACTCAGGGTGCAGGTCAGTTCAAAAACGGTTTAAACAAACTTGATGCAGGCTCAAAGAAGTTGAGAGACGGAATGTCCGAGTATTACAGCGAAGGAATCAAACAGATTGTAGATCTCTACAACGATGAGCTTAAGGGAGATTTGGATAATTTCAAATCCGTAATAAATGCAGGTAAGGACTACAACATTTTCTCACAGAAACAGGGCAATATGGATTCAAATGTAAAGTTCATATACAAGACAAGAATCAGCGAATAGGCAGTTGAACTGTTAATGAAAAAGTTATTCTAAAAGTTATTAAAAAGGTCGGGAGCGCAAAGTATCAACATGATATAAAGTGCATCCCGGCTTTTATTATGTATATATCAGTGTTTTTGCTGTAATAGGTTGATTTTAGGTTATTGAAGTGCTAAAATTGTTGGGCTAAAAATGATTTGGAAATGAATTTTGATTTATAATCGTAGTTTTAGAGGTGATAAATTGAGTAATAAAAAAGATTTTGATAAAACGAGAAGAATGGGTGAAATGCCTGTTGGCAGGCTGATACTCACAATGTCCTGGCCGGCAATGCTAAGTATGCTTATTCAGGCGATGTATAATGTGGTTGACAGCTATTTTGTTGCTAAACTCGGAGAAGAGGCTCTTGCAGCAATCACGTACGTTACGCCGATTCAGTTTCTGATTATCGCCTTCGGTGTTGGAACTGGTGTCGGCATCAATTCACTTATTGCCAGAAGACTTGGCGCAGAATCATTTGATGAGGCAAACCTTGCGGCATCCCACGGATACAGGCTCAGCATATTCAACTGGTTGCTGTTTGTAATCATCGGACTTTTTATGGCAAGGCCTATTATGGAGTTTATGAGTAATACTCCGTATGTAGTCGATGCAGGAACAAACTATATGAGAATTGTTACTATCGGAAGCGTTTTTATTCTGATTCAGGTTTCAACAGAAAAGATTCTTCAGGCAACAGGCAATATGATTGCCCCGATGGTATGCAGTTTAAGTGGTGCCGTAATTAATATTGTATTTGACCCGATTCTTATTTTCGGGCTTGGACCATTCCCGGAGCTTGGAGTTACAGGAGCTGCAGTGGCAACTGTATTAAGTCAGCTGATATCGTTTGTGATGGGACAGGCTCTGCTTTTCGGAGGTAAACATTCAGTTAAGGTAAGCCTGTTCAAATTCAAATGGAATGCGAGAATTGTCAAAGATATTTATGTTGTCGGAGCACCGGCTATTCTGATGCAGTCCATTGCATCTATACTTCTGTTCGGAATGAACTTTATACTGGGAGGACTTAGCGAAATTGCAGTAGCGGTAAACGGTGTATATGGCAGGGTACAGTCATTTATATTTATGCCGGTCTTTGGCCTTAACCAGGGTGTTCTGCCGATAATGGGGTACAACTACGGCGCCAGAGACAGGGGCAGACTTATGGAGTCTTACAAGAAGGGAATGATGTTCGCGCTTGTTATTATGGGTATCGGACTTCTTATTTTCCAGTTGTTCGCATATGAAATTATGTCGCTGTTCAATTCACAGGGAAGTGCTGCTATGTTCGATATAGGCGTGCCGGCAATGCGTATTATAAGCTTGTGTTTCCTGCCTGCAGCTTACGGAATAATGACATCATCAATATTCCAGGCAACCGGCCACGGCTTTATCAGTATGTGGGGTGCTCTTATAAGACAGTTATTTGGTATCTTGCCAATGGCATTTATTTTTGCTAAACTATGGGGGCTACCTGTTGTCTGGCTGGCTTATCCAGCAGCGGAACTTATCGGAACAATATATTACATTATTTCAATGAGATATATGTGGCTCAATGAGTTCAAATATATAGGACAGGAAAAAAGAAATAGTTAATGGAGGATTTATTAGAAGAAGAGAGTTATGAAAGAAAGACATTCATTTGGGGGATCCTTAGGATTCGTGCTTGCTGCGGCAGGCAGTGCAGTTGGCCTGGGAAATATTTGGAGATTCCCATACTTTGCAGCAAAGGACGGCGGTGGTCTGTTCCTGCTGGTTTATTTAATTCTGCTGTTCACTTTCGGATTTACACTTCTGCTTACAGAAGTTGCAATCGGAAGAAAGACATTGCAGGGTCCGCTTACAGCTTACGATCAGCTTAAAAAGGGCTGGAAGCCCCTCGGCGTTATAAGCTGTATCGTACCAATTATCATCATGCCTTACTATTGTGCAATCGGCGGATGGGTACTCAAGTACTGCTTTGTATTCATGGGTGGACAGGGCAAAATGGCAGCCGAAGACGGTTATTTTACCGGATATATTACAAGTACTGCACAGCCACTTGTTCTTACTATAGTATTCCTTGCAATCTGTGCAATTATCGTAATACTCGGTGTTAACAAGGGTATAGAAGCTTCATCAAAGATTATCATGCCGCTTCTTATCGTACTGGTACTGATAATTTCAGTCTTCGCTCTGACAATTTCACACACAGATGCTGAAGGTGTTACAAGAACAGGTATTGAAGGCCTTAAGATTTACCTTATCCCTAACTTTGAGGGACTTACATTCATGGGTCTTCTCAAGATTATTGTAGATGCAATGGGACAGCTGTTCTTCAGCTTGAGTGTTGCAATGGGTATCATGATTGCATATGGTTCATATGTAAGCAAGGAAGCCAGCCTTAAGAAATCAGTAATGCAGATCCAGCTCTTTGATACTGCTATCGCATTCCTTGCTGGTGTAATGATTATTCCTGCTATCTTCGCATTCGCAGGTACAGAAGGAATGAGTGCAGGTCCTGGACTTATGTTCGTATCACTGCCAAAAGTTTTCGCATCAATGGGCGGCATCGGCATGTTTATGGGAGCCCTGTTCTTCATCATGGTTCTCTTTGCTGCAATTACAAGTGCTGTATCAGTAATGGAAGCAGTAGTATCCAGCTTAATGGACCAGTTCCATATGTCCAGAAGAAAGGCAGCATTAATTGAAGGTACAATCGCTCTTATCGGCGGTATTTTCGTATGCCTTGGATATAACAAGCTGTATTTCGAAGTAACACTTCCGACAGGAACAACAGGACAGCTTCTCGACATTATGGACTATGTCAGCAACAATCTGCTGATGCCTATAGGAGCAATTCTGACATGTATTCTCGTTGGATGGGTTGTTAAGCCTAAGACAATTGAAGACGAAATCACTCTTAACGGAGAAAAGTTCGGATACCACAATGTATACGTTGTAATGATCAAGTTCGTTGCACCTATTATGCTGGCAATTCTGTTACTTGAATCTACAGGAGTATTAAAACTGTTCATGTAAATTATGAGCATGTGAAATTTAAAAGACATAAAAAATGAGGATTCGCTTAAGCGAATCCTCTGTTCGTTTTTGTGGGATATACGATTTCTATGGGCAGTCCGTCCTCAATTCTATATTCGGAATCCATAAGGACCATGTCATAAATAAGCGGGTCTTGAAGAAGTCTGCGCCATACTGTATAGGTTGCCTTCATGAAGCTGCGGTTCAAAGGCATACGTGCCTCTATAAGAGGGCATTCATAAGGCAGCTCAGTAGTCTGATAGATGAGCCAAAGCTCTCCCCTAGAGTCTATATGCGGTGTTAATGGATAAAAACGGCACTGGAGAGGTCTCTTCTTTCTGGGGCAACAGGGCGCTGTCCTGCATTCCAGGAAATATACATCACCGTACCAGGATTCGGGGAATTCAAAGTCCTCGGCAGCCATGTGTCCCCACTTGATCCAGTCTTCGTCTCCCGTAAACATCTGCTCTTCTCCGGGAAGAAGATAAATGCCCATTTCGTAATCCGCATCATCGGATGTACCCGGAACTATTGCTTCAGAACCCTCCTTATTGTCACAGGTACAACAGGCGGCATTGCACAAAAGTCCACAGTCCTTATCTAGTGGTGATACCTTATCCAAAAGACGATATATTGCTTTAAATGTGTTTTTATTGATTGAACTCTTCATATATATATTATACAATGTAAAAATGAAAATAAGTATTGTTTTAAATCAATTTAAATTAAAATTGAGGTAACGTATGAGATTAGGAATAGATGTAGGATCTACAACAGTCAAAATTATACTTCTTGATGAGAATGACAAGATAAAATACAGCAGATATGAAAGACATATGTCAAATGTATTTGAGACCGTTGTTATGCTATTGAAGAAGCTTTTTGATGAAATCGGTGATGTTAAACTGAGAGTGGTAATTACCGGTTCAGGAGGACTTGCTTTCGCTAATGTCATGGGAATTCCTTTCGAACAGGAAGTTGTAACATGCAGCACTGCCGTTGAGGCTCTGATTCCTGAAACTGATGTGGCAATTGAACTTGGCGGAGAGGATGCCAAGATTACTTTTTATGGAACTACCGTAGAACAGAGAATGAACGGTACATGCGCTGGCGGAACAGGTGCTTTCATTGACCAGATGGCAATACTTCTGAATACTGACGCCATGGGACTTAATGAGGCAGCTGCAAGACACAATATGATCTATCCCATCGCTGCAAGATGCGGTGTATTCGCCAAGACGGACATTCAGCCTCTTATCAATGAGGGTGCGGCCATAGAAGACCTGGCAGCATCGATTTTCCAGGCTGTAGTCAATCAGACTATCAGCGGACTCGCATGCGGTCATCCGATTAGAGGCAAGGTGGCTTTCCTGGGCGGACCATTGTCATTCCTTCCTGAATTGAGAAAGAGATTCATAGAAACGCTGGAGCTTACTGAGGATGAAGTTATTTTTCCTGAGGACTCCAAATATTTCGTTGCAATAGGTGCGGCAATGAATGCCGGCAAATATGATGAGATTTCCTACGGTAAATTCATGGAAAAGGTGGACGCTGCAGATTCATCGGCGCTTAGCGACACGAAACACGTGGCACCTCTTTTCACCGATGAAGAAGATTACGAACAGTTTAGCAGAAGACACCGTGAACACAAGATTGCAAGAGCGGACATTAAGGAAGCATCAGGCAATGTTTTCCTTGGAATAGATGCGGGATCGACAACAACAAAGGCAGCTCTTATTGATGAAGATAAGAGATTGCTCTATTCATTCTACAGAAACAATGAAGGTAAACCTCTCGAAACGACAATGGCCATGCTCAGGGAGATGTATTCGCTTCTTCCTGAAGATGTTAAGATTGCCAGAGTCTGTACAACAGGTTACGGAGAAAATCTTATTAAAGCGGCATATAAGGCCGATACAGGCGAAATAGAAACTATGGCCCACTACAAGGCTGCAGAAGAATTCCTGCCGGGAGTTGATTTCATTCTCGACATAGGCGGTCAGGACATGAAGTGCATGCGCATTAAGGATGGGGCAATCTACAATATCATGCTTAATGAGGCATGTTCGTCGGGATGCGGGTCATTTATTGAGACATATGCCAAGTCTGTTAACCTCAGTGTTGAGGATTTCGCAGAGGAAGCGCTTTTCGCAGAGTCTCCTGTAGATTTGGGCACAAGATGTACTGTGTTTATGAACTCCAAGGTTAAGCAGGCTCAGAAGGAGGGTGCTACCATAGGTGACATTTCTGCAGGACTGAGCTATTCGGTAATCAAAAATGCTCTTTATAAGGTTATCAAGCTGAGAAATCCTGAAGATGCGGGAGACAAAATCGTAGTACAGGGTGGAACATTCCTGAATGATGCCGTGCTTCGTTCCATTGAGAACATTATGGGCAAAGAGATTATAAGACCGGACATATCAGGCCTTATGGGAGCATACGGGGCATCTCTCATTGCCAGAGCAGAGCATAAGGACGGTCAGGTATCAAGTCTTATCACTCCTGAGGAAATGGACGATTTCAGCGTTAAGATAAGCCATGTGAGATGTAAAGGATGTGAGAATAACTGCATGGTCACAGTTAACCGCTTCAATGACGGTTCCAGATTCTTCACAGGTAACAGATGCGAACGCGGAGAAGGTAAACAGGTAAGCGAAGAGGACAGCGTGCCTAACCTTTATGCATATAAATTCAAGAGACTCTTCGACTACGTATCTCTCAATAAAGAGGAAGCGACAAGAGGTGTCATAGGAATTCCGAGAGTTCTTAACATGTACGAGAATTATCCTTTCTGGCATACTTTCTGGACTCATCTGGGATTCAGAGTAGTGCTGTCACCTGTATCCAGCAAGGAACTGTATGAGAACGGAATGGAAACCATTTCCTCGGATACCGCATGCTATCCAGCAAAGCTTGTACACGGACACATCAAGTGGCTGGTAAATGATGGTGTTGATGAGATATTCTATCCGAGCATCAACTATGAGAGATTAGAGGACGACAATGCACATAACCATTACAATTGTCCGATTGTGGCTACTTACCCTGAAGTAATCGCAGGCAATATGGATGAAATATTCGAGGAAAACGGAACTAACTTCATGCATCCTTTCTTGCCATATGATAACGACAAATTCCTTATCAGAGAACTTCACAGACTTCTCAAGGATAGGGGAATATCAAAGAATGAAATTGCCGAGGCTGTAGAGCTGGCAAGGGCAGAGGACGAGGAGTTCAAGGCGGATATCAAAAGACACGGTGAAATGTATCTTGACTGGGCTGATAAGAACGGTAAAGAATGCATAGTTCTTGCAGGCAGACCTTATCATCTTGATCCTGAGATTAATCACGGACTGGACAAGATTATCACATCATTTGACATGGTTGTCCTTACAGAAGATTCAGTGTGCCATCTTGCGAACCTGCACAGACCTATAAGAGTTTTAGACCAGTGGGCATACCATTCAAGACTTTATAAGGCTGCTGAATTCGTGGGAACAAAAGAAAACGTCGAGCTCGTCCAGCTTAACTCCTTCGGATGCGGAGTTGATGCTGTTACGACAGACCAGGTTGAGGAACTCACCAAGAAAAAGAATAAGCTGTACACAGTTCTGAAGATAGATGAAGGTACCAACATGGGCGCTGCAAGAATCAGAATCAGATCCCTCAAGGCAGCAATTGAAGAGCGTGCCAAGAACGGTATCAAGCCGGTCAAGGATGATTCTCCTTATGAGAGGGTTGTGTTCACAAAGGAAATGAGAAAGGATTACACTGTTCTTATTCCTGAGATGTCACCTATTCACTTCCAGTTCCTTGAGACAGCCCTTGCATGTGAGGGATATAAGGCAAAGAGACTGCCTACAGTTAACAAGCAGGCAGTAGATGAGGGTTTAAGATACATCAACAATGATGCGTGTTACCCTACAATCGTTTCTCTGGGACAGATTATTTCATACCTCAAAAAAGGTGAAGAATCCGGTGAAGTGGATATGGATAAAGTAGCGGTATTCATGAGCCAGACAGGAGGTCAGTGCAGAGCCAGCAACTATGTGGCTCTTTTGAGAAAAGCCTTCAGAGATATGGGTCATCCACAGATTCCTGTAATATCTGTCAACATGGCCGGACTTGAAAAGAATCCAGGATTCGGATTCACGCCAAGCTTCATAAAAAGAGCTCTCATGGCTGTAATGTACGGAGATCTTTTCATGCGCGTGCTTTACAGAGTAAGACCTTATGAAGCCGTTCCGGGTTCAGCAAACGAGCTTTATGATAAATGGGTCAAGGTTGCTCACGAAACACTTAGCAAGAACAATTTTGGCAAATACAAGAAAGACCTTATGAATATCGTAAAGGAATTCGACGAGCTTCCGCTTCTGGACATTAAGAAGCCTAGGGTAGGTGTTGTAGGCGAGATTCTGGTTAAGTATCATCCTAATGCAAACAATGATGTAGTTAACATTATCGAAAGCGAAGGTGGAGAAGCTGTGGTTCTTGATCTGACAGACTTCCTGCTTTACGGAATGTACAGCAAGGAATTCAATCACAAATACCTGAGTGGATCGTACAAGCTGATGATGGGCAACAAGGCTGCCATTGAGACTATTGAATTCATACGTAAGCCGTTAAGAAAGGCTCTAAGAGCTTCAAAACGATTCCATGAGCCCCTTCACATCGAAGAGATTGCAGCGAAGGCAAGTGAGGTTGTTTCTATAGGAAACCAATGCGGCGAGGGATGGCTTCTTACCGGTGAAATGGTAGACCTTATAGATGACGGCGTTGAGAACATCATATGCATGCAGCCTTTCGCATGTCTACCTAACCATGTTACAGGAAAGGGCGTTATGAAGCCTATTAGGAAGAGAAATCCGTTGGCTAATATTGTGCCTATAGATTATGACCCGGGAGCATCAGATGTTAACCAGCTTAACAGAATCAAGCTGATGATGGCTACAGCTCACAAGAATCTTGAAAAAAAGTAGATTATCGCAGGGAAATCACCGATTTACAGAAGCGGTATGATGAATACTGTGATAATAGTAATAGTAACTTGAAGAGTGAGCATTATAGGTGTATAATCTTATAGAAAAAATATAGATAGGAGGTGTCTTGATGGGAAGACACGGTACAATTGCAGGAAGAAAGGCTGCTCAGGATTCGAAGAGAGCAGCAATGTTTACGAAGTATGCCAGAGCGATTACAGTAGCTGCTAAGGCAGGAGGAGATCCTGATTACAATGCTACATTAAGAGTTGCTATAGATAAGGCCAAGGCTATTTCAATGCCTAATGACAACATTAAGAGAGCCATCAAGAAGGGTACCGGCGAACTTGCAGGCGAAACCTATGAAGAACTTACATTTGAAGGTTATGGAGTAGGCGGAGTTGCAGTAATTGTTGAGACACTTACTGATAACAGAAATAGAACAACTGCTTCTGTAAGATCTACATTCAGTAAATACGGCGGCAATCTCGGTGCTCCCGGATGTGTATCATACATGTTCGCAAGAAAGGGTGTAATCATCGTTGATTCAGAAGGTCTCGATGAAGATGCTGTAATGGAAGTTGCCCTTGAAGCAGGTGCAGATGATATGATTGTCAACGAAGACAGCTTCGAAATTCTCACTGAGCCGGAAACATATACAGATGTTCACGAAGCAGTTCAGAATGCAGGTTACGAAATCGTAGAATCAGAAATCGAATATGTTCCTTCAATGGAATCAGCTCCAAAGGATGAACATGATCTCAAACAGCTTGTCAAGATGATTGACATTCTGGAAGAAAACGATGACGTACAGAAGGTACACCACAACTGCAGCGCAGATATGGACATCGAATAATGTACATGTTATCGTGCATATGATATAATAACAATATCAACAGAGCAACTTATCCTGAGCAGTTCGTTAAGAAAACCATAATTCAACCTACAGTATTTCCTTGGGAGTCTGAGTTTATCATGATATGCAATGCCCCCCTCGAGGGGACTGCAGAAGACGGTAACAGGATACCCACCTTATCGTAAGATAGGGCGTGAATTATATTTTCTGACGGCTGTCCGGGATTTTTTTTGTCCAAATACTTGAAAAGGGGAAATGATAGGAGTATATTAATATTAGCACTCAATGATGGCGAGTGCTAATAAACAGATAAGGAGAACATTTTGTAATGGCAAAGAAACAATTTAAGGCCGAGTCCAAGAAACTTCTGGACATGATGATTAACTCGATATATACACACAAGGAGATTTTTCTGAGAGAGTTAATTTCCAATGCCAGTGATGCAATTGACAAGATTTACTATAAATCACTGACTGAAGGCGCAACAGGTGTTAACAGAGATGATTTCAAGGTTCTGATTGAAACAGACAGAGATAAGGGAATCCTTACAATCTCAGATAACGGTATAGGAATGACCAAGGATGAACTTGAGAAAAATCTGGGAACTATAGCCCGATCAGGTTCACTGGACTTCAAGAACCAGGTCGAGAACAAGGACGAGATTGATATTATAGGTCAGTTTGGTGTAGGCTTCTATTCCGCATTCATGGTAAGCGACAAGGTTACAGTAGTGAGCAGGGCCTACGGCAGCGATGAAACTTACAAGTGGGAGAGTACTGGCGCTGACGGATATACGATAACTCAGATTGACAACCTGCCTGAACTGGCAAACGGCACCATCATCACTTTGCATCTGATGGAAGATACCGAAGATGAAAATTACAGAGATTACCTCAACCAGTATACGATTAAGAACCTTATTCGCAAGTACTCGGATTATGTGAGATATCCGATTGTGATGATGATGGAGAAGTCAAGACTTAAGGAAGGTACAGAAGACGAATTTGAAACTTACAGCGAACTTGAAACTCTTAACAGCATGGTACCTCTGTGGAAGAAGAACAAGTCCGAAATCACAGATGAGGAATACAATCAGTTTTACAAGGAAAAGTACTTCGATTTCACAGATCCTCTGAAGGTAATGCACAACAGCGTTGAGGGTGTCGTAAGCTACACATCCCTCATGTTCATACCAGGCAGTGCTCCGTACAATTATTACACCAGAGATTACGAAAAGGGTCTGCAGCTCTATTCATCTGGCGTACTCATTATGGAAAAGTGTGCCGATCTGTTACCTGATTGTTTCTCATTCGTTAAAGGTCTCGTAGACTCTCAGGATTTGTCTCTGAATATTTCAAGAGAAACTCTGCAGCACGACAGACAGCTTAAGGCCATAGCCAAGAGACTTGAGAAAAAAATCAAGAGCGAGCTGGAGAACATGCTCAGAAATGACAGAGAAAAGTACCTTGAGTTTTATAAGAATTTTGGACTGCAGTTAAAGTATGGCGTATACGAGGGCTATGGACAGAACAAAGAACTTCTGCAGGATCTGATTATGTTCCATTCATCAGTAAAAGACTCTCTCGTAACACTTGCAGAGTATGTTGACAGAATGAAGGAAGACCAGAAATACATTTACTATGCGAGCGGAGATTCAATTGCTAAGATTGATAAGCTGCCTCAGACCGAAATGCTTAAGGACAAGGGATACGAAATCCTCTATCTGACAGACGATGTAGACGAATTCGCACTGAATATGATAATGTCGTACAAGGATAAGGAATTCAAATCAGTAGCTGCAGACGACCTGGAAATTGAAGAGTCATCAGAAGAAAAGGCTAAGGCTGAAAAGCAGGCTGAAGAGGCCAAGGCAATGCTTGACGCAATGAAGGAAGCTCTCGGTGATAAGGTAAGTGAAGTTAAACTTTCACAGAGACTTAAGAGCCATCCGGTATGTATTACTGCCCGTGGCGGCCTGAGCATTGAGATGGAAAAGGTAATTAATGCAATGCCGAGTGATGATAAGGTAAAGGCTGAGCGTGTTCTCGAAATAAATGCTAACCATCCTGTTATGGCGGCACTGGAAAAGAAATACGAGAACAACCCTGAAGAAATCGGAGACTATGCGGAACTCCTGTATAATCAGGCACTTCTTATCGAAGGACTTACTATTGATGATCCGATTGAGTTCAGCAATGCAATTTGTCGCTTAATGACAAATTAGGTTTTAATATGCTATAATAACAGCGCTGCTTCGTGCGGCGTTGTTTTTATTTGATTTATAACAGTCAGGGAGAGAAATATGGGTAAGCTGGCAATAATTGATGGCAACAGTCTAATGAATAGAGCATTCTATGCAATGAGGAATCCGATGATAACCCGTGAAGGAATATATACCCAGGGAATCTTCGGATTTATCAACATGCTTGAAAAAATAAAGAAGAATTATGAACCTACTCATATGGCAGTAACCTTCGATCTCAAAGCACCTACCTTCAGACATTTGGAATACGAAGATTATAAAGCCGGAAGGAAGAAGATGCCACCTGAGCTTGCCATGGAATTCCCCCTTCTCAAAGATATTCTCTCCGCTATGAATATTAAGCAGGTGGAGCTTGAGGGCTTCGAAGCAGACGACCTTATCGGAACAATTGCCAGAACAGGCGAGGAGGCAGGACTTGAGCCTGTTGTAATTACAGGAGATAAGGATGCTCTCCAGCTTGCTACGGACATAACAAAGGTAGTGCTTACAAGAAAAGGCGTTTCAGAATTTGAAACCTACGACAGGGAAGCGATGATTGAGAAATATACGCTGACACCTGAGCAGTTTATTGATCTTAAAGGACTTATGGGAGACTCTTCGGACAATATTCCGGGAATACCGGGAGTCGGCGAAAAGACTGCAACCAAACTGCTTGCAGAATTCGGTTCAATAGAGAATCTCATTGCTCATACGGAGGATATTACACCTAAAGGTGTCAGAAAAAAAGTTGAGGATAACGTTCAATTAGCCGTAATGAGCAAACGGCTTGCAACAATAAACAAGTACGTACCAATTGAAATTGAATTTGACGAATACGTTCTAGGTGAGCCGGATTATGACAGACTTGTTGACATATATACGAAACTGGAATTCAATAAGTTTCTTAAAAAACTGAAGGCCGGAGATAATTCAGGTGCTGCTACAGTGATGGCTGAATCGGAGTTTGAGACCCCAGCGGAGGTAGTCAGCGGTGATAATATCAAACACATTACAATCAGCAACAGCGAGGAACTGAAGAAAATTGAATTCGGCAGTGAAACATATATTAAGGTCTTCGGTGATTACAATCACCTGCAGGATCCTGTTATCGAAGGTATCGCATTGCTGACAAAAGATAAATATTATTACGTGGATCCAGCAGATGCTCCGGGAATATATGAATGTCTCCAAAATGCGGACACAAGTTTTATCGGACACGGTCTCAAGAAAGATTATTACATGCTGATGACAAAATGCGAATTTTCTCCCGTAACAGGATTTGACACTGAGATAGGTCAGTATGTTCTGGATTCGGGAAGAAGTGATTACAGTTTTAGCATTCTTGCTCACGAATATCTTCATACGTCTATTCCTGATGAAGAGGAATTCAAGAAGGAGCACGGTCAGGTAAGTCTTCTCAGCGACAATAGCAGTGAATTCGCAGATTACGGATTTCAGGTTTGCCTTGCCATATGCAACGTAGCTTCATGCCAGCGCCTTTTAATTGAAAAAAATGGGCTGTCAAAGGTGATTGACGAAATAGAGCTTCCACTTATCGTTGTAATGGCTGCAATGGAAAAGGAAGGATTCAAGGCAGACAGAAATTATCTTGAAAATTTCGGAAGTGTGCTGGAAAAGGAAATAGAGCAACTTACAGCATCTATTCATCATATGGCCGGTGAAGAATTTAATATCAAGTCAACACAGCAGCTTGGGGATATTCTCTTTGACAAGCTGGGACTTCCAGCCGGAAAGAAGACTAAGCGAGGATATTCCACAAGTGCGGATATTCTGGAAAAGATAAAGGATAAACATCCCATAGTTCCGGCTGTTCTGGAATACAGGACACTGACAAAGCTCAAGAGCACCTACGTTGACGGCATGCTCCCGTTAATAGGAAATGATGGCAAAATACATGCTCACTTCAATCAGACGGTTACAACTACAGGTAGGATAAGCTGTACTGAACCTAATCTGCAAAATATTCCTATAAGGCAGGAACTGGGACGCAAGCTGAGACAGGCCTTCGTACCGGATAGTGAAGAATGCATTCTTGTGGGTGCAGACTATTCGCAGATTGAACTTCGTGTACTTGCTCACATGTCGGGAGATGAAGGACTTATCGACGCTTTCAAGCGAGGCGAGGACATTCATCGTGCAACGGCAGCCAATGTTCTGGGGATACCTGAAGAAAAGGTGACACCTTTGGAAAGAAGCAGAGCTAAGGCGGTGAACTTCGGAGTGATTTACGGCATGAGCGCTTTTGGTTTGTCAACAGAGCTGCACATAACACGCAAAGAGGCGGAGGAATATATCGGGACATATTTTGCGAGACACCAGGCTGTACGTGAATTCATGGACAATCAGGTTGAGGAATGCAGAGAAAAGGGTTACGTGACAACTTTGTCCGGAAGAAAAAGATATATAAAGGAAATCAAAGCCTCACAGTATATGGTCCGTCAGTTAGGTGAAAGACTGGCAATGAACACGCCGATTCAGGGAACTGCAGCGGATATTATTAAGCTGGCAATGATAAAGGTATATCATGCTCTTAATGATCAAAAGCTAAAATCCCGACTGCTTCTGCAGGTCCACGATGAACTCATAATAAACACGTACAAAGATGAGAAGGACGTTGTAGAAAAGCTGCTTGTGGAAAATATGGAAAAGGCTTTCGCCATGTCTGTGGCACTTAAGGCGGACCTTAATGAAGGTCAAAACTGGCTGGAATTGAAATAGAATAGTAATGGAATATTAGTGAAATGAACAAAGATACGATTATCATGGGGCTTACCGGTGGAATAGGTACCGGCAAGTCCACAGCATCTGAATATTTAAAATCAAAGGGATTCGTACATATTGATGCAGACGCTATCAGCAGAAGCATTACTGCCGATGGCAGCCCCGTTCTTGATACGTTGAACAAGGTTTTTGGACCGGATGGGGAAATGGGTGTTGAAGGTCACAACATTATAGACGAATCAGGAAGCCTTATGAGGCAAGCTCTCGCAGATATTGTATTTGTGGATTCTGCCAAGACAAAAAGACTTGATGAAATAATGCTCTCTCAGATAATCAGCATAATTGACGACAAGGTTAAGAGATACAGAGAGAGCTGTGACATGTGCAGGGTGCTTCTCGATGCACCACTTCTCTTTGAATCCGGCCTTGATTCGAGATGTGACAAGGTTATGGTAATTGTGGCAGACAAAGATACGCGTATATCAAGGGTTGAGATGAGGGATGGCATATCCGCGAAACAGATTCAGGAACGTATTGACAATCAGATGGATGATGTTGAAAAAGTCAGCAAAGCTGATTACGTCATAGACAATTCCGGTGCTCTTGGAGAACTGTATGAACAGTTAGATAAAATCGTGAAAAAATTATAGTATTTTGTAAAATAATTATTGACAAAAAGGTGGTGCTTGAGTATCATAAAAAGGTACTGATTTTGAGGTATGCGGCCTTGGCGGAATAGGCAGACGCGCACGTTTGAGGGGCGTGTGGGAGACCGTACCGGTTCAAGTCCGGTAGGCCGCACCATTTGAAACGAAGCACTTGTGTGTTTCGTTTTTTTTATATTTTAGGTGATTTTACATTCCGATAACATGAATAGAAAAACAAGAAAAAAAGACAAGAGTGATTTTCGCAAAAAAATCACGGAACAAATTGATAAAAAAAGAATCATAACAGTAGTGATTTTAGGTATAATGATATTGCTGATAGGGGCAGGAATCAGAGAGGGATTTTACCTGATAACCGATATGAGTCAGGAAAATGACGAGAAGTATCCGGTCAAGGGTATTGACGTCTCAAAGCATCAGGGTGAAATCGACTGGGAGGGAATAGCCGAACAAGGATTTGAGTTCGCATACATTAAAGCGACAGAAGGCACTACACACGTGGATTCGCGATTTGAATACAACTGGAAAAATGCGCGCAAGCATGTTTTCAGAGTGGGGGCCTATCACTTCCTCAGTTATGATTCGCCAGGTGACACTCAGGCAGCTAACTTCATGAAAACCGTACCCAGAAGATGGAATACACTGCCACCAGTTGTGGACGTTGAATTCTATGGAGATTACAGGAAAAGAGGACAGCATCCGTCAAAGGAGAAGATGTACACCATCCTCGATGTGATTCTTGAGAAACTGGAAAACGGTTACGGTAAGAAACCGGTAATTTATACTAACAAGTTCATTTATCAGACTTATATTTCAGGCAGATACGACGATTACGACATCTGGATCAGCGACCATTCAATTCCTGATTCACTAAGTGATGGTCGAATGTGGACATTCTGCCAATACACATTCACGGGGAAATCCAAATACGTTTCTAATGGGAATAAGAGCTTTGATGCAGATATTTTTTATGGAAGCAAATACAAATTGCGCCACTATTAAGGAGATTTCGGATTGTTAACTAAATTCAGCATAAAAAAACCGCTAACAATATTCGTGGCGGTAATAGTTGTCATAGTCTTCGGGGTTATATCTGTGTCAAAAATGACACCGGATCTTTTCCCGAACATTGATTCACCATACGTTCTCATAATGACCACTTATCCAGGGGCCAGCGCCGAAGAAGCTGAGACGGAAATAACCAATCCTATGGAACAGAAAATGGCGACCGTATCCAATCTGGAAAAAATCAATGCCATTTCAGGCGACAACTATTCGCTTATACAGATGCAGTTTACCGATGGTGTCGACATGGACACGGTTTCGGTGGATTTGGGTGAGAAAATAGACCAGATTAAAGGACAGCTGCCGGAGCGTGCCAGTGCTCCCGTAGTTATCAAAATGGGCATGGATATAATGCCTACTGTGATTACAGCAGTTGAAATGGGAGACCTTTCGGAAGCAGAAATATCACAGCTTGTAAAGGATGACCTGATGACACCGTTAAAGGGCGTTGACGGTGTAGCATCGGTAAGTGCTATGGGTCTTGTGGACAGCAATATCCAGATTGTTCTTTCGGAAGATAAAATAAAGAAAGTCAACGATGATGTGTCCGCTGCAATAAGCAAGGAATTTGACAAAGCTGAAAAACAGGTAAACAAGGGTAAGAAAAAGTTAAATTCAGCAGGAAAGAAAATAAAAAAAGGTAAGAAGGCTGTTACGGATGCAGCATCAACTTATGCCGAACTTAAAGAAGGCAGAGAAAAACTGATATCACAGAAATCGAATCTTGAAAATCTGAAGAATCAGTACGATGCGAACAAGGACAATCCGCTCATGCTCGAGCAGGTTATACAGCAGATCAGAGCCGCCGGATTCGAACCCGAAACTCTGTCATACGGAATTGCAGCCATTGACGACCGCATATCTCAGATTGATTCAGCAATCAAAAATTTTGGCGATAACGATACCGAAATATCATTTAATCTGAACAAACAGTACTCTGATCTTGTCGGTGCGGAATCGACGATAAATTCCACAGCTCAGAAGCTTAAGGAAAGTGCGGAAACGATTAAATCACAGCGAGACACAGCCATAGCCGGTGCTGACCTGACAGACGTTCTCACAATGGAAAACATCTCCGCCATTCTCAATGCGCAGAATTTTGAAATGCCTGCAGGGTATGTAACTGATGGAGATTCCAAAATCCTTGTAAGTGTGGGAGATAAGATTAAGGACAGAGATGAGCTGGAGCAGATGGTACTCTTTGATCCGGGAATTGAAGGAATAGATCCTGTAAAGCTCTGTGATGTTGCCACAGTAACATATGGAACAGGAAACAGTGAGAATTATACTAAAATAAATGGTAAAAACGGTGTGTGCCTGAGCTTTGCCAAGCAATCGAATTATGCGACGGCAACGGTATCTGACAACATTAATGAGAAATTCAGAAGTCTCGAAAAGGAATACGATGGACTTCGATTCGTCAACCTCTATGATGGTGGTGAATATATCCATATTGTAATCAGTTCTGTATTGAACAATCTGCTGCTGGGCGCAATACTTGCTATGATTATTCTCTTCCTGTTCCTGCGGGATATCAGGCCGACT
Source organism: Bacillota bacterium (assembly GCA_030525285.1). Classification (GTDB taxonomy): domain Bacteria; phylum Bacillota; class Clostridia; order Peptostreptococcales; family Anaerovoracaceae; genus Lentihominibacter. The sequence continues at coordinate 30,286 of JAUNFA010000004.1, read as the reverse complement.
GTAATCACGGCAATAAGCATACCTTTGAGTGTTCTTTTCGCACTCGTCATGATGTATTTCACAGGTGTGACACTTAATATGGTTTCAATGGCAGGTCTTGCCATAGGCATAGGAATGCTGGTGGATAATTCCATTGTCGTTGTAGAAAATATCTTCAGACTAAGGTCAATAGGGTATAGTCGCGTTCAATCGGCAGTGTCAGGCGCTGTACAGGTTTCGGGTGCCATCATCGCATCGACACTTACTACTGTCTGCGTATTTCTGCCTATCGTATTCATTTCGGGAACTGCCCATGACATATTCATGGATGTGGCGCTGACTGTAACATTCTCTCTGGCTGCAAGTCTGATAATTGCACTTACATTAGTACCGACAATGGCCAAGAGTATGCTAAAGGGAGACGGTTCCAATGCTATGCTCAGGCAGGATGGGACTGTAATCAGAAAGTACAGAAGAGCAACTGAATGGGTTCTTTGCCATAAAAAAGCAACTCTTGCAGTTGCACTGATACTCTTCGTAGGCTCCTGCGGATTAGCTATTTCCAAGGGCTTTGAATTCATGCCATCCATGTCGAGTGAACAGATATCAGGAAACATACAGATGCCTAAAAAGAGCAAGATTGAAGAGACATCTGAGGCGTGTGATGAAATCGAAAATGAAGTGGGGAAAATTGACGGTGTGAAAGACGTAGGTCTCATGCTTTCCACGAACACACTTTCCATGGTAGGCATGGATAATTCGGAAATTGACGTTACCAATGTATCCTTCTACATTATCATGGACGAGTCCAAGCTCGATAATGTGAATGCTGTTACGAAGAAACTGGATGAGCTTGCGGATAAATACAATTGTGATATAACCACATCTGCAGATATGGACATTACATCCATAATGGGCGGAAGCGATATATCTATAACACTTTTTGCCGAAGATCTGGATAAACTCAGGACGGCGGCCATTAATCTTGAAGACGAAATGAGAGGCACCAAAGGACTTGAAGATGTTTCCGATGTGGGAGAAAAGAGTTCTGAAGAACTTCATATAGTTGTCAACAAGAACAAGGCCATGAAGGAGGGACTTACGGTTGCACAGGTTTATCAGAAAGTAAGCGCGGTGCTTGCTGAAGATACTACGTCCACATCTCTCAAAACGAGCAAGAGTTCCATTGATGTTGTAATTGAAAATACGACAAAGAATTCTTTCTCAAAGAAAGATCTCAGAAACCTGAAACTTGAGGTGACCGACAGCAAAACAGGTGAAAAGCACAAGGTTAAGCTTAAAGATATTGCAGCCATAAATCCAGACGCATCTCTTAATGAGATAAATCATACGAATCAAAAGAGAAGTATTACTGTTAAGGCGAATGTCAAGAATGGATATAATATTACGAAGGTTTCGCAGAAGCTGAATAAAAACATTAAAGAAAAGAATATTATCGGCTCGGATATTACCATGGAAAACGGTGGTCAGTATGAGGAGATAATGGATTCCATGAAGAGCATGGCTCTAATGATGCTCGTGGGATTCGTTCTGATATATCTCATAATGGTGGCACAGTTCCAGTCCCTCAGAGCACCACTGATAATAATATTTACTGTTCCGTTAGCTTTCACAGGCGGAATGCTAGGTCTTCTTATGACCGGACAGAGTGTGAGCGTAGTATCGATGATGGGATTTGTAATGCTTATGGGTATTGTTGTTAACAACGGTATCGTTCTTGTTGACTGCATTAACAGATTCAGATACGAGGGCATGTCCATGAGTGAAGCCATAATAGAAGCTGGGGCTGTAAGAATGAGACCTGTAATAATGACGGCACTTACCACCATATTAGGTCTTGCGCCATTGGGAATAGGCATAGGAACGGGAGCTGAAATGATGCAGCCTGTAGCAATTGTATGTATGGGAGGCCTCATATATTCAACAGTTACGACCCTTCTCATAATACCGATAATGTACAGAATTTTTGCAAGAAAGAAACTGGAGCGAATTGAAGACGAAGAACTTGAAATCGTCAATGTATAAGCGTCCGCAATTGCACATAAAAATATAAAGTCCTTGAAATGCCCATCATGCGGTGATATAATGTTTTTCGTTAAGCCGGCGTGATGGAATTGGCAGACGTGCGGGACTCAAAATCCCGTGGTGGCAACACCGTATGGGTTCGACCCCCATCGCCGGCACCAGATCAGGCTAATATTTAAGGTCAATCATTAATTATACACTGGAGGAACAGATTATGAACAATACCTTTCTTACGATTTTGCCTTTAATACTGCTTCTGCTGGTAATGTATTTCCTGCTTATCAGACCTCAGAAGAAAAAGGAAAAAGAAATCAACAACATGAGAAATTCCATAAAGGTTGGAGATGAAATCATCACAATTGGTGGTATCTGCGCTAAGGTTGTAAAGACCAAGGAAGAATCTCTTATTGTTCAGGTTGGTGCAGACAAAGTCAAATTCGAAGTAATGAGATGGTCTGTATCAAAGGTTGTTGAATCTACTGAAAAGGGTGGTCACGAAGCACCTGTAGAGGAAGAAAAGAAGCCAGCTAAGCCAAAGAGACTGGTTAAGAAGGCTGAAACTGCAGAAGAAGCTCCTGCAGCAGAAGAATCTTCAACAAAATCAGAGGAAGAATAATATTAAATAGCTGATTAGCACATTAAAAGAGGTGATTTGATTATCATCTCTTTTTTTATGCAAAAACTGTACAAATGTTGCAAAATCAAAGGTCAAGACTTGTTAAAGAGCGATAAAAGTAGTATAGTATGTTATGTATGTTTGTATGGATATTTATATCCTTACACGTCATATGTGGCTATGTTAACTATTGACCGGAGGAAATTATGAAATCTAAATCCAAGATATTTTTTGCTATCTTTTTTGCCGTTTTGATTGTATTCGGATGGTATGCAACTTTGTTTGGAATCGGTTCTTTAGAACCGTTAAAAGATAGAATGAAACTTGGCCTTGATGTAAAGGGCGGAGTTTATGTTGTTATGGAAGCAAAGACAGACCTTGAAGGAGATGAGCTGAGGTCGGCCATGGAGCAGACTCAGGCTGTAATCGAAAACAGAGTAAATGAAATGGGTCTTGCTGAGCCTACAGTTACAATCGAAGGCGAAAAAAGAATAAGAGTTGAGCTTCCTGGTGCGGAAGATTCTCAAGAAGCTATCGAACAGATAGGCAAAACCGCACAGCTTCAGTTCGCTCTTGCAGATGGAACAGTAGTACTTGACGGAAGTAACGTTAAGGATGCACAGTCTGCTCTGTCACAGGAACAGTCAGGCTATGAAGTAAATCTGACCTTTGACAGCAAAGGCGGAGATGCTTTCTATGAAGCTACTGCCAAGGCATATTCAGGAAAAGTAAAGTCTGCGGTTGAGAATGTCAGAAATAATGCAATAATGATCATTCTCGACGGTGAAATAATTTCCGCACCGGCTGTTGATAACGGACCTATAAGCGGCGGCAAATGTCAGATAACAGGAAACTTTTCACAGGAAGAGGCAACACAGCTGGCAGCTCTTATAAGAGGTGGTTCACTGCCACTTGAACTTACAGAAGTTACATCCTCGGTTCAGTCAGCAAAGATTGGATACCATGCCCTTGAGAAGAGTGTATATGCCGGTATTATAGGACTTATCCTCGTACTGGTTCTGATGGCTGTCGCATACAGAGGTCTCGGTATTGCAGCTGACATTGCGCTTATGCTCTATGTACTGATTCTACTCAATGTAATGTCATTCATGGGTTCTGTACTGACACTTCCTGGAATGGCCGGAATCATTCTGTCCATAGGTATGGCCGTCGATGCCAACGTAATAATATTCTCCAGAATACGAGAGGAAATAACTAACGGCAAGACTATAAAAATTGCTACACAGGAAGGTAGCAAGAGAGCTATGAAGACTATCATAGACTCTCAGGTTACTACACTTATTGCAGCAGTTATACTTTATGAAATCGGAACAAGTTCAGTTAGAGGATTTGCTTTCACATTCATGCTGGGTATCGTAATCGGCATCTTTACTGCACTGGTTGTTACACAGCTTTATGTTGGTCTTATGGCAAACAGCGAAAGATTCGCAAAGAACAGTATATTCGGCATCAAAAAGGACGGACACGCATCCTTTGCAATCAAGAAAGATATGCATTTCATAAGACACAAGAAAAAGTTCTATGCAATATCAATTGTCATTCTGCTGCTTGGTGCAGGTTCGGCCGTATTCCATGGAGGACTTAATTACGGTATCGACTTCACAGGTGGCACCATGATTCAGATGGATATGGGCAAACAGGTTGACATAGACAAGGTTGAAAAATCCATTAAGGATTTCGATCTGGATCCAGAGGTAATATATTCAGGCAATGACAATCATGAAATTGTAATTCGTACAATAACTGACCTGAACAGCAGTGAAAGAGCGAAAGTAATAGGTGCAATCAACAAGGAATTCGGTACTACTAATGAAAATGTGGTATCTGAAGAACTTTTCGGTCCTTCCATCGGTAAGGAACTGAGAAACAATGCTATTTTGGCAATTGCAATAGCGGCATTGTGCATACTTGTTTATATAAGAATAAGATTCAGAAACTGGAAATACGGCAGTGCGTCACTGCTTGGTGTACTTCACGACGTTCTGGTAGTAATAGCCTTCTATTCCATATTCAATGTAACGGTAAACAATCCGTTCATTGCAGGTATTCTTACTGTAGTCGGCTATTCAATCAACGATACAATCGTAATATTCGACAGAGTCAGAGAAAATTCAAAATACAGCAGGAAACAGGATATTGAGAATACTCTGGATAAGAGTATTACTCAAACTCTCGGAAGATCACTCATGACTTCGGCAACAACTCTTATCGTTATGATTCCACTAGCTGCAATGGGTGGAACAGCAATCAGAGAATTCGTAATACCGCTTATGGTCGGTGTAATCGCGGGTGCATATTCATCTATAGCAATGTGTTCACCATTCTATTATGAATTCAATAAGAAGAATCAGCTGAGCAAATATGAAAAGCAGGTGGAAGCAAACCTAAAAAAGGTTCAGAAGGAAAAGAAGACAGCTGACAGTGCGATTCCACAGGCAGAAACTCCTGTATCTAAAGCTGAAGCTCTTCCTGAAGTCGAAGAGAAGAAGGTTAATGAAGTAAAAAAGACGGACGCAAAGCGTTCAAAGAGATACGTTAAAGGCAATAAGAAATAATAGTGAACAGGTAACATTTGAGCATGAAAAAAAGAGATGAGTTTTTAAAGACAATTGAAGATATGAATCCTAATTACGATATGGATTTGATAGCTCGTGCTTATGATGTTGCTGCGGACATGCATCGTGGGCAGATTAGAAAATCCGGTGAACCTTATCTTATCCATCCCATGGCAGTAGCCGAGATACTGGCAGAGCTTGGAATGGATGAGGATACTATTGCCGCAGGTCTGCTTCACGACGTTGTTGAAGATACAGATTACACGAACGAAAAACTTACTGAAGACTTCGGTGAAAACGTAGCGCTTATGGTTGACGGTGTTACCAAGCTCAAGAATCTGAAGTTTGAAAGCAAGGAAGAAAAGCAAGCAGAAAATTTGCGTAAGATGTTTCTTGCCATGTCCAAGGATATTAGAGTTCCTATCATAAAGCTGTCCGACAGACTTCATAATCTGAGGACAATAAACTACATGACTCATGAGAAGATTATAGAGAAGTGTAAGGAAACCATTGACATCTATACTCCTCTGGCAGCACGACTAGGTATGTATAAAATGAAGATGGAGATGGAAGACATCGCATTCAAATATCTTGAGCCTGAAGCGTATTTTGATCTTGCCGAACAGATAAGTGACAAAAAGGCTGAACGTGAGGCTTCAATAGAGAATGTAATAAAGCAGATTACAGAATGTCTTGAAGGTATAGGCATAGACTTCGAAATATATGGCAGATCAAAGCATTTTTACAGCATATACAAAAAAATGAAATACCAGCACAAGAGTCTGGATGAAATTTTTGACCTTAATGCTGTTAGAATATTGGTCGATTCTGTAAGAGACTGTTATGCTGTTCTTGGCTTTGTTCACACTATGTGGACTCCGATACCGGGACGTTTCAAGGATTACATTGCAATGCCAAAGCCTAATATGTATCAGTCGCTGCACACTACTGTTGTAGGGAATACGGGCAAACCTTTTGAAATCCAGATTCGTACCTACGAAATGCACAGGATTGCGGAATATGGTATTGCTGCTCACTGGAAGTACAAAGAGGGCAATGCCAATGATATGATGAATAACGATGACATGAAGCTTTCATGGCTGAGACAGGCTCTGGAGCTTCAAAAAGATGTTAAGGATTCAACTGAATTTGTTGAATCACTCAAGATGGATCTGTTTTCTCATCAGGTCTTCGTATTCACACCGAATGGCGATGTAATAGAGCTCCCTGCCGGGGCAACGCCACTTGATTTTGCATTTAAAATACACACGGATGTAGGATGCAAATGCGTTGGAGCTAAGATTAACGGCAAAATGGTTACAATAGACCATGTTCTTAACAACGGAGATATTATCGAGATTGTAACAAATCCAAACTCCGTAGGTCCGAGCATTGACTGGCTTAAAATTGCCAAATCAAGCGGTGCAAGAAACAAGATCAGACAATGGCTCAAAAAAGAAAACAAAAATGATAATGTCGATCGAGGAAAGGATAACATTGACCGATATATCAGAAAGAAGGGCATTGATCCGAGAGAAATTCTCAAGAATGCTTTTCTGACCAAAGCCTCCAAGGAAATGGGCTTCAAGAACATTGAGGAAATGTATGTAGCCTTGAGTAATGGTGGTAATACCCTTACGAGAGTATTCAATCTGCTGACAGGATATCTGAAAGCTCAACAGGAGAATCTGGAAGCCGAAAAAGAAAAGACTCTCCTCGAAAACCTTCGTGAAATGAGCGAAAGAACTGAGAAGCGACTTCAGAATCAGACGAAGCAGAGAGAAGAAAAATCTGGTGTAATCGTAGAAGGCCTTGATAATCTGATGATACGTATTGCTCACTGCTGCAGCCCGGTACCAGGTGACGAAATCATTGGATATATAACAAAGGGAAGAGGCATTACAGTTCATAGGACTGACTGCGATAACCTTAAATCTCTCAGTGATGAAGAGAAGGACAGATTCATTACAGTTAAATGGGATCATGAAGACGAAGCGTCAATATACAGCACAGAGCTATGTGTAATTGCTAAGGATCAGAAGAACATGATATCAAACATCAGTAAGATCTGTGATGATATGGATGTTCACATTGATGGATTGAATGCAAGAGCGGAGAGAGATGAAACAGTAAGAATCACTTTGACTCTTGGAATAAAAGATAAATCACAGGTAGAAAAAATCTGCAGGTCACTTAAAAGTGTGCAGGGTATTCTGGAGGCATACAGAGCTAAATCATGAGAGCAGTAATACAGAGAGTTTCTTCAAGCAGTGTAAAGGTTGATGGAGAGATAACCGGAAAGACCGATCAGGGCCTTATGGTTCTAATTGGAGTAGAGAAGGGTGATACCGATAAGGACGCCAGATACATTGCTGATAAGATTTCAAATATAAGAATTTTTGAAGATGAAGACGATAAGATGAACCTATCTGTCAAGGATATTGGCGGTAGTGTACTTGCAGTATCCCAGTTCACACTTATGGCAGATGCCAGAAAAGGAAGAAGACCGGGATTCACAGATGCAGAATTGCCGGAACAGGCAAATGAATTATATGGAATATGCTGCAACATGATCAGAGAAAACGGTCTGCATGTTGAGGAAGGTGTGTTCCAGGCCCATATGTCCGTTGAAATTCACAATGAGGGCCCCGTTACGATATTGCTTGATAGTCGCAGGTTATTTTAAAGGAGAATGAAATGAATATTACAAGTTTTGCATGTTCACCGTATCAGACAAATTCATACCTCGTAGAAACCGATAACATGAAGCTGGGATTCATTGTTGATCCGGGCGGATATGTTCCTGGCCTTGTAGAAAAGGTTAAAGAAGATGGAGTTGACATAAAATACATTATATTAACTCATGGTCATTCGGATCACAGAGCTGGTCTGGACAGATACAAGGCTGACTTTCCTGAAGCAAAGGTTGTCGTTTATGAGAAAGAAGCACCATCAGTAACAGGCCCTACAGAATTCGGCAATCAGGTTAATACAGTACCTGACATTCTTGCCAAAGATGGTGAAGAAATCAAACTTGATGATGTAACATTGAGATTTCTCTTTACTCCAGGTCATACTCCGGGAGGAATGTGCATATACATTCCTGAAGCAAAAGTTCTGTTCAGTGGCGACACATTATTCAGACAGTCAATCGGCAGAACAGACTTCCCTGGCGGTTCATATCCGGATATTGATAAAGCAATCAAAACAAAACTCTATGTTTTACCTGATGAAACACAGGTTTTCCCAGGTCACATGAGTCCTACTACAATAAGTTACGAGAAGGAGAACAATCCATTTGTATTCGTTTAAAATTTCTTTTGAAGGTATTGATAATACAAACCAGTATGATGAACTTATCAAGGTGTTCCTTCAGCCTTCGGAATATGAACTGGTCCCTTCCGGAGAAAGCGCTGACATGATTTTTTCCTTTAAAGGAGACAAGAATCAGCTGAAACGGGAGATATATGAAACCTTATCTTCGCTTACGCACAAGCATCCCAAGTGGGGAATACTTACAGGAATACGTCCTGTGAAACTTGCTGGTGATTATTACAGCAGACTGAAGGATTACAATGAAGTTGCAGGAACAATGGAAAGGGAATATCTTTTGGATACCTCAAAATCACAGCTGATAACAGAGATTTTACGATATCAGCTGGACAAACTGGGTAAACCTGCAGCAAACAGCCTTAGTGTTTATATCGGGATTCCATTCTGTCCAACACGATGCCTGTACTGTTCATTCACATCAAATCAGGTTGAAAACAGCGAAATTGAAAGATATCTTGATGCACTGCATCGAGAGATAAGTGCCACAGGTGCTGCTGCAAAAGAAGAAGGATTCAGGATAGAGTCTGTTTACATAGGCGGCGGTACACCAACAACACTAAGCAGCTGTCAACTTGACGAATTGTTAAATTCAGTTGAAGAGGCATTCGATCTCAGTCATATTAAGGAATTTACCGTTGAATGCGGCAGACCGGACACTATAACTGCTGATAAATTAAAAGTCCTTGGGGAACACAATATTGACAGAATCAGTATCAACCCACAGACGATGAAAGAATCAACACTGGAACTTATCGGGAGAAGACATACGGTAAATCAGGTAAGTGAAGCCTTTGAACTTTGTGAGGATAAAGGTATTCGGGTAATAAATGCTGATTTGATTGCGGGACTACCCGATGAAAGTGTTGAAGATTTCCGAAACAGTCTCGATGAAATTGTCCGGATGGGTGCCGGAAACATAACACTCCATACTCTTGCAGTTAAACGTGCCTCCAGACTTAAGGAAGTAGACGAAAACTTCAACTATAAACGTGAGGAAACATGCGGTGAAATGCTCACTTACGCAGAAACAAAACTCAGGTCTTCGGGATATGTTCCATATTATCTTTACAGACAGAAACATACTTCCGGCAATACCGAAAACATAGGGTACTGCAAGGCTGGTGAAATTTCGGTTTATAACGTGAGAATAATGGAGGAGGAACAGTCCATTCTCGCTCTTGGAGCAGGGGGAATCAGCAAAATATATTTCCCTGAGACCAACAGGCTTGAGCGCGTTGCTAATGTGTCAAATTATGAGATTTACATCGATAGAATCGATGAGATGATAGAAAGAAAGAATAAAGGATTCTTCGGAGTCCGTTATAATGGAGGTAAATAATGCTCACTAAAGCACCAAAAGGTACAAAAGACATGATGCCCGAAGAGGCACACAAGTGGAAATATATCGAAGAAGAGTTTGCTAATATATGCGAGCTTTACGGATTTCATGAGATAAGAACTCCTATTTTCGAACACACTGAACTGTTCCAGAGAGGTGTAGGTGATTCAACAGACATCGTTCAGAAGGAAATGTATTCATTCCAGGACTTCGGTCACAGAGACATAACTCTTAAACCAGAAGGAACTTCACCTGTAGTCAGAGCCTTCGTAGAACACAAATTGTTTGCAGGATCACAGCCTAACAAGTTCTATTACAGCACACCTTGTTTCAGATACGAGAAACCTCAGGCAGGCAGACTCAGACAGTTTCATCAGTTCGGAATTGAAACTTTCGGTTCCTCTGATATGATGGCCGATGCTGAAATAATTTGTCTGGCACAGGATTTCCTCAAAAAAATGGGCATTACAGACATCGAGCTTCGTATAAACAGTGTAGGATGTCCGGATTGCCGTAAGAAGCACAGAGAAGCTCTGAGAAAATTCCTCGAACCAAAATATGACAAGCTTTGTGATACGTGCAAGGATCGATATGACAGAAATCCAATGAGAATACTGGATTGTAAGTCTCCTATATGTCAGGAACTGGTGAAGGGAGCACCGATGATGATAGATTATCTGTGCGACGATTGCCACAATGCCTTCGAAGAGCTTAAGGGAAATCTGGATGCTCTCGGTGTAGAATATACAGTGGATACTGGCATCGTAAGAGGTCTTGATTATTACACCAAAACAGCATTTGAATTCGTAACATCAACTATCGGAGCACAGGGAACTGTCTGCGGTGGCGGAAGATACGACCATCTTGTAGAAGAAATAGGCGGACCTGAAACTCCAGGTGTAGGCTTCGGTCTTGGCAAAGAAAGACTTTTGCTGACCATGGAAGCATGTGGAACAAAGATTCCGGAACCAAAGGAAGCGGACGTCTTCATTGCAGTAATGGGCGATGAGGCCAAAAAAGCAGGTCTTAAGCTTATGCACGAAATGAGAGATGAGGGCATTAAGGTTCAGATGGATATTATGGGACGAAACATAAAGAACCAATTCAAATATGCCAACCGAATCAAGGCTGCCAAAACTATTGTAATCGGCGCAGATGAACTTGCCGGAAACAGATTTGCCATTAAGGATATGGAAACAGGTAACCAGATTGAGGTTCCTATGGAAATGATAATTCAGGAAATTAAAAAATAATATACGGGGGCACAGTAATGAAAGTATTAAAAAGAACTCACATGTGTGGAGAACTGACTAAGGCAAACATCGATGAAAAGGTAGTGCTTAACGGATGGATTCAGAAGAGGAGAAATCTGGGCGGACTTATTTTCTGCGATGTAAGAGACAAAACCGGAATATCCCAGGTGGTATTTGATGATAAGATTCCTCAGGAACTTTTTGATAAGGCTGACACATTGAGAAGCGAATATGTTGTCGGTGTTACAGGTACAGTTAAGGAAAGAGCATCAAAGAATCCTGACATTCCAACAGGTGACATCGAAGTGTTCGCAGAAGATTTGGTAATCTACTCAAAGGCTGACACACCACCGATTTATATTAAGGACGATGATAATGTAGATGATAACTTGAGACTTAAGTACAGATACCTTGATCTGAGAAAAAAGAAAATGCAGGATAACCTGGCTTTCAGAGCAAAGCTTACAAACCTTGCAAGAACTTATTTTGCAGAGAATGGTTTCACGGAAGTCGAAACACCTATGCTGATTAAATCAACACCTGAAGGTGCAAGAGACTATTTGGTACCGAGCAGAGTTAATCATGGACATTTTTATGCGTTGCCACAGTCACCACAGACATTCAAGCAGCTGCTTATGGTAGGCGGCACAGACAGATATTTTCAGATTGCAAAATGCTTCAGAGACGAAGACCTGAGAGCCGACAGACAGCCTGAGTTTACTCAGATTGACCTTGAAATGTCCTTCGTGAACATCGATGATGTCATTGAAGTTCAGGAGGGCTTCCTGAAGAGAGTCTTCAAAGAACTGAAAGGAATAGACATTCAGACTCCGTTCCCAAGAATGACATGGGATGAAGCTATGAATCGTTACGGCAGCGACAAACCTGATACACGATTCGGATTTGAACTGCAAGACATTACAGAACTTGTAAAAAATTGTGATTTCAAGGTGTTTACAGATGCAATTGAAGCAGGCGGAAGTGTACGTGCTATCTGCATTACAGGCGGAGCATCTGTTTATACAAGAAAGAAGATAGATAAACTTACAAACGATGTGAAGAGCTATGGTGCCAAAGGCATGGTATGGATGAAGAAGGCAGACGATGAAATTTCATCATCCGTTAACAAATTCTTCACTCAGGAGCAGCTTGTTGAGATTGCAGATGCTGTGGGAGCACAGAACGATGACCTCATTCTCATAATTTCAGACAAGAATAAGGTGGTTTATGACAGTCTCGGTTTCCTGAGAAGACATATTGCAGGCGAAATGGGACTTCTAGATGACAACAAATTCAATCTTCTCTGGGTTGTTGATTTCCCTCTCTTCGAGTATGACGAGAAGGAAGACAGATGGTCAGCAATGCATCATCCGTTCACATCACCGAAGGATGAAGACGCTCAGTTGCTCAAAACAGATCCTCACGCATGCAAAGCAAATGCTTACGACATTGTTCTCAACGGCGTTGAACTTGGCGGTGGCAGCATCAGAATTCACGATAGAGAAATGCAGGAAGACATGTTCAGAGCTTTGCAGATGTCGGATGATGAAATTGAAGAAAAATTCGGATTCCTAGTTGAAGCATTCAAGTACGGAGCACCTCCTCACGGTGGTCTGGCATATGGCCTTGACCGACTGATTATGCTTCTTACAGGTGAGCAGTCAATCAGAGAAGTAATTGCATTCCCTAAGAACCAGAATGCACAGTGCATGGTAAGTGAGGCTCCCGGCATTGTTGACGAGGGTCAGCTTGAAGAGCTGGGTCTTAAGCTTCTGGGTGAAGCTGACGAATAAAAAAGCAGGATAATCGGCAAAGTTATGAAAAAAATAGGCATATTCGGCGGATCCTTTGATCCGATACATGAAGCCCATATAAGTCTGGCACAAGACGCACTTCGGGAATGTAATCTCCATAAGGTAATTCTTGTGCCGGCTAAACTGCAGCCTTTTAAGCTGGACAAACAGGTAACTCCTGCAGAAGACCGGCTTGAAATGGTAAGACGTGCTGCTCAGGGAGAAGAAAATATTGATGTATCAGATTATGAAATCTGCCGGGACGAAATCTCTTACAGTTATCTTACAATGCGTGAGATGTCAACGAAATACCATGGATGCAGGCTTTATTTCATTACAGGAACTGATGCTTTTCTTATGATAGAAAAATGGATGGAGGCTGAGGAACTGCTCAACAGTTATTCGTTTATCATAGGAACGCGTCCAGGATACAGAGAAGATGAATTGAAGGAATGTATGAATCGCATTAAAGATAAATACGGTACTGAGATAATCAATATCAATAATGTTCAGATTGATGTTTCATCTACTGAAATAAGAGATAAACTGGCTGCAGGTAAATCCATTAAGGGACTTGTGCCTGTCGCAGTAGAAAATTATATAAATGAAAAAGGATTATACAGGTAACATATGGCAGACGAAAAGATGATTGAAAGAATTGAATGTTGTCTCAAAGAAAATCTCAAGCCGTCAAGGCTGGAGCATACTTACGCAGTTGCCGATGAAGCTGTGAAGCTTGCTGAAATTTACGGTGCTGATCCGGAAAAAGCAAGGCTCGCTTCACTTTTTCATGACATGTACAGGAACCTTTCAACACAGGCTCTTGATATGTACATAAGACAGCTGGGCATACCGGATAGATACAAGGGGAACCTGAATCTTGCTCACAGCAAAGTCGCTGCTGAAATAATGAGGAACAATTACAATATTGATGATGAGGACATGATAAATGCGGTGTCTTATCATACGACCGGCAGAGCCGATATGTCAATTCTGGAAAAAATCGTTTTTATAGCGGATGCTATTGAGCCTAAAAGAAATTATCCCGGGGTTGATGAGATAAGAGAAAAAGCATACAAAGATATTGATGAGGCAATACTTCTCGCTTTGGGAAGTACGATAAAGTATCTTAAAGCAAAGGATGCTTATATCGATTCTGATACAATAGACGCCTATGAGTATTTAAGGAGTATTAAGGAGTAAAGATATATGATGGAATCAAAAGAAATGGCAATAAAAATTGCACAGCAGCTTGAAAGTAAAAAAGCTGCAGAGGTTACAGTCATGGACATTATCCCCAAGGCTTCCTTTGCTGATTATTTCGTAATAGCAACAGGAGGTAGCGGCAGACAGCTCAACTCACTTGTTGATTATGTTGAAGATGTCATGGAACCTGCCGGCATTATGCCAAAGGGAGTTGAAGGTCATGAGTCTACAGGTTGGATACTGATGGATTACGGTGATGTAATTGTGAATATCATGAGCAATGAAATGCGTGATAAATATAATCTTGAAAAAGTCTGGGGAGACTGCGAAATCCTGGATATTTAATAACTGGAGGTTTAATTAAGATGTTGGAAAAATACAATTTCGAGGAAATTGAGAAAAAATGGCAAAAAAAATGGGACGATGAAAATACATTCAAAGTCACAGAAGATCCTGATAAGGAAAAGTACTATGTACTTGAAATGTTCCCATATCCGTCAGGCAAGCTTCACATGGGACATGTAAGAAACTATTCCATAGGCGATGTACTGGCCAGATACAAGAGAATGAAGGGTTTCAATGTTCTTCATCCAATGGGATATGATTCCTTCGGACTTCCTGCAGAAAACGCAGCAATCAAGAACGGTACGCCACCTGCAGACTGGACTTATTCAAATATGGATGAAATGACTGCACAGCTTAAGGAACTGGGACTTTCATATGATTGGGACAGAATTGTTGCAACATGCAAACCTGATTATTACAGATGGATGCAGTGGATTTTCGTTCAGTTCTATAAGAAAGGTCTTGCATACAAAAAGGACAATCCTGTTAACTGGTGTCCAAGCTGTCAGACTGTACTTGCCAACGAACAGGTTGTAGACGGTAAATGTGAAAGATGCAAATCACCTGTTACCAAGAAGAGCCTGTCACAGTGGTATTTCAAAATAACAGATTATGCGGACAGACTTCTCGAAAATCTTGATAAGCTTCCAGGATGGCCTGAAAAGGTTAAGACAATGCAGAAAAACTGGATTGGCAAGAGCCACGGTGCACAGATTACATTTAAAATCGACGGCTTTGACAAGGATATGGATATTTACACTACAAGAGCGGATACTCTCTTTGGCGTAACCTATATGGTTATGGCACCGGAACATCCATATCTCAATGAATTGGTTGCCGGTACAGAATACGAGGCAGCTGTTAATGAATATGTTGAAAAGGTTCAGCATATGAGCGATATCGACAGAACCTCCACATCAAATGAAAAAACCGGAGTTTTCACAGGAAGATATGCAATAAATCCGATTAACGACAAGCGTGTGCCTATATTCATTTCAGACTATGTACTCATGGGCTACGGTACAGGTGCTATTATGGCTGTACCTGCACACGATACAAGAGACTTTGATTTTGCAAAGAAATTCGATTGTGAAATCATTCCGGTAGTGGATCCGGGCAACCCTGAAATCGATTTGGAAAACCTTGAAGAAGCATTTGTTGCTGAAGGCACAATGATCAACTCAGGCTTCATGGACGGCATGAACAACAGAGACGCCATCACTGCCATGATTAAACACGTTGAAGCTGAAGGCATCGGTAAAGAGACAACAAATTACAAGCTGAGAGACTGGCTCATTTCAAGACAGAGATACTGGGGAACACCTATCCCTATGATTTACTGTGAAGATTGCGGATGGAATCCTGAAAAAGAGGAAAATCTTCCTGTACTTCTTCCTGAAGATGTTGAATTCACAGGTAAGGGTGAATCGCCGATTGCTACGAGCAAAACTTTCCAGAACGCAGTATGCCCATGCTGTGGTAAGCCTGCAACTCGTGAAATCGACACAATGGATACTTTCCTGGATTCATCCTGGTATTTCCTCAGATATTGTGATGCAACAAATGACAAGGAAGCATTTAACTTCGACAAGGTTAAGTACTGGATGAATGTTGATCAGTACATCGGCGGTGTTGAACATGCTATTCTTCACCTGATGTATGCAAGATTCTTCCAGATGGCTCTCTATGATATGGGTTATGTAAGCACTGAAGAACCTTTTGAAAATCTGCTCACACAGGGAATGGTTACTAAGGGATATACCAACGAAAACGGTGAATATCTCGTTGCTAAGATGAGCAAATCCATAGGCAACGTAGTAAGCCCTGCTGAAATCATCAGCAAATATGGTGCAGATACGGCGAGAATGTTCATTCTTTTCGCAGCACCACCTGAAAGAGAGCTTGAATGGTCTGATAAGGGTGTGGAAGGCAGCTTCAGATTCATCAACAGAGTATACAGAATGGTTTATGATTTCGCAGGAGCGTACAAAGTGGGCGACGGCACATATGAAATCAGAAACGAAGGTGATAAGAGTCTTAACTATGCTATGAACTACACAATTAAGAAGGTAGCTGATGACATAGGCGACAGATTCAATTTTAACACTGCAATCAGTTCAATTATGGAGCTGGTTAACGAAATGTACAAGTATAAGGAAGGCGAAATTAACGAAGCCCTCTACGGTACTGCAATGAAGAATCTGGTTATAATGCTTGCTCCGTTCATTCCTCATGTTACCGAAGAAATGTGGGAGCATCTGCAGATGGACGGATCCGTTCACGATCAGCTCTGGCCTGAATTTGATGAAAAAGCTCTGGTTAAGGATACTGTAGAAATTGTAGTACAGATCAACGGAAAGATTAAAGAAAAAATGAACATTGCAGGTGACCTGTCAAGAGAAGAAATGCAGCAGGTTGCAATGGAAAATGAAAAGGTTAAGGCGTTAACAGAAGGCAAGAATGTTGTTAAGGTAATTGCTGTACCTAACAAGCTGATAAACATTGTAGTTAAATAAATCAATTTCATACTTGCCTGGCTAGCTTTGACCGGGAAGGAAGTATATGAACGAAAAACCTAAGAAGGTTTCCGCTGGCTCAAATGTAAGTGAGCAGTCTTCACGTGGAAGGACTGCTCGCAAGAGTCCGGTCAGGAGTGTAAGCAGAACGAAAACAGAAAAAGCTGCTCCCGAAAAAAAACCTACAAAAGCAAAACAAAAAACAAAGTCAAAACCCAAGGCTAGGAATACCAGAAAACCGGCTGAAAAAGTGAGAATAATTCCGCTGGGTGGACTCCACGAAATCGGAAAAAACATGACGGCAATTGAATATGAGAACGAAATAATTATCATCGATTGCGGTCTGTCATTTCCAGATGATGACATGTTCGGTATTGACAAGGTAATACCTGATTTCTCATATCTTAAAAACTCAGGAAAGAAGATTCTGGGACTTCTGATTACCCACGGACATGAAGACCATATAGGAGCAGTGCCGTATCTTATAAAGGAGTTTAATATTCCAATTTACGGCAACCGATTCCCTCTGGGCCTTATTGAAAACAAACTCAAAGAACACGGATTGGTTGCGAAACTCAATGTAATAAATGCAGGAGATACTTTCAGGGTTGGAAACAATTTCAAGGTTGAAGCAATCAGAATAACTCATTCAATTGCAGATTCTCTTTGCTTCAGTATTGACACACCTGCCGGAAGAGTATTCCATACAGGAGATTTTAAAATCGACTATACACCAGTTGACGGAGAACCTATAGATTTCGCACGTCTTGCACGAGTGGGAGATGAAGGTGTTCTGCTCATGATGGCTGAAAGTACAAATGTACTGAGACAGGGATATACGCCATCAGAAAGAGTTGTTGGTGAAACTCTGGACGGAATATTCAGAGATGCCAAGAGCCGAATCATAATTGCTACATTCTCATCAAATGTGCATAGAATCAAGAAAATTATCGATCTGGCTGAACAGAACGGCAGAAGGGTAGCCGTATCCGGAAGGAGCATGGTAAACGTTGTCGACCTGGCACAGGAACTGGGGTATATTGATGTTTCAAAAAATACAATAATCGATATAAACCAGGCCAGAAATTATTCAGATAAGGAACTGGTAATCATTACAACAGGAAGTCAGGGAGAACCTATGTCAGCATTGGCAAGAATGGCGGCAAATGAGCATAGGGCCATAAAAATTAAGCCGGGTGACAGGGTAATTCTGAGTTCATCTCCAGTACCCGGAAATGAAATAACAGTAGCAAACGTAGTTAACAAGCTCATAGAAAAGGGTGCGGAAGTTATTTATTCCGATATTGCGGAAATACACGTTTCGGGACATGCAAGCAGAGAAGAACTTAAACTTATGCATTCACTCATAAGACCTAAGTATTTCATGCCTGTTCATGGAGAATACAGACATCTTCAAGCTCACGCAGCTCTGGCTGAAGAACTGGGAAGAAATAAGGATGATGTTTTCATTCTCGATAACGGAGACGCACTTACCATAAGCAGAAATAGTGCCCACAAGGACAATCATGTTTGTGATGCAGACGGAATAATGGTAGACGGTCTCGGTGTGGGAGATGTAGGAAATATAGTACTTCGTGACAGAAGACTTCTCTCAGAATCAGGACTCATAATTCTTGTTGCCGCCATAGACAAGGAGGCAAGAACAATTGCATCAGGTCCCGATATTATTTCCAGAGGATTCGTTTATGTAAGAGAAAACGAAGACCTTATTGATGCTGCAAGACATCATGCTGAAGACATTATAAACAGCTGTCTTGATAAGAATGTTAAAGACTGGAACAGCATGAAAACTGCAGTGCGTGAAGGACTAAAAAAATACATTTACAGCAAGACTAAGCGAAGTCCTGTAATACTGCCGATATTTCTTGAAGTTTAATTTTTTATTTAAGGAGTTAAAAAATGAACGTATACAATCAGGCTCATGAACTTGCAGCCGCTATTAAGGAATCAGAAGAATTCAAGCGTTACGATACATCAAAAAAGGCTGTTGAAGCCAATCCTCAGTTAAAGGAAACCATCGATGATTTCATGAAAAAGCAGATGGAATTTCAGACTGCGGCAATGATGGGACAGCAGCCAGGTCCTGAGGCTCTCCAGAGTCTGCAGCAGCTTTCAGCTGTACTTATGCAGGACCCTACTGCAGCTCAGTATCTGCAGAATCAGATGACATTCTCTTTAATGATGGCAGATGTTTACAAAATAGTTGCAGAAGCAACAGGTCTTGAAGGTATTCCAGGTATGGAATAAGACTTGTTAAGAGCACATTATTTTGGTATAATTATTTTGATTTTATGAATTAAATTGAATTTAAAATAAAGGAAGGTCAAACAATATGATTACAGCAGGCGATTTCAGAAAAGGTATTACTTTTGAGATTGATGGACAGCCGCATTTAGTACTGGATTTCCAGCATGTTAAGCCAGGTAAGGGAGCCGCATTTGTAAGAACTAAGCACAAGAACATTCTTACCGGTTCAATTAAAGAAGAATCATTCAACCCTACTGCAAAATTCCCAAAAGCTCACATTGAGACTAAGACAATGCAGTATCTCTACAACGACGGAGAACTTTATTACTTTATGGATCCTGAGTCATATGACCAGATTCCTCTTACATTCGATCAGGTAGAAGAAGCAATGAAGTACCTTAGAGAGAATGATGAAGCTACAATCAAGTTCTACAAGGGCAGTGCGTTCCAGGTAGATGCACCTAATTTCGTTGACCTTAAGGTAGTTGATACTGAGCCAGGCGTTAAGGGTGATACAGCTACTAACGTAACAAAGGCTGCAACAGTTGAAACAGGCGCAGTTATTCAGGTTCCTATCTTCATTAATGAAGGTGAAATAATCCAGATAGATACAAGAACTGGTGACTACCTAGGTAGATCAAAATAAGTTAGCAACTTTAAAGGGACGTGAATTCGTCCCTTTGCTTTTTGAAAGATGAAATGAGGACTGAGATGGGAAAACTTAAGCCGCTTATTATTATTCTTGCAATTGTTGTTGTTATTTTCGGTGCAGGTAGCATATTTTATATCAGTGGTCTCGGAGCAGTAGATCCTGATGATAAAGTCGAAGTATCCGTTACTGTCCCTCAGGGAAGCGGAGCATCATCAATAGTTGCCGTTCTTGATGAGCAGGGGCTTGTCAAGAATAAGACAGTAGCCAAGATACAGGCGCGAATCGGAAAATATAATACTCTGCAGGCAAACACATACATTTTCAGCAAATCAATGACATTTACTGAAATAATGAAGGCAATCAATACCGGAGATTTCAACTATGTATCAAAACAGTCATTTGAAATGAAGGAAGGATACAGACTTGCACAGAACGCCAAACTTTTATCAAAAGCAATTCCGTTCACTTCCAAGGAGATAATGGCTAAGTGGTCTGACAAGACTTATCTCAAGGAGCTTATTGATAAATACTGGTTCCTGACAGAGGACATTCTCAACAAGGACGTTATGTATCCACTTGAGGGTTATCTGGCACCTAACACATATTACATTACCGATTCCAATCCTTCTATCGAAGGTGTCACGGAAATGATGCTGGATCAGATGGACAAGAATCTGACATCACGAAAGGACGATATAAAGAAGACCGGATTCACTGTAAATGAATTTCTCTCACTGGCGTCTATTGTGTGCAAAGAGGGGGGCAGTAATGAATCCGAAGCACCTCACATTGCAGGTGTTTTCATCAACAGACTTGAGAAAAACATGAGCCTGGGCAGTGATGTAACAGTTTGTTACATTTATCAGGAAGACAGGGTTGATTTGAACAAAGCTCAGCTCAGCTCAGACAATCCATATAATACAAGAAAATTTACAGGCCTTACACCTGGTCCAATTTGTGCAATTCCAACTGTAGATATGGACGCGGTAATAAATTATCAGGACACAGATGACCTGTTCTTCTATGCAGGTCCTGATGGTACTGTTTATTACGCAACCACTCAGGCAGGCCATGAAAAAAATGTTAAGGAGCATCCGTGGACAAGAGAAGATCTGGAGTAATAATCAATTCAATAGTCGCATCATATGTGGACTCCATGTATGTTAACAAGAATCCTCAGCTTGAAGAGCTTCGTGAATTCGCAGAAGAAAATCATGTTCCTGTGATTCTCAAGGACGCAGAAAGCTTCATACTGATGCTTCTCAGAATACGAAATCCCCGCCGTATTCTTGAAGTGGGAACTGCTGTCGGTTATTCGGCTCTATGTTTCGCCGATGAATCAGAAGCTGATATAATTACTATTGAGGCTGATAGTCAGATGTATGATGCGGCGCTTTCAAATATCAGAAATTTCAATCGCGAGGACAGAATAAACGTACTCTTTGGTGACGCTCGAGAAGTTATTGAATCCCTTGATAAAGAATCAAAATTCGATATGGTATTCATCGATGCCGCCAAAAGTCATTACCGTGAATTCTGGGATCTGATAATTCCACTCTGTGATGATGACGCCATGATAATATGCGACAACATACTCATGAAGGGCATGACCGCCTCAGATGAGTTTGACACTAACAAACGATATAAGACTAGTATAAGAAAGATGCGTGAGTTTCTGGATTACATCAATAATTCAGATTATGCGGAAACATCGATTCTTCCCATTGGAGACGGTGTTTCTGTAAGCGTGATTAACAAGAAATGAAAAACATAGAATTACTTGCTCCTGCGGGAGATTTGGAAAAATTAAAAATTGCAGTTGAATATGGAGCAGATGCAGTATATTTCGGCGGTGAGATGTTCTCATTAAGAGCCGGTGCAGGCAACCTGACAATTGCCGAAATCGAGGAAGGTGTGAATTATGCTCACGAGAGAGGTACCAGATGTCATATGGCGATGAACATCTTCGCACACAATGAAGACATCGAACCTTTGAGAGAATATCTTGAGTCTATTAAACACATTCCCATTGACGCTTTCATCGTGTCTGATCCGGGAGTCATAACAGTACTTAAGGAAGTGATTCCTCATGCAGAGCTTCACATATCAACACAGGCCAACATGACTAATTATGTTACGGCTAAATTCTGGTATGATATGGGTGTAAGAAGAATCGTTCTGGCACGTGAACTTACACTTAAGGAAATACGTGAAATAAGAAGCAGGATTCCTGATGAAATGGAACTGGAAGCCTTCGTTCATGGCGCGATGTGTATTTCTTATTCCGGCAGGTGCCTCCTCAGCAACTACATGATTGACAGGGACGCCAACAGAGGAATGTGCGCACATCCATGTCGCTGGAAATATAAACTTGTAGAAGAAAAACGTCCCGGGGAATATTATCCCATCGAGGAAGATAACCGGGGTACATACATTATGAATTCCAAAGATTTGTGCATGCTCGAACATTTGCCGGACCTTATTGATGCCGGCGTAACTTCATTCAAAATCGAAGGTCGAATGAAGAGCGTATTTTATGTGGCAACAGTTGTAAATGCCTACAGAAAAGCAATCGACGCGTATCTGGCTGATCCGGATAACTACAGCTTCTGTGAGCAATGGTATACCGACATGCTCAAGGCAAGTCACAGAGAATTCACAACTGGATTTTATTACAACAAACCGACTAATGAGGAGCAGAATTATCAGACCAGTGCCTATACGCGAGAATACAGTTTCACAGGCAAGGTACTGAGCTATGATGAGACTACATGTATGGCGGTAGTTGAACAGAGAAACAAAATGAATGCAGGCGATACCATCGAAGTGTTCGGTCCGGATATAGACTTTTTTGAACAGAAGCTAGATGTACTACTGGATGAAGAAGACCAGCCTATTGACTCTGCGCCTCATCCTCAGCAGATTCTTCACATTAAGATGGATCAGCCGGTAAAACAAAATTACATTCTCAGAAAAAAGAAAGGAGAATAGAATGTCATCCGACCCTGGACCCTTTTGGCAAAGTTTAATCGTAATTGCAATAATAATAATTATAAATGGGTATTTGACGGCAGCGTTTACTGCCATGAAATCCATTAACAAGAATAATATCCGAAGCCTGGCACAGGATGGTAATTCCAAAGCACAGGCAATGCTGGAAACTGCGGAAGAACCGTACAATTATCTGCTGATGGTGGAGACTGCTTGCGTATTTCTGGGATTTATGGCAAGTTCAATCACAGCATATTATATGAGTCACTTTCTGAATTCATATATTGATAACTTCGGAATTCCTTTCGTACAGATAGTATCGATCATTTTGTGCACCCTGATACTTACATTTGTTATGCTGGTACTTGGAATTCTGTTTCCTAGAAGACTTGCACTGCTTTATGCGGACAAAATCGCAATGTCAGCCTATAACAAGGTTAAATATATCTGCATAATTTTCAAACCTCTTGCAGTAATTGTTGATGGACTGACGGTGCTGCTTCTCAAGCTATTCAGACAGAGAACTGACGTAACGGAAGCGGTATATTCGGAGGATGAAGTTGTATCTATGCTAGAATCCGGTCAGGAAAGCGGTGAGCTTAACAAAGAAGGCATGAAGATGATTACAAGTATTTTTGCCTTTGACGACATGCTTGCCTTCGAAATCATGACACCGAGAACCGACGTGTTTTCCATTAACATCAACGATCCTGCAGAGGAATACATAGATGAGCTGATGGAATGGCACTATTCCAGAATTCCTGTATACGAAGATGATAGTGATAATATTATTGGCATACTTTATATTAAGGATTATCTTATCAAAGCAAGAGAAGTGGGATTTGACAATCTTGACTTAAGGTCAATTCTGAGAAAACCTCATCTGGTGCCTGAAACAAAGAAAATCGACACACTTTTCATGGAGCTTCAGACTACAAAGCAGCATATTGCTATTCTCATTGATGAATACGGTGGATTCTCAGGCATTGTAACCATGGAGGATATTATAGAAGAGGTCATGGGAGACATCGATGATGAATACGATGAGGTTGAGCCTGAAATACAGGTGATTTCTGATACTGAATTCATTATTGACGGAAGCATGGGCATTGATGATATTAACGAAGAGCTCGGTGTCAATCTTGAATCTGATAACAGCGAAACAATAGGAGGACTTCTTATTGATGTTCTCGGAGAAATACCTGATGCCAAGGATATTGGCATTACTGTAAATATTGATAATTTAGAGTTCAGAATAGACTCTATCAGAGATAGGAGAATTGAGCAGATTACCCTTACTATACTTGCAGAAAATGATGATGAGCAGGGTGACAATTCTCAGGCAAATAATTAAACCGGCTGTCTTTGATACGATTAAAGAGGTAATACAATGAACAATTCAATTAACGATGCATCCTCACTTAAGGTTTCTGATGAAGTCATTGCTGTTTGTGCTGCCAACGCCACTTTGAGGACAAAGGGTGTTGCAGATGTTGCTGGTGATATATCAGATATTCTCACTGAGAACCTTTTGGGTAAGGAAAATGCGTCCAAGGGAATAAAGGCCTCTCAGAATGATGACGGCATAACGATTGATGCTAACATAGTCGTTGATTACGGTACCAGAATTCCTGAACTTGCATGGGAAATACAAGAAAACATAAGGGATGAAGTCGAAGAAATGACAGGCAACAAGGTACTGGCAGTCAACATTAATGTTCAGGGAGTCAAACTACCATCGGAGGAATAATATGACAAGAAAACAGGCTAGAGAAATAATGATGCAGCTCCTGTTCGAACTGGAAGCTGGCGATGAGATGAATATTGAAACTCTTGAAGCTAAATGTGATGAGAGAATCAGTGGAAAAGAGCAGGAGAGAGCACGCACAATCCTTAGAGCAATTCTGACAAATTTGGATTCCATAGATGAATCCATTAATAGATGCAGTCGTTCATGGAAAACATCAAGAATGCCCAAGGTTGACCTTGCCATATTGAGACTTGCTATAGGCGAATCAAGATACGCTGACGACGTTACTGCTGCTGTAGTGGTTTCGGAATCAATTAATTTAGCCAGAAAGTTCAGTACAGATCAGTCTGCACCATTTATACACGGAGTGCTCGGCACAATTTTGAAAGATGAACAGTAGATATATACTCGGCATTGATACAAGCAACTACAAAACATCTATAGCAGTTGTGGATAATGATTACAATATAGTCTGCGACCTTAGAAATTTTCTTGAGGTGCGAAAGGGTGAAAGAGGTCTTAGACAGTCTGAGGCTCTTTTTCAGCATGTGCAGAACCTTCCGGAGCTTATGGAAAGAATTCCTGTAGATCTGGATGGTAAACTGGACGCTGTGGCCTGGTCCAACAGACCAAGACCTGTTGAAAATTCGTATATGCCCGTATTTAATGCAGGAATATCTACCGGAAGATCAATTGCCGCGGTAAACGGTGTTCTGGGCATAGGTTTTTCTCATCAGGAGGGTCATATTGAGGCGGTAAAACATGATACCGGATTCGAATCTGACGAACCATTTCTGGCATGCCATTTTTCGGGTGGCACCACAGAAATTGTTATCGTTAAACCCAGAGATCGCGATGTGGTTCTCAACACGGGCGTTTTTTACAAGATATTTCTGGTCGGCGGCACAAGGGATATTGCATATGGTCAGCTAATTGACAGAGCCGGCGTTGCTTTCGGTTACAGGTTCCCAGCAGGTGAAATACTCGATAAGATTGCATGTAGCTGTGACCATGCTACAAATATTCTCACTCCAATCAAATGCCGTCATGCATACTTTAATATTTCAGGCATTGATACACAAATCAAAAGATGCATTGAAGATGAAGGTTACGGCAATGAGAAAGAATCTTTCATTAAAGAAATATTCTTAAGAATAGGTGAGTCCATTAAGGAATCCATCTATCAGGCCGCAAACATGACTGAAATCAATAAAGTTGTCATGTCGGGAGGTGTAATGTCCAGCAGGTTTATCAGAGAATACATAAGCAATTCCCCGAAACTTAAAGATGTTAATGTTTACTTCGGTGATAATAACATGTCCCAGGATAACGCAGTCGGTCTTGCTGTTCTCGGAGGTAGATACGTATGGGATTAAAACCTGTATCCGTTTCACAACTTAACAGTTACATCAAAAGAATTCTTCAAACAGATCCGATTCTTGGAAACGTATCTGTAAAAGGAGAAATATCAAATATCAAATATCATGACAGTGGACACGTTTACTTTTCACTAAAAGATGAAAAGAGTACAATACGCTGCTTCCTCCCCTCAGGTAATGCTGATTGTGTTTCTTTCAGATTAGAGGATGGAATGGAAGTTAATGTTTATGGATACCTTTATCTGTATGAACGTGGCGGCAGCTATTCGATAAATGTGAAAGCTATTGAAGAGGCAGGCGAAGGTGTTCTTATGGCCCGATTCCGGGAGCTTAAGAAAAAGCTTGAAACTGAGGGTTTGTTTGATTCTTCTCATCGTAAGCCTTTACCGATATTTCCCCATAAGATAGCTGTAGTAACATCGGCAACAGGCGCCGCAGTTCGCGATATTGTTAAGATAATAAAAAACAAGAACAATTATGTGGATGTATTAATATATCCGGTAACTGTTCAAGGTCCCGCTGCAGCAGGTGAAATCGCGGCAGCCATTGATGATATAAACATAAGATTTGAAGACGTAGATATTATAATTACAGGAAGAGGCGGAGGTTCCATTGAGGAACTGTGGGCATTTAATGAAGAAAATGTTGCGCGGAGCATCTACAATTCCCGGATTCCTGTAATATCGGCAGTCGGACATGAAACAGATTTTACCATTGCCGATTTCGTTGCCGACAGAAGGGCTGAAACACCTACAGCAGCCGCGGATATGGCTGTCCCTGATACTAATGAACTTGCAGACTATATTAGCAGGCTTAACAGAGAAATCACTCACAGTATCAGATTGAAGGTGCAGCAGTCAGAAAACATGCTCAATCTCATGAAACCTGAATTGTTCAAAAGTCAGCTCAAATCAAGAATTGTAATGGCACAGATGAAATGCGACAGCATTTATCATTCTATGAAATCAGGAATAGATGCATCAATTGCAGAATACACCAATAGAGTTGAGGTGATAGGAGAAATAATAAACTCATCCAATCCACAGCTCATTCTGTCCAGAGGATATGCCATCGTCAAAGATTCTGCAGGAAATATTGTCAAAAACAGCACAGAAGTTTCCGCTGGTGATAAAAT
Organism: Bacillota bacterium; assembly: GCA_030525285.1. Lineage (GTDB taxonomy): Bacteria > Bacillota > Clostridia > Peptostreptococcales > Anaerovoracaceae > Lentihominibacter. The sequence continues at coordinate 3,109 of JAUNFA010000004.1, read as the reverse complement.
AGATATATCCTTTGCTGAAGGTAGTACAAAGGCAAAAGTATTGTCTGAATAAGAAAAGAGGTAACCATGTCCGACAAAATCAGTTTTGAAAAGGCTCTGGCAAACCTTGAAAAGGTATCAGAGAAACTCAAATCAGAAGAGACAACATTAGATGAAGCTATTAAGAGCTATGAGGAAGGAATCAAATACTACAAACAGTGCAGAGAGATTCTTGATGATGCAGTTCAGAAGATAGAAGTGTTAAACAACTGAGAAGGAAGGTGATGTCATGACTGATTATACTTTTGAAGGCTATCGTGATTATATTGAAGAACATATTACTGATTTCATACCGGATGTTGACCATAAAAGTATTACGTTATATGAATCCATGAAGTATAGCATTATGGCCGGTGGCAAGAGAATAAGACCTGTTCTGCTTCTTGCTGCATGTGACTTTTGTGGTGGCAAAATTGAAGATGCGCTGCCATATGCATGTGCTCTTGAATATATTCATACATATTCACTCATTCATGACGACTTACCGTTTATGGATGACGATGACTTGAGAAGAGGCATTCCAACAAACCATAAGGTTTATGGTGAAGCTACTGCAACTCTGGCAGGAGACGGACTTCTCAACACAGCCTTTGAGACTATGTACGCGGACATACTTTACTATCTCGATGACATGGATGCGATGAAGCGCCGAATCCGTGCCGCTTATGAGATTGCCAAAGGAGCCGGCATCAGAGGCATGATAGCAGGACAGATTGCAGATATGGAATCTGAAAATCATGTAGGATCTGAAGAAATGCTTTGCTATGTTCACAGGAATAAAACCGCCGCTTTGTTAGTTGCTGCAGTTCGGGCCGGCGCAATGATTGGTGGTGCCGATACTGAGATGCTTACAAATTTGACGGAATATGCAGAAAGTCTCGGTCTTGCTTTCCAGATTTGCGACGATATTCTCGATGTTGAGGGTAATGAAGAAATGATGGGTAAGAAAACAGGCATGGATTCCGATAGAGGTAAATTGACATATCCGTCAATCTTCGGACTAGATGAATCAAAGGAAAAGCTTAAGGAGCTTACCGAATCAGCTCTTGACGCCATTGGCGTATATTATGATAATGCAGAAGTATTCTCAAAGCTGGCAAAAGATTTGGCAGTAAGAGGTAACTGATATGAACAATTACTTTGAGAAACATAAGTTTCCTGAAGAATTAAAGACAATGTCAATGGATGATCTCGAACTTCTCACTTATGAAATTCGTGATTTTCTAGTTGAACATGTGTCTCAGACAGGCGGACATCTTGCCTCAAGTCTGGGAGCTGTAGAGCTTACTATCGCTCTCCTCAAGGTCTTTGATCCGCCCGAAGACAAGATAGTATGGGACGTTGGTCATCAGACGTACGTTCATAAACTGCTTACTGGAAGAGCTGGAAATTTTGATACTCTCAGGCAGCTTGATGGAATGAGTGGATTTCCTAAACAGAAGGAAAGCGAATATGATTTGTTTGACACAGGTCATTCAAGTACATCAATATCTCTGGGACTTGGTCTTGCAGCTGCTCGCGATATGCAGAATGAGGATTACAACGTTATATCCATAATCGGTGATGGTGCTTTGACTGGCGGCATGGCTTTTGAAGCCTTGAATAACATGTCCAACGTAAAAAGTCGCATGATAATCATTCTTAATGATAATGGCATGTCCATATCTATGAATAACGGTGGTCTGTCTTCATACCTTGGAAGAATGCGAGGAACGCGCAAATACACTTCTATCAAAAAAAACGTAAAGAAGCGAATAAGCAGTGTTCCCAAAATCGGTTCGAGTATGGTTTCCGGTATCCACAATACCAAGGAATCCATTAAGTATGCTGTAATTGATGAGACCGGCAAATTTTTTGAAGAACTCGGTCTTAATTATTACGGACCGATTGACGGTCACAATATTGATGAAATATGTGAAACTCTTGAGGTTGCAAAGGAAAGCAAGGGACCTGTACTTATTCACCTGTCAACCAAGAAGGGAAAAGGTTACACAATCGCCGAAAAAAATCCAGATGTTTTCCACGGCATCGGACCCTTTGACCCTAAGACAGGCAAACTGAAAAACAAATCATCAAAGCCGTCATATTCAGCAATTTTCGGCAACAAGCTGCTGCAGATGGCACAAAACGACAAAAGAATCACGGCTGTAAGTGCAGCTATGCTGGAGGGCACAGGACTCAAAAAGTTTGCCGAAGCACTTCCTGAAAGGACCTTTGATGTAGGCATTGCTGAAGCTCATGCAGTTACTTTCGCGGCAGGTATGGCCAAGGCAGGAATGAAGCCTTATGTTGCTGTATATTCAACATTCCTGCAGCGTGCCTATGACCAGATAATGGAGGACGTGTGCCTGCAGAATCTTCCTGTAGTGCTCTGTCTTGACAGAGCTGGTGCTGTAGGTGCCGATGGTGAAACCCACCAGGGTATATACGATTTCAGTTATCTTTCATCTATACCGAATCTGATTATAATGGCACCAAAGGATGGCTCTGAGCTTGAGAAAATGATGGAATTATCCCTTACTCTTGACAGACCATGCGCTATCAGATATCCGAGAGGAACCGCACCTGAAATTAACGACTCTGACCTGAACGGCTTCAAAGCAGAGAAACTAACCGAAGGCACTGACTGTGCAATCTGGGCAATTGGCTCAATGGTTTCGCATGCAGTGGAAGCCGCTTCAAAGCTGAAACAGTCCGGGATTGAGGCTGCAGTATATAACGCGAGATTCATGAGACCTCTCGACGATGAAACCATAAGAAAGTGTGCTGCAAACTGCAAACACATTTTTACAATTGAGGACAATATTCTCTCAGGAGGTCTGGGAGAAAGTATTAATACAGTCTTTGTCAACGAAGACACCCACGTTCACAATCTGTCATGGCCGGACAAGTTCATAGAGCATGGAAATACGTCACAGCTTTATGAAAGATATGGTCTTGATGCAGATTCCATAGCAGAAAGGATAAAAAAAGAACTTGAAAGATAGACTTGATGTAATATTGACAGAAAAGGGCTTCTTCCCTTCACGTGAAAAGGCCAAAGCATCCATAATGGCCGGACTTGTATACG
>JAUNFA010000029.1 GCA_030525285.1 Bacillota bacterium | reverse complement strand
CCCGTCCTGTGTGGGCAGCGGAGATGGATCTTCTTGGATTTCATCAGTACTGGAAATATGATAAACAAAACGATATTCCCTATATGTGGGCAGAGTCTAATGCCTATTGGTATCGAGGAACGCAGATTGCCAAAATAAAAGGTGGTGATTTGTATACGGCCCCAGAGTTAATCCCGACTCGAACAGAAGATGATCATATTCCCTTCTCGAAGGAAGACGGATTTGTCCTGCAACCCATTGATATATCGGCGATGAGTCAGCAGAATGAGGAACTGATGACGATTGTCGAAAACACCACGGTTAAAAAGATTGTCAAGGAGTATGAAAAATTTAAAAATCGTCTTGATATTTTTCATGTGGCTTTTTCTGGAGGGAAAGACAGTGCAGTACTTTTGGATCTGGTAAAAAAAGCCCTGCCCATAGGCAGTTTCGTTGTTATCTTCGGAGATACTGGGATGGAATTCCCGGATACCTACGATGTTGTTGAAAAAACAAAGGCTCAATGTGAAGAGGATGGAACACCATTCTATATTGCCCGCTCACATTTTGAACCTGGTGATTCTTGGAAACTCTTTGGCCCACCTGCGCGGGTATTGCGTTGGTGCTGTAGTGTCCACAAGAGTACACCTCAGACGCTCAAAATGCGCCAGATTACTGGAAAAGATAACTATGTTGGCATGGACTTTGTCGGTGTAAGAGCACATGAGAGCGTAAGCAGGAGTAAGTATGATTATGAGAATTTCGGGAAGAAGCAGAAGGGACAGTACAGCTACAATCCTATTTTGGAATGGACATCTGCCGAGATATGGCTCTATATCTTCATAAATAATGTGCTGATTAACGCGGCGTATAAGAAGGGAAATTCACGCGCTGGCTGCCTTTTCTGCCCGATGGGTGGTGGTTCGAGCGATTATTTTCGTAGATGCTCTTATCAGAAAAAAGTTGATGAATATGTTGACTTTATCAAAGAATCTTATGGTTCAACTGATACAAAAAAAGCGCGATCATACATACAAAACGGAGGATGGAATGCACGAAAGAATGGTCGTGACTTGGCTGATAACCCCTTTCGCTGCATTGAATCCGTTTTAGAAGATGATATCTCCATTACAGTTGTCAATCCAACCACCGACTGGAAAGAGTGGATAAAAACAATAGGTGACCTTCGCGATACCGAAAATGGGTATGCGATTAGCTATAAGGAGAAAGAGTATCCCTTTACGGTTACTGATACTGAGAACGGATATGTAGTTTTGCTTCCACAGAACATTTCAAAAGAATCACCACAATTCGTAAAGCTTTTTCGCCAAGTTTTTCGGAAAGCTTCATATTGTGGCAAATGTAGAGTATGCGAGACTAACTGCCGGAATGGAAGTATTGAATTTAAGGACGGTAGGGTTCAGATTGAAAATTGTATTCACTGCCACCAATGCCATGAAATTGATAGCGGATGCTTGCTATTCCATTCACTGAGGCATCCTCAAGGAGGGGGAAAACCAATGAAAAGTTTGAATTCCTTTGCAGATCACGCGCCAAAGCGAGAGTGGCTTGTATCGTTCTTTGATCTAAAAGAAGCTTTTTTCACGGAGCACTCTTTGGGGCCAATGATGTATGACATGTTCCGTCGTTTTCTCCGTGATGCGGGCCTAAATGAGAAGAACCATTTTACATCTTTCGCTGAATTAATTGAGCAGATTGGCTGGGAGAGTGATACAGCACTTGGCTTGATGATGGTCAACTTGGCAATGGAGAATCCTCAAATTGCCTGGTATGTAAACACCCTCGATATAGGTGTTTATTATGAGCGGAAGCAAGTAGAAGAAATGCTGACCTCTTTGGACGTCAAGCCCAAAGACGCCAAGTCGATAGTGAAGTCATACAAGCGCATAATGGAAACACCATTTGGAACGACTTTGAATTTCGGCTATTTTACCGATGACGAGAACATTGTCAGATTGAAATGGTCAATGAGCGACAATCGGGTATTCCTCTACGCACTGTATCGTTTCGTGGAAAAGTGCAATTTGAATCGGGAATTCAATGTATCGTATCTGTTCGATGAGAGCATAGAGCGAGACGGCGTAAGTCCAGTAAGGTTGTTTGGCTTATATGATGAAGAGGAACTTCGCAATGTGTTACTGGGTCTGTCCGCACGCTATCCGAACTTCATCAATGCGACTTACACTAACGACTTGCAAAGTATTTCACTACGCGATAAGTCATCATCCGATGTCCTGAAACTATTCGAGGAGGAGTACTGATATGGCAAGCAAAAAGTACTGCGAATATTTTGATGTAAATGAATCGTATTTCCCTTGCATAGATGAATCGGCAATTAACGCCGGCGCCCCCTGGGAGACGACCTATCCACATGAAACCTTTATTGATTTGTTGAACAGTGCAGAAAAAATGTTAGGTGGCACCACCAATCGTTCCATTTGGATTCACGGGGCTTACGGAACAGGTAAGTCTCAGTGTGCTTATGCGCTCAAAAAGATTCTGGAAGTCCCGAACGACGAACTGCGCGCATATTGGGATCGCTATGAACCGTTAAAGAAAAACAAAGCCCTGCTGGAAAAACTCATTGGACATAAGGAACAGGGCGTTCTGACCGCATACCGGTATGCTTCCGGTAGCATTACTTCTCCTCAACTGCTGTTTCTTGCAGTCCAGGAGAGCATTCGCGCTGCTTTGGATGCAGTGCCCGGCTCTTATAAGGGCGAGAACACGCTTAAAGAAAGCGTGATCGCATGGCTCACTGACTCCTCCCACAATGCCTTTGTGAATAGTCTGCTCCAAAAACCGGAATGGGTGTCCGAGCTTTCTCAGTCAAGCGCTGATGAAATTATCAATTCGCTGAGAAAGCGTAGTGATGTCTCCAGCCTTATGGAGAGTATCTTTAAAATGGCGGAAAAAGAAGGAATCACAGCTCTTTCCCTAACTGCGGATTCTCTTTGCGCATGGATTAAAGACATCGTGGCTCAAAACCATACTAAGGTCGTTCTAATTTGGGATGAGTTCAGCGGTTTCTTCCGTCAGAACCGCAATTCTCTGGATGAATTCCAGAAAATTGTTGCACTCTGCCAGGAGACACACTTCTATTTTGTGATTGTGACGCACCCTATCACCTCTATTGCCGGTGCCTCTATCTCTAAGGATGACACTATGAGCGTTGTTCAGCAGCGCTATAAACAGATTGAAATCACACTACCTCCAAATATCGCCTTTGAGTTGATAGGGCATGCTTTCTCTGTGATTCCTGCGGCGAAAGATCAGTGGGAAGTCATGACCGGCGACTTGAATTCAAAAATTTCTGCATCCAAAATAGCTGTAATGAAAGCTGCGGTTGTCAAAAGCGACAGCGTTATGCAGCATATGCTTCCCATCCATCCAATGGCGGCGTTAGTTTTGAAGAATATTGCGTCTGCATTCCAGTCCAACCAGCGCAGCATGTTTGACTTTATTAAGACACCAAAGGATTTGGATGTTCATGCCTTCCAATGGTTCATACAGAACACCAGACCGGATTCTGACCGATCTTTGCTGACAGTAGATATGCTCTGGGATTTCTTCTATGAAAAAGGCAAGGACTATTTGACCTCTGATATTAAGTTGATTTTGGACACCTATCCTCAGCAGACTAACCTGACCGAAAAAGAAAAGGTCGTTTTGAAGACAATCCTCATTATGCAGGCGGTAGACCAGCGTCTTGGTGGAACTATCCCTGTATTGAAAGCTACCGACCAGAATCTCAGTTATGCCTTTGAAGGAGACTGGGATGTTTATGAGAATGAATGCAAAAGTATTGCGAAAGCTCTTGTTAAGAAGGGCGTTCTAATTCAGACGCCTATTGCAGATGGCAAGCAGGTATACTCTGCTGCTGTTCTTGCTGGTGACGGAGCCAAAATTGATAGGCTGAAGGACGAAGTACGCAAAAACGGCACCATCACAAAGCTCGTCGAGGAAGGCACGCAGCTCGCGTCTGCGCTTAGCCTTACTCCTCCGCTGAGACTTCGCTATGCGGTCAATACAGATACCGGTGCATTGCCGGTCGTGACTGTAACCAACTTCGTGAAAATGATGGATCAGCTAAAGGTGAAGGATACCAGTTGGCATTTCTTTGCTGTTCTTGCCCTTGCAAGGACAGATGAGGAAGCACAGACCTTCCGTAATATGATAAAGAAAACAATTGGCAACGCCGAATACAAGAACATTCTGGTGATTGATGCGCTCTCTTCTCCTTTGGGCTTAGAGCTCTTTGAGGAATATGTGAGCTACTCCGCCATGTCTATGTACTACAACGGCAACAACAATCAGCAGTCCAAAGATAATGCTCGCAAGGCCAGAGAAGTTCTTGACCGGACATGGAGGGATCGGATTCATGATGGATCCTTCATCGTATGGTCTTATGCGAATCAGGACGGGGAAAAAGCGACTGGGGCGAATGCGGTCCATACCATCATGCAGACGGTCGTGCTGAATCGATACAACCATGTTCCTGACTTTACCAAGGGACTGACGGAGAGTCAGCTAAAAAACACACAGACCAAACAGGTTGCAAAATATGGCTTTGGCCTTTCGGATGTCAAAGGTCTGATTGCTGACTGCGAAAAAACTGTTCTGGGCAAGGTTTGGAACAGGGATACTTACTGGAGTGACCAGGAACTCGAAAAAGAGCATATCTCTATCATCAAGCGATCTGTGGACAAGCTGATTCACGAAGCCTTCCGTGAAAACGGCAGAATTTCTATTGATGAAATCTGTGAACTTTTGGAGACAGCATATGGTTTTGCACCATGCAACCTGACCGCATTTGTACTCGGCTTCCTGCTGAAAGAATACAAGGGCGATCCTTTCCGCAGTCAGGACTCTGAAGGACTCCGTGAATCCATGACACCAGATAAGCTTTCTGAGATGATTGGTAACTACTACAGTAAGAAGGCAAAGACAACATATATTGTAAGCCTGACGCCAGAAGAGAAGTCTTTCTACGAACTGACTGAAAAGGCGTGGCGTATTACTCCGAATACATGTACATCACCTACTCAGGCATCCAGCTTGATTCAGGCGAAAATGCGCGACTTTGTATACCCTGTCTGGACACTTGAGGAAGTGGACAACACCGGGGTCTACGATATTGTTAAAAAATATATCGCCCTGATTCAGAGCGACGGGAAAGCTGCACACACTATTGCCATTGAAATCGGCAAGATTGGCATGCAGAGGTCTTCGTGTGGAGATCATCTGCAAGCACTGCTAACCGCAGATAATTGTCTAAACGGAATGTCTCTGTTTATTCAGCATTTTGAGGGTGGAAAATTGAGCACTCTGGCAAAGGAAATCGGCGCGTCCGATCATGTGCTCTCCGACATCAAAAAACTGTTCAGCGTAAAGCATGCCGCCCAATGGATTGCCTCTACCGGAGAAGATGAAATCCGGAAGCTCACGGTCGAATATAGCTTTGTCAAGGTGACTAATGCTCTTCTGAATGTGTCCAAGGATTCCAAAGAAGGTGCATTCAAATCATGGCGCGAATTGTTGAAATTCCTGGGGCTTTCTTGTGAGTCTATTCAGGCAAAGTATCCTGCTCTCAATAATCTGTTTACTCTTTTGTTGAAGATCGTGAACTATGAAGACATTCTTCCTGATAACATGAAGATGCTTCGTGACGAACTCACTATCCATAACACAGAGATGCATGATTTGCTGAGTTCGCCGCTCAACAGCTTCATTGATCTCTATGCGCCTTATCTGACCGGCTTCAGCCATGAGGAATGCGAGATTATTAAAAACTCCATTACGGAAGACATGTTTGTTCTGTCTGCGACGAAAGGAAATGCAGTCGTCAAGAAGGCTGCCGACGATTATCGCAAGGGGCAGGTAAAGGACCAGCTGTTCAGACTGTGGAGTGAAAGAACTGGAGGAACGAAGAGTCCGAAACATTGGTCTGAGCATTACAAAACTCCAATTCTCTGCTGCATTGATCCGGGAATCTACGGCGAGGCAAAGAAAGCATTTGCCGTGTTGAACAGCAGTCAGCACAGCGAATCTGAAATTAAAATGGCCCTTGAGTTCTGCGAAGGCGCAGATTTCTTTGAAGTGATTGCCGATAGCGATTACCGAAACAAGTGCTTTATGGAACAAATCGTTGGCTGCTATTCCAAGCTTTTACCTGACATTACAGCAATCCGCTCAGCGCTTGAGGATACAGATATCGCCCCATATGACTGGGCGGATGATCCCAGAATCAAGGCAAAAATCAAGAACATGGCCAGTGTTGAATACAACGCAGGGGGCAGCGACGCTGCCATTAATACCATAGAATCCATGCCGATAGACCAACTGAAGACATGGCTAAAACAGCTGGCAGTAAGTGACATGGAACTGGGCGTAAAGATTATTAGTAACGGAGGGAAGAACGCCTGATGCTGTGTGAAGCCGTTAAAAGTTATCTCGCCAATGCAAAAGGCATGCCCTTTTTCTATGCGGTTGGCGATGAAAACTACAATCAAATACTAAGTGAGTTAAAGCAAAACAGCGTTATAGTCGATAGAATCAGCGATTTTTGCCCTAAGGATGATAAGTTCCCTGATATTGACGATGTTATCGACTATTTCCGCACCTTAGATACGGATTATCGTCAGAATAAGCATGTCTTGATTGGCCTGGGAGAATACTTGGCTCTTAGGGGCTCGGCTTTCGCAGAAAAAATTCTTAGGCGTCTGGATAAAACAACGCTTGGAACGGCAAGAGTCGTTCTTCTCCTACGTTGTGTAACACAACAGGTGAACGCCTTGCAAATGGACGATAACCGTATTGTTGAGCAAAACCGTCTGTATATAGAAGAGAATGCGGTTTCTTCTGTAACGGTTACCTGCACAAGCTACTTCTCTCAGAAAGATGTGGCTATTGGTGTTAAAAAGCTGCTGCATGATTTAGAAGATGGACTTTTTTGCAACATCCATGCGATATCGGCATTGGATTTCTCGCAATCACTTGTTCCAGTATCATACATCAAGACTCCGTTTGTGGCGATTCAGCATGTCGCTCCGGGAGTGGAACTTACGGACAGCATGGGAACCACTGCTCAATGGGAACAGTTTTATCAAGAACTGCTTAAATGTAACGGATCACTGGATAAGCTTTTCTCTCGTTATGATTGCGCTGATGATTTTGAGGAGGACATCTACGAGAAATGCGCAGGTCTGGAATTTAAAAACTGGGTGTTTTATATTTCTCTAAAGCAGAATTATGATCGTATTCAAAACGATTATTTGGCATATGTGGTTGCCAATACCGACTGCTATGAAGACTTGAGAATAAATTTGCTCACCGGAATAGTCCATATTCCACGATCAGATAGACGTTTTCATAATCTGTATACAGAACGCAAAAAACTGGTTAAAGGTTTTCCCGAATCGGAAATTGCAGCCTTTATACGCGAAAACCAAATTGACCCAATGGAGAGCATCTATCGGTATACGGATAACACGAAGATGGAACGTGAGGCGATTATCTCCTGGGTTGCTCAGCATGGGTATATTGCTGAGATTGAAATCATCTATCCTGCTTTGGCTCAATACCTGGGCGAGTATGTGTTTGACTGTGGCGGCCTATCTGATGAACTGACAAAGTATTTCAAACAGTACAGGCTTATGAAGGTTACAAATCAGATTACGCCTGAATTTTTGGCGCAAGTCGAACAAAACGCCCAAAGGCTTCCATATACACACTTAGAGACACGAGACAGTGCAATACTAAGGATTCCAGACAAAAAAGATGCTTTCTTATATTGGATTGACGCTCTTGGTGTAGAATATCTCTCTTACATTGCTATATTGGCGAAAAAGAAAGGATTGTCTATCCATGTGGATATAGCATATGTCGAACTGCCGACAATCACCTCCATAAACAAAGGCTTTTTTGAAAAATGGGCAGGTTCGAAAAAAGAAAAAGAGCCACGGCTGGACGAGATCAAGCATAAAGAAGAGGGTGGCTATTTCTATAAGCCTGGACAGGCGCCTGTCCATCTGGCATCAGAGCTTGAGGTTATCAGAAAGGCCGTTGATCGAGCAGCGACCGAGTTGGCCATGCATACATGCAAAACTTTCGTAATTGCAAGTGATCACGGTGCATCTCGACTGGCTGTGATTCATCATCAAGAGGAAAAATATGACACTGATACCAAAGGCGAACATTCCGGAAGATGCTGCAAAGAGTTTGCAGACGCGGATTTACCGCAAGCGATATGCGAAAACGGTTATCTTGTTCTTGCAGACTATGGCCGTTTCAAAAACAGCAGAGCAGCAAATGTCGAGGTTCATGGTGGTGCCTCTTTGGAGGAAGTAATTGTGCCGATAATCACGCTATCGCTGAAGAAGCAATGTGATTTGATTATCAAGTTGATTAATGCCGATGCAGTATATTGTGACCGCCGTCTGGGAACCACAATTCAACTGTACATTTCTGATGCAGACAACACCCAGAGTATCAGTGTTGTGATTGACGAAAAGCGGTATGCTGCAAAAGGTTCTGATAAGACCCACTACGAAGTCAATTTGTATGACATGAGGCGCGCAAAAAAGAATATATCTGCGGCTGTATACGATGGCGATGATCTGATTGGAACAGTTCATTTTGACATCAAGGGGAAAATGGCTACGGTGAGCAACGACTTCGATGATTTGTTTTAAGGAGGGGCTATAATGGATTGTAAAGAAAGGCTTCGAGACTGCTTTGACGAAATGGTGGTCTATAAAGACCTGAAAAAAACGAATTTCTTCTCTGCTCTCAGCTTGCCCTCTTTTATGCGTGACTGGCTCCTCAAAAAGTTTGAAGATGAAGACGGTAACTTTGACAAGGACGACATGGTGAGGTTTGTAAAGAAATACATCCCACGTAAGGATGATTGGACTTCAATTAAGAATAGAGTCATTGTTGAGGGAGAACGAGTAAAGTTTTT
>JAUNFA010000014.1 GCA_030525285.1 Bacillota bacterium | reverse complement strand
TTTAAAAGAAAGGAAACATGGTGTTTTCGCTTCCATAAACATCATACAAGGTATTTATGAAGATAAAAACGACTGCTGCAATCGTTTCGGTGATAATGGCAGCCACAATGTTTACACCGTCAACATTCGCGCAAACAGAGGAATGTGCGGTTCTTGACGGTAATAAAATCAGTGGAATGTCTCAGGAAGAACTGGATGAAGATTCTGTTATGGGAAGCGATATAAAAGAAGAAGAGTCGGGACTGACTAATGCATCACGAAGCGGCGTCATGCTTATGTCAACATCAAAGAACGCATGGAAGAAAAAATCCCAGGGCGTTTATTACAACGGCAGTGGTAAGGGAACCCTTAAGGGAGCTGTGGCCAAGGGCGTTGATGTAAGTTCCCATCAGAATACGATAAACTGGCAGAAAGCAAAGGCTGACGGTGTTGAATTTGCAATAATAAGGCTTGGATACGGAAGCGATTATGAGGAGCAGGACGATTCAAAGTTTGCTTATAATGTACAGCAGTGCGAGAAATATAATATTCCGTATGGTTTTTATCTGTATTCTTATGCTAATACCAAGAGCAAAAACGAATCTGAAATCAAGCATGTCAAGAGACTGCTTAAAGGAACTCATCCTACATATCCGGTTTATTACGACTTGGAGGACGCTAAAACTACAGGGAAAAAGAGCAATGCTGAAATTCAGCAGTATGCAACAAACTACTGTCAGCAATTGAAGAAGGCAGGATATACACCAGGTGTATATGCCAGTCTCAGCTGGTGGAAAAAACAGCTCAATACATCAAAACTTGACTCATACGAAAGATGGGTAGCTCAGTGGAATACTACCGGATGCACATATAGCAGAAGCTGGAAGCTCTGGCAGTGTGTCGATAATTACAGAATAAACGGAATAAGCGGTAAGGTTGATTTGAATTTTGCGTACAAGAAATTCAACTGTACACCAGCTCCCGGTGAATCTGAATCAGGTAGCAGCGGCTCATCATCTGAGGGTTCATCCGTTGAAAAACCATCAACAGGAACGGGCAACGAAGGTGGAATACAAGAGGAGGTTACTACAGGATGGGTCTCGGACGGTGGTAACAAATATTACTATAACAGTAATGGTGTGCTTCAGAAGAACAAGTGGATTACTGTCAGCGGCAAGAAATATTATGCCACATCAACAGGTGCAGTTTACAAAAGCTCATATAAGAAGATAGGCAGTTACTATTATGGATTTGACTCTGCTGGTGCCATGTATGCTGGTAAGACAGCTAAAATCAAAGGTAAATCCTATTACTTCGCAGTAAACGGCCGGGCATATCTTTGCAAGGCAAAGACCAAGACAAAACTGGTTTACAGAACAGGCCCGGGTAAATCCTACAAAAAGAAGGGTACATACAAAAAGAAAAAGACCGTCACCATACTTAGAAAGAGCGGGAACTGGTGGCAGACAACTTCAGGGTACTGGGTACATAAGAAATATCTGAAGGTTACAAAGAAATATCCGTATTAGTTGCGATAAGATTAAAACTCGTGATATAATAATTCGTTGAGTTATCATGTTAAATTCAGAAAGGAAAATTTTCTATGGCTAACATGGACAATAAGGGAAATCGTTACATGACTGATGAAGAACGCGCCAGAGCAAGGGCATATGATGAATATCTGAGCCTTCGCGAACATCAGAGCAGTAAAAGTGATAGAAGAGAAAGCAGTAGAAATATCAAGGATGACACGCTTTATGGAGAGTACGTTGCGAGAAGTGGTACCCATCCAAAGACTACTAGTAACAGAAATCATGTGGAAAATCACAACAGAAGTAGAAGTATAGAAGTTGAAACACATAATGGTACAGAGAAAAGCTCTAAAGTTCGAAGGAATGAACCTATAGCAAAATCCGGAAGCCGTAACAAGGCTGATAAAGTCAGCAGAAAAGAAAAAAAGGCAGCAGGATACGGCGGCAATGGTGGTAACACTGGCGGCAATGGCGGCGGCAAAGGCAAGAAAGGAAAGAAAAAGAAAAAAGGTAAAGGCCTTCGGGTAGCTGTACTGATTGTCGGAATAATTGTTGTTCTTCTGGGAGCTGTTATCGCAGTAGGATTTACAGTTGTCAAGAGTACACTGGATAATATAGGAAAGGTGGAACTGGACCAGGATCTTATCGGCATAGATTCAAGAGTTGATGAGCAGTTGAGCAATTACAGAAACATTGCACTTCTGGGTATCGACGCACGAAACATGAGTGACGACAGTGGTTGCAGAAGTGACTCTATGATTGTAGTGAGCATAAACAAAGAAACAGATGAATTGAGGATGTTCTCGATTTATCGTGATACACTTCTTGACTTAGGTGACGGAACACCTGGTCTTGATAAGGTAACTCACGCATATTATTACGGTGGTCCGACAAAGGCTCTTTACGCATTAAATCACAATCTGGATTTGAATATTAAGGAAGTGGTTGTTGTAAACTGGAAGGCTGTAGCGGATGCAGTTGACGCACTGGGTGGTCTTGATATTGAAATAAAGCAGTCAGAAATACAGCAGATGAACAAGTATATCAAAAATACTGCAAAGCATATCGGCGGCAGCAAGAAGCAGATAGAGAAGCCGGGTAAGCAGCATCTCAATGGTGTACAGGCTGTAACATACGCAAGAATTCGTAAGGACGCGGCAACAGGTGATTACAGACGTAATGAAAGAATGAAAATCGTTGTTAAGGCAGCATTTGAAAAGGCCAAGACAATGGATACAGCGGCACTTAAGAAAATAACAAAGGAAGTTCTTCCTGAAATCAAAACAAACATGTCATCTGCAGACATGATGGGAATGATGCTTAAGCTTAACAGCTATGATATGACTTCGTCTTCAGTTGGATGGCCGTATACAGTAAGAGGATGGTCATCCGGCGGGTGGTATGGTCCACCTGTAACGCTGAAATCAAATGTTGTAAAGCTTCATGAAGAATTCTTCGAGCAGAAGAATTACGAACCTACAGCACATGTGGAAGAAATAAGTTCAAGAATTTCAGCAAAGACAGGATATTATTAATATGGAAGATAGGAAAGAATTACTGGTTCTTTTCGGAGGGGTATCATCTGAACATGAGATTTCCAGATTGAGTACAGCTTCCGTTCTGAACAACATTAACGAAGAAAAATACAATATAACTAAACTGGGCATTACTCCGAAAGGCGAATGGATGCTTACCGATGCCACATCAGAACAGATACGTGACGGATCGTGGGAGAAGCTTGAAAATAACAGAAAGGCGATAATATCTCCAGACAGATCGGTTCACGGTATTCTGATAGAGGAACCGGGTGGCACTCTTACGAAGAGATACATCGATGTTGTTTTCCCTGTGATGCATGGTCAGAATGCTGAGGATGGAACTATGCAGGGGCTGATGACACTTGCCGGAATTCCTTTTGTCGGACCGGGAACAACTTCATCGGCAGCGAGCATGG
The DNA here is from genome assembly GCA_030525285.1 of Bacillota bacterium. Classification (GTDB taxonomy): domain Bacteria; phylum Bacillota; class Clostridia; order Peptostreptococcales; family Anaerovoracaceae; genus Lentihominibacter. The sequence goes on along the minus strand of JAUNFA010000014.1, from coordinate 34,866 downwards.
ATAAGGCCATTACAAAGGCGATGGTAAGGCAGAACGGTGACGTAGCTCAGGCGGACTGTTATGTTTCCCATAAGAACATTTATGAGGCTGACAAAGACGCTGAGATAAGAGGAATTAATGAATATTTTGAAGGCAAATATCCACTGTTTGTCAAGCCGGCAAATGCGGGCTCTTCCGTAGGCATTACAAAGGCAAAGAATATGGAAGAACTGAAAAAAGGGCTCGATGTAGCTTTTGAAGTTGATAACAAGCTTCTCGTTGAAGAAACTATTGTGGGCAGAGAAATCGAAGTTGCAGTTCTGGGAAACGAAAATCCTCAGGCATCTTGCATCGGCGAAATTTTTGCAGCAAATGAATTCTATGACTACGATGCTAAGTATACAAACGAGGCTTCAAGAACAGAGTTTGTATGCGATTTACCGGAGGAAACTGAACAAAGGGTAAAGGATGCGGCGCTTACAGTATTTAATGTTATGGGCTGTAAAGGAATGGCGCGTATTGACTTCTTCCTGCAGGATGATGGCAGGGTTGTTCTCAATGAGCTCAATACGCTTCCGGGATTTACAAGCATCAGTATGTATCCGCAGCTTTGGGGTGAGTCGGGAATACCATACGATCAGTTAATTGACAGACTTATAGAGCTGGCTTTGGAAAATAAGCCGTTCATGTAAATATATTCAGAGGAGAAAGAAGAAATGGCAAAGGAAAAAATTAACTGGGAAGATAGTCAGGTCAGATGGAATTACAGACATACTACGGCACATATTCTGGCACAGGCTGTCAAAAAAATATGGCCGGATGCAAAACTTGCTATCGGACCTGCAATAGATAATGGATTCTATTACGATTTTGATATGGAGCATAAGCTGACTGATCAGGATTTGCTCAAAATCCAGAAGGAAATCAAAAAAATAATAGGAGCTAATTATCCTCTCGAAAGATTTGAACTCCCTAGAGAAGAGGCTATTAAGTTCATGGCGGACAAAGGCGAAGATTACAAAGTGGAACTTATTGAAGATTTGCCTGAAGACGCGGTAATTTCGTTTTATCAGCAGGGAGATTTCGTAGATCTTTGTGCCGGACCACATATGGCAAGTACAGGTCAGATTAAGGCTGTTAAGCTTCAGAGCGTGGCGGGAGCATACTGGAGGGGTGACTCTGATCGCAAGATGCTCCAGAGAATTTACGGTACATGTTTCCCTACACAGGCAGAACTGGATGAATATCTGCATAGACTGGAAGAAGCCAAGAAGAGAGATCACCGCAAAATCGGCAAAGAAATGGATCTCTTTGCAATATATGAAGAAGGTCCGGGATTCCCGTTCTTCATGCCTAAGGGAATGGTAATCAGAAACGAGCTTGAGAATTTCTGGAAGTTAGAACACCGTAAGAGAGGGTATGAAGAAATCAAAACTCCACTCATTATGAACGAGCATTTGTGGAGAACTTCAGGTCACTGGGATCATTACAAGGACAATATGTATTTCACTCAGATTGACGGTGAAGATTATGCTATCAAGCCGATGAACTGCCCGGGCGCACTTCTTGTATACAAGAGAAAAATGTGGTCATACAGAGAATTCCCTGTAAGAATGGGTGAGCTTGGACAGGTTCACAGACATGAACTTTCGGGAGCATTACACGGCCTCATGAGAGTAAGAACATTTACCCAGGACGATGCTCACATTTTCATGCTTCCTGAGCAGATTAAAGATGAGGTAATAGGTGTAGTCAAGTTTATTGATGATGTTTATAAAATGTTCGGCTTCACATACCATATTGAACTCAGCACAAGACCTGAGGATTCGATGGGTACTGATGAAGAATGGGAAACAGCAGAAACTGCATTGCGAGAAGCCATGGAGAGTATAGGCGTGCCATTTGTCATTAATGAAGGGGATGGTGCTTTCTATGGTCCTAAACTCGACTTCCATCTGGAAGATTCAATAGGAAGAACATGGCAGTGCGGTACAATACAGTTGGATATGCAGCTTCCTCAGAGATTTGATATTACTTATGTAGGTCCTGATGGTGAGAAGCACAGACCTGTAATGATTCACAGAGTAATCTTCGGATCCATTGAACGTTTCATTGGAATACTCATCGAGCATTTTGCAGGCAAATTTCCTCTCTGGCTGGCACCTGTTCAGGTTAAACTAATGACTGTAACCGAAAAGTTCACAGACTATGCACTCAAGGTTGCAAAACAGTTTGAGGAGGCTGGACTTAGGGTTGAGACCGATGTCAGAAATGAGAAAATCGGTTACAAAATCAGAGAAGCCAGAAACGAACGCAATCCGTATCTTTGCGTTATCGGCGAGAATGAAGTTAGTGCAGGAACTCTTACAGTGAGAAATACCAAAACCGGTGAAGAAGTGGTAATGACCCCAGAAGAGTTACAGGAAAAACTTCTTGAAGAAATAAGAACCAAGGCAATTTAATCAACCTATTCCCATGTAATTTGTGACTTATGGGGTTCGCTTATGAAAAAATCAACGAAGATAATTACTATAGCTTCAATCGCGGTCATTGCTGCCGCTGGAGCCGCTGTCGGTGCAATATTGTATACGATGCCTTGCAAGATAACAGCTGATGGGGAAACTCTGGTTGTTGTAAAGAATAAATCTGCCGGCAAGGCCGTAATAAAGGATGTGTTGGAGAGTTACGTGCCCGAAGATACTAAGGTAAACCGTGTGGTGCTTGATAAGGAACTACGGGTACAGGACGTTGGCATAAAAAAATATTTCAGTGCAAGAGATAAGGTTAAAACGAAAAAGGAAGCTGAATCTTATCTTATGGGCGAGAATAAAAGAGAAGAAAATCTTTTTTCTGCGACAATTACAAGCCAATATGTCAAGGAAGAAACATACACCCCTGAAATAGATTACAGGCAGGATGACAAAGCTCTTGCAGGTACAAAACGTGTAGAGAAAGAAGGCAAGGATGGGCGTAGAGAGGCCACTTACCAGATTGAAACAGTAAACGGAATTGAAAAGTCCACTAAGCTTGTAGACGAAAACATTATTGAAAAGGGTGAACAGGCTATAATTTACAAAGGTACGCTGGGAGTTCCCAATGGGGAAGATTGGAAGACTTATGAGGGAAAACCGGTATTTAATGATGGTAGCGATATAGCCAATACTTCATTGCAGTATCTGGGATGTCCTTATAAATACGGGGGATACAGTTTTACCAAGGGAATTGATTGCGTTCAGTATGTAAGAAACATTTACAGAATGTATGGAGTTGAACTCCCGAACAATCATCCGGGTCTTCGAAAGGTTGGACGCGGTGTATCACGTTCGGGTGCAAAGCCGGGTGACATTATATGCTATAAGCATCATGTGGCCATTTACCTGGGTAACGGTAAAATGTCAGAAGCTACAAGGAAGAAGGGAACTAAAGTAAGCAAGGTTCGTGGCGGCATAATCACAATAAGACACGTGAACAGGAATAATTAGATAAAAAATCGGATGGAATGAAATGCCACCCAAAGTCTAACTTTTGGAAGGCAGGTCAAAGCATCCGATTTTTTCGTTTAAATAAAAGAGACCACATAAGTGGTCTTATGGTGGCGAGGCATGAGGGACTCGAACCCCCAACCGACAGATTCGAAGTCTGCGACTCTATCCATTGAGCTAATGCCCCGTGTGTGAATATATAACATTAACATTATAAAGAACCGGTATTAAAAATGCAAGCATTAGGGTATGGGTGCGGGTTGAATTAACAGGCTTGTTTTGGTAGAATTAAACTACGTGTGAGTATATCTAATTTTAAGAAAAGGTCGCAAGCGCAAGGCGACTATGTTCGAATAGCATATATGAAACATAATAATGAATTTGGAAGGAATAACAATGGTTAAGTTTAACATTCCACCTTTTGTTGGCGGAGAGTTGGAATATATCAATCAGGTGGTAGATAAGAAGAAGATTTGCGGTGATGGAGAATTCACCGCAAAATGCAACAGCTGGATTGAAGAGAAAACAGGTGTATCAAAGGCACTTCTGACGACTTCGTGCTCCCATTCGCTTGAAATGGCAGCACTGCTTACGGACATTGATGTCGGCGATGAAGTGATACTGCCATCATATACTTTCGTATCAACAGCGAATGCTTTTGCCCTTAGAGGTGCAAGACTGGTGTTTGTTGACATCAGACCGGATACGAACAACATAGACGAAAATCTCATAGAAGAGGCAGTTACACCGAGGACGAAAGTAATTGTTCCGGTTCATTACGCCGGTGTAGGCTGTGAGATGGATAAAATAATGGATATAGCTGATGAATATGGATTAAAAGTAGTTGAAGATGCGGCCCAGGGGGTCAATGCCTGCTACAAGGGAAGAGCCCTTGGAAGCATTGGACACATCGGATGCTACAGCTTCCACGAAACCAAGAATTACAGCATGGGCGAAGGGGGCGCTACTCTTTTGAGAGATGATGAATTTGTCGAAATGGCGGAGATTATCAGAGAAAAGGGAACTGACAGAAGCCGTTTCCTGAGAGGTCAGGTTGATAAATATTCATGGGTTGCTATGGGATCATCATATTTGCCAAGTGAGCTGAATGCGGCATATCTTCTCGCTCAACTTGATAAAGCAGACGAGATAAACGATAACAGAATCGCCACATGGAACAGATATTACGAAGAACTTGAGGCTTTAACTGAGTCGAACAATCTGGAGCTGCCCATTGTACCGAAGGAATGTTCGCACAATGCACATATGTTTTATGTGAAATTAAAAAACCTTCAAGAACGTACTGAATTCATTTCATATCTTAAAGAAAATGATGTAAGTGCAGCATTTCATTATGTGCCGTTACATTCATCAACGGCGGGCATGAAACTCGGAAGATTCAGTGGGGAAGACAGATTCACCACGAGGGAGAGTGAACGCCTTGTCAGACTGCCGATGTATTATAATATGGCGGAGGATGATCAGACAAAAGTAATAGATACAATAAAGAAATTCTTCAGAAACCAAGGAGATAACAGTGAACACATTTAAGCATATATTAAAAGAGCATTCGGAATGGAGAAGCCAGATTCTTCTTCTTGCCAAGGCCGATATCATCAAAACATATAGCGGTGCGGCCTTAGGCTGGGCATGGGCATTAATAAAACCGGTAATGACAATAACGGTGTTCTGGTTTGCCTTCACCTACGGGATCAGGCAAGGTGATAGTGTTAACGGCTATGGATTTGCACTTTGGATGATTCCGGGATTTATGGCATGGTTCTACATGTCTGACATGCTTCAGCAGGGAGCCAATGCAGTAAGAAAATACAAATATCTTGTTACCAAGATGAAGTTTCCGGTATCTACAATACCTACATTTACAGCACTTGCCAAGCTGACAATACATATCTGTCTCATGCTGATTGTCTGTGTGATCTTCGTAGCGACGGGACATATGCCGGATCTTTACTGGATTCAGACTTTCTTCTATATGTTAATGATGCTGATCTTCTGGACTTCATGGGGATTGTTTGCATCAATGCTGGGGGCGATGAGCAAGGACTTTATCAACCTGGTTAAATCTTTGGGAACACCGATTTTCTGGCTTAGCGGAATAATGTGGGATGTTAACAGGATTGATATTGTATGGCTTCAGAAACTGCTTTATTTTAATCCTGTAACATACCTGGCAACGGGATACAGGAATTGTTTCATTTACAAAGTATGGTTCTGGGAAGAACCTCTTCAGCTGGTAATATTCCTGGGAATGATGATTATAATGATAGTTCTGGCAATGTGGAGCTACAATAAACTGATTAAAGAAATACCTGATGTTCTGTAGGACAAGAGGATTAAATAAGGAGAAACAAATGTGCAACAATCCGGTAGTTATAGATTTTGAGAATGTTGTTAAACGATACAAATTATACAAGAACGATAAGAAACGATTCATGGCAATCTTTTCTAAGAAGGTATCCTACAAGAATAAGCTGGCAGTAAATAATGTAAGCTTTCAGATAAAAAAAGGCGAGTCTGTTGCCATTTTTGGTAAAAATGGTGCCGGTAAATCAACAATTCTGAAGATGATTACGGGCGTGACTTATCCCACATCAGGGAGTATTGATGTAAAGGGAAGGGTAAGTGCTCTTCTTGAATTAACATCGGGCTTTGACCCTGAGCTTACAGGCCGCGAGAACATATATCTCAAAGGGCAGCTTTGCGGTTTGACAAACAGTGAAATAAGCAAGCTGGAGGACATTATCGTAGATTTCGCCGAGGTGGATGAATATATCGATCAGCCTGTAAGATCATATTCAAGCGGAATGAAAGCGAGACTTGGATTTGCTGTATCGGTAAACATTAAGCCTGAAATACTTATTGTTGATGAAGCTCTGAGTGTAGGTGATAAAGCGTTTAGAGAGAAATGTCTTAAGAAAGTAAAGGAAATCATTGAAAACGATGGAGTTACATTGCTGTTTGTTACCCATTCTACAGGAACAGCCAAAAAGTTCTGTGACAGAGGTATTGTCATGAAGAGCGGTAAAATGACATTTGATGGTGATATTGCTGAAGCAATCGAGATATATGAAGGTAAGAAATAAGTAATGGGAATCAAGTATGCAGTTCTTAAAATTGCAGTAGGTGCAATGAGAGTCATATATGCTCCGATGAAGCTGCAGCGGACTAAAAAAAAGGTCGTCATTGTTTCACGGCAGAGCAATAAGCCAAGCATGGATATCAGACTCATAGAAAGATATTTAAAGGAAAATTATCCGGATATCGAGTGCGTTGTTTTATGCAGATATCTTGATAATCTGAATCCTGTCGCCTATCTGGGAGAGGTCCTTAAGCAGATGAAACATATGGCATCAGGCAGAGTAATACTGATTGACGGCTATTGCATAGCTGCCAGTATTCTGAAACATCAGAAGAATACTTCGGTAGTTCAAATGTGGCATGCCCTTGCAGCAATAAAGAAATTCGGATATGAAACCATAGGTAAACCCTCGGGTCATAGCAGGGAAGTAGCTGAAATAATGTGCATGCACAGAAACTATGATTATGTAATCTGCCCCAGTGAGGCGACGGGCAAAAACTATTGCAGATGCTTTGATATAGGAGAGGAAAAACTTAAGTTCCTCGCTTTGCCAAGGGTTGATGAGATCCTCAGACCTAATACAATACTTCCGGAAGAATACAGAGCAAAAGGAATCGGTGCATTCAGAGAAGCCTTATGCCGGGAGTACGGAATTGATGAAAAAAGTGAAATAGTACTTTATGTTCCTACATTCCGTAAGGGAAAGGATATTGAACTTGACGGAATAAAGGAAGCTGTAAAAAATACAGATTTCACACTTGTAGTGAAAGTTCATCCGGTTTTTAAAGACGTTCAATTCACTGAAGACGATTATTGCGAAAACATTATAGTCGATTGGAAATACTCGTCATATCAGTGGTTAAGTGTGTGTGACAGAATTGTAACGGACTATTCGGCTTTGGGAGTTGAAGCTGCTCTTACAGGTAAGCCGTTGTATTACTACGTTTATGATATTGAAGAATATCGGGCAAATGTAGGTCTTAACTTCAATCCACTTGAAGAACTTCCGGAGGTTTCAGCTTTAACAGGGGCTGAACTGAGAACAATTCTTTATAAAGAATATGATTACAATCGACTTAAAGCATTCAGGGGAAAGTATGTATCTGTTAATACTGACGATTGCACAAGGGATTTGGGAAATTTTGTAGCAGGATTGACTGAATAATGGGTACAAATTACATGAATGACAATTTGAATTGCGGCGGCAAACGAAAGATTATTTTGTTGCTGGTGAGTTATACTGTTATGTTTGCAGTTATAGCCGCCGGAGTGTTCTTTTGGTTCTTTAGTAATGGAAAAACATTTATAAATGAATATGATGCACTTGATCAGGGATACTTCTGGACTGTTGAATTGAAGGACAACATTCATTCATTCCTTTCAGGAAACGGTTATCACCAGTGGCACTGGTACAAAGGAACCGGCATGGAGAGCAAGTCACCTACAGACATATTTGCACTTATAGCCATAGCATTCCCGGATTCAATGCTGGACATAGGCTATACAGTAGCTGTGATTGTCAGATTATATTGTAGTGGGCTGGCTTTCATTGCATTTGCAAAGGAAGTTAAACTGAGCAATTATCAGGCATTGATGGGGGCTGTATGCTATGTCTTTTCAACATGGATAATTGACGTTTCTCTGATACAGGCACAATTTATAAATATTACCGTAATTCTACCTTTGGTAATTGCGGGAGTGGATAGAATATACAAAGGCAAATCGCCGGCAGTATTTATGATTACAGTAGCCTGGGCAATGTGCAACAGCATATACCTGGGATATATGGTGGGCATTTGCACGGTTTTATATATTCTGTTGAGGTATTTCGCTTATTGTGAGAAATTCAGCATTAAGGAGTATCTGATTTATATTGTTAAATTCATGGGTTATGGCATTGTGGGAATTGCTGTATCAATGGCAGTTACCATTACTACCATAGGTACGCTCATGGGAGCATCAACAGGTGGGGAAGCTGTTTCATACAGTTTTTTCAAAGGTACGGATTATGTGTGTAACCTGATGAATGTTTTTGTTTCAGAAGGTTTCGCTTTCAGATACGGCGATATTGGACTGCCTGTTTTGGGAATGCTGGTTATGGCAGTTGCATTCAGATATTTTTCAATGAAGAAAACAGGACTGATAATGAGCATTATTCTGACGATAATGATGCTGTTTCCTTTTTTCAGTTCCATGTTCAATGGTTTCGGTTACGTTACATCCAGGTGGTTCTTCCTTCTCGTATTTTTCCTCGCGTGGACTGCGGCGGACATGTTTGATCTTAACAGACTTGCAGAGACAAAGAATCTAATCATAATGGGCTTCTGGCTGTGTGTTATGGTAGGTGGAACACTGGGACTTGCATATTTCGATATTAACAGTGATTACAGCCGGGAAAGATTCTTGTTTATTTGCATTAACATGCTGGCTGCTGCAGTAATACTGGCAGTAATTGCGTTAGGGAAAAAAGCTATTGTTCATTTGCGTGTAAGGCAGAGCATAATCGCATTGATAACTGTGGTGACACTCATTGCAGGATGGAATATTTCATTTAGTAAAATTAGCATAGATTATATGTCTGTTGGACAGATGGAAAAGGATCTCGCCAAGTCAACCCAGAGAGCGGGTAGGGATATTGATGACGATGGATTTTACAGAATTGATCAGGTTTCGTGGCTGAATGTTTTCAACCGCATGGATCAACCGGATAATGAGAATCTTTATTGGAAAACAAACAGTTTGTATTTATACGATTCCAAAATCCCGGCAAAATTACAGGATTTTAACAGACTTCTCGGAAACATGTATAGCTATTCAAAGCGTGTCTATGTCCTATCAAACAATAACAGAATAGGGCTTGATTTCCTATATGGTGTCAAATATTTTCTGGGAAATGACAGCATGGCAGAAACAACTGCAGCTGACGGATGTGCAGGTTATGGCTTTGAAAAGTACAAAGTAATCGACGGTGTAAACGTATTCAGAAATAAATATGATTCTGGACTTGGGTTCACCTATGATAAGGTTATCTCAGAAAGTGAATTCCTGAAGTTGTCAAGACTTGCCAGAGAGCAGGCTCTTTTGCAGGCCATGGTGGTTCCTGATGAGTATTTGAAGAATGTATCCGAAAGTCAGATTGTGGACGCATCGGAAATCCAGGTGGATATAAACAAGGTTCCATATGCAATATGCGGGGCTCAGGATGCTGAAGTTAAAGATAATGCGATTAATGTGACAAATGACCGAGGGTACATTGATATCAATGTAGCAAATGTTAAGAACAGTCAGCTGATGGTATCCTTTGATAATTTGAAGAGAATTGGTGCCGGCGGACAGGATATTGGGGATTTCTGTTTCAGCGCAGCAACCGCTCAAAAAAAATCAGTAGCGAATAACAAAAAAAACAATCAAACTATTTCAGGCATTGAGGATTATGATCTTAATGTGGGCTGCTATGACAAATTTAGCGGTAAAATACGAATAAAATTTGAAAAAGCAGGTAAATACACCTTTGATAAGTTTTATGTATCTGCAATGAGCACTTCAAATTATGATAAGTTTGCAGCTGAAAGGCTTACTGGAAAGTATAACATAACCTCATATAATGATAATGAAGTGCGAGGTACAGTAGATGCGAAAGATACTGAATTCGTATACTTCTCCGTACCGTTTAACAATAATTGGAACATATTTGTAGATGGTAAAAAGGCAGAGAAAATAACAGATGCCAATTTGGCATTTATGGCGGTTAAGGTGGACAAGGGCAAGCATGATATAAAACTTGTCTATAAGTCTGCTGACAGAACTGCAGCATATGTAATATCCCTTTCAGGGATTGCACTGGTAATCCTCATAAGTATCATGCATATCATGATGAGGAACAGAAAGAGAGGAAAACATGAAGAAGGTAATAACTTACGGAACATTTGATTTGCTCCATTATGGTCACGTGAATCTGCTTCAGCGTGCAAAAGCTCTGGGAGATTATCTGATTGTTGCAATTTCAACAGACGAATTCAACTGGAATATGAAGAATAAAAAATGTTACTTCAGCTATGAAGAGAGAAAACGTCTGGTTGAGGCTATAAGATATGTGGATCTGGTAATTCCCGAAGAGTCGTGGGAACAGAAGGTCAAAGATGTAGACGAGTTTAAGGTGGATACATTTGTTATCGGTGATGACTGGGAAGGTAAGTTTGATTTTCTCAAAGAAAAGTGCGAGGTCGTTTACTTACCAAGGACACCGGAAATTTCAACAACACAGATTAAGAAGGATCTTAACAGCAAATGATTTCAATAAAAAGAAAAATCAGGGACTTTCGTGGTGAAAGTACTAAAATGAAATATTTGTATGCGGGATTTTGTAAAAGACTGCCTATAAAAAAGAATCTTGTTCTTTTTGAATCTTTTCATGGGAGAGATGTCTCAGATTCACCGCTTTATATTGCCAGATCACTTATGGCAATGAGCCCAGCAAATAAATATGAGATTTACTTTGCAACTGCTGACATGGGCAAACATTCAGAGCAGATTGAGAAGATGAATTTGAATGTTAAGTTAGTAGATATACATTCCAATGAATATCCGAGGATTCTGGCTACGGCGGAATACCTTGTCAACAACAGTTCATTCCCTTCATATTTTGTGAAGAGAGAGGGTCAGAAATATCTTCAAACATGGCACGGAACACCGCTTAAAACACTGGGAAAGAGCATGAAGATGGGCATGGAATCAATGCATAATGTTCAGCATAATTTCATGCAGGCTGACCTGCTCATGTATCCGAATAAATTCACTAAGGATGCAATGATGAAGGATTACAACCTGAATGAGCTCTATACAGGTAAAGTGGCTTTGTGCGGGTACCCCAGAAATAGTATTTTCAGCAATAAGGAAATGGCTGCAGAAGTTCGAAAAAAACTGGGCAATGACAATATCAGCACGATAGCTTATATGCCTACATGGAGAGGTCAGAGCAATTATGATATACAGATGGATGAATATGCACATAAGGTGCGTGAAATTCTGGCGGAAATCGATTCATCACTTGATTCAAATCAGAAACTGTATGTTAATTTTCATCCGCTTGTATCGGATATTGTGACTCTTAGTGATTATAAGCACATTTATCCATTCCCGGTGGATGTGGATAAATATGAATTCCTCAACAGCACTGATGCACTGATAACAGATTATTCAAGTGTGTTTTTTGACTATTCCATTACAGGTAAGCCTATAATACTTTTCATGTACGATTATGATGAATACATGGCTGACAGAGGAATGTACATGGATGTGAAGAGTCTGCCGTTTGCTCAGATTTCAGATACTCAAGACCTTTGCAGATGCCTTAAGTCAAGAGAATATGAACGTTACACATATGCAAAAGACAGAGATTACATAGAAAAGTTCATCAAGTATGATACTGCAGATAATGATATGAAGCTTTGTCGTCTGTTCTTTGAGGGAGAAGAAAATGGAATTGAGATTGAAGACTATTCCACGAATCTTCAAAAGGAATGGACTGTTCTTGACGGTGAAAATGTAAGGACACCAAAACAACTTGATTTTGCCGCATCTAAAGTGGATGAAAACAGCATTCTCATGCTGGCAAAGAGAAATTTCAATCCTAAAATGAGCTGTTATATGTATGAAAATTATCTGGATGCTTTCAATTACGTATTTACCGTAAGATCGATACCAAGATCATATAGAGAAGATATATTGATGCATTTCAGCAGTAAGATACGCAATGAAGTGAAATCTCGAAATATCAGAAGGTGCTTTGGCAATCTGAATATTAAAGCTGTAAAAAAGACAGGTATTGCATCATCTGCAGGCAAGGTTAGAAGTATCAAGGTAAGGGGAACGGTAATTGAAGTTACTGCAACCTTGAATAAGAATGCTGCTGCTGGATTTGACAAGGCAGTACTCAGTTTTAGAAGTGAGCTTGAAACCGTTAAGTATCCTTTTAGCTGTAAACTTGACGGGAATAATAACTTAAAAGCTGAAATAGATGTGAAAAACCTAAATCTGGAAGGCATTTACTGGGATATGTGGATTTGCTGTAAAGATAACGGAACACAGACTCAGGCAAGACTTGATATTGATAAGAAGATGAAAAAGCGACTTACAAGGTCGTGTATTCAGTGCGTTGTCGGAAATTATATTCTTTTTCCGCACATTACAATAGAAAGACAGCTTGCTTTTACACATAGGGAGATGACTCCATACGATAACCGTATTACGAGAATCAAGGAAATTTTCGCATATAGCATATACAAAATTGCCGGAGGATATTTTAGAAAGAAGAAGGCCTGGCTGGTTTTCGAGAAGTTCTGTCAGATGGCACAGGACAATGGATATTATTTCTTCAAATATTGTATGGAACAGCTTCCCGAAAAAGAAAATAAGAACATATATTATGTCATGAAGAAAGAGGCGGGAGATTGGAACAAGGTTTCGGGATATGGAAGAAATGTGCTCAAATTCATGAGTATAAGACACATGATATATGCCATGGCAGCTCAGGTTTATGTGGGTTCCGATTCCAAAAAACATCTGTATATATGGAGACCGAAACCAAACTATATATCCCAGCGCATTAGAACCAAGAAAATTCTGTTTCTGCAGCATGGGGTTACAGCCCTTAAACGTGTTGATGATATATTCGGAATGCATGGTTCAAGTCCAATGACACATTTTACAACGACATCGGAGTATGAACAGAATATAGTTGTCAACAACTTCGGATATGCTCCCGACGATGCTCCCGTTTTGGGCTTCACAAGATGGGACGTTCTGGAAGATACATCCAAGGAAGATGATAAACTTATTCTTGTTATGCCTACGTGGCGTTCATGGCTTGAAGAGAGAACAGCAGAGGAATTCAAGCAGAGTGATTATTATGCGAATTACATGAAGCTGTTGTCCGATACCAGGCTTGAACGAATTCTCGAGGAACATGATGCCAGAATGATTTTTTACATTCATCCGAAGTTCAGAGACTACCTTGGAGAATTTGTAATTGACAATAATAGAATCAGTCTGGTTCCATTCGGAACTACACCGCTTAATGCGATTATGAGAGATTGCAGGATGCTTATAACAGATTATTCAAGCGTATGCTGGGATGTTTATTATATGGGTAAGCCGGTTATGTTCTATCAGTTCGATTACGACATGTACATCAGAATTCATGGCAGTTATATGGATATGACCAAAGAGCTGTTCGGAGAAAGATTCTTTGATAGTGATTCGGTTATAGACGGCATTGCGCAGAATTTGGAATGCGATTTTGCTGAGAATCCGAAGGCTGCGGCAATGAGAAACTACTATTTCAAATATATAGATAATGATAACTGTAGGAGAACATATGAGTATCTTAGAAAAAAAGGATATTAAAGCTTCGCAGAATAAGTTGATGGATATTCTTGTTGATTTTGACAAGGTATGCAGAGAAAAAGGAATTGAGTACTTCCTGGCCGGAGGAACTCTACTGGGTGCCGTAAGGCATGAAGGATTCCTGCCGTGGGATGACGACATAGATCTTTATATCAGAGCTTCAGAATGGAATGCCAAGAAGGATATTCTGAAAGAGGCACTGCCATCTCAATATGCCATTGTATCGGAAGATTATAATGAATTATACTGCAACCCGGTTGTAAGAATTGTAGATAAGCGAACAACTCAGATTTCAAGATCACGCCTTACAGACAGAAGCGAACATGGAGTTTTGATTGATATTTTCCTATTGGACCCCATCCCGGATGATGAGTTGGAATATGAAAAATACATTGAAGATTTCTGGGTATACAGCGAGATTAAGACCCCTACCATGAAAATGGATAATTCAGGTGTGACAGTAAATGAATCAATGGAAAGAAAGTATCGCGAAGCTTTGGAACGGGTGAAAGTGGAAGGTAGAGATACAGTAATTGCAGAAATGGAAAAGGCACTGCTGTATTATGATGAGAAGGAATGCTCCCGATATCATCTTAGATGGGGAGGTTACTGGGTAGATATTCCTGCAAGTGCTTTCAGAACTGCTTCACAAATGTCATTTGAGGGAGTAATGTTCCCGATACCTTGTGATTATCCTCAGGTGCTGTTTGCAGAATACGGTGATACATGGATGATGATACCGGAAGGTGATAAAGTATGGACCCATGATTCAGTAGAGAATTTGAATGTTCCATATGACAGGTATGACCGTGAAATAGCAGAGGCCATAAATCTTGATGAATATCGCGAAATTCAGATGAAGAATAAGAATTACAAAATCGAAAGACAATTTATGGAGAGCCGCCTTAGGAAAAAGTACATTGCAGATAAGGAAGCAATGGCTAAAGCGGTACTCACTAATGATAATGGTATTTCAAAGTATATTGACATTCAGAAGCAGCTGTTCAAGGACCATCATATAATTGATGTGGATGATGACTTTCTGGCAAGGGTATTGAGAGAAACAGTTGCAGAGGGCGATTTGGATTTTATAAGAGGAATCGATAAATATTACAAGGGTAAAGATGATGCGGTTCTTGAGATTCTGGAAGATGTCAGGGAAATACGGAGAATAAGATATTCATATTATTTAGGTCAGGGTGAGGACAATTTGGAAGAGGCTGTTCGTCTGGCTCAGAAGTATGAAGGACAGATTAACCTGATTGAGTTCGTATGTCAGATTCAGACCCAGCAGGGTCAGATTGATGACGACCTGGAAAGTCTAATTGCACAATCTTTAGTCAAGCACGGCAACAGACCAAGACTCATGAAAATATCTGCCGATATTAATATGACTCACGGACATGTTGAACAGGCAAAAGCCGGATATGATGAAATTATTAGTTCATCATCGGATGGTATGGTTAATAAGGAAATCAGGGAAATATTAAGAAGGGAGTTTCTGTAATGAATGCTAAAGTGGAATACGCACAGATGCTCCTGAACGAATTCAAGGAAGTTTGTGAAAGTAAAGATATAGATTATAAAGTTGTATGGGGTCCTGAGGAAATTGGTGCCGGCGTAATAATGAATGCCAGTGACTGCCGCCGTTTCATGGAAACAATAGGTGAGAAATCAGATTCGGAGAGAAGCATTGAATCGTGGGCAAACAGCAGCATATATCCGGATGATACAGTAAGGTATGTAGGAACCGATACAATATGCTACAATATATTGGATTATGACAATTACAATTGCCACGGAATATTCATAGAGATAAACATAGCAAGAAAGCAAGATGACAGCTATGGAGGCAAGAAAACAAAGGCGATTCTTGAATCTTTGAAAAGAGACGCATACAGTTTTGTCAAAAAATCTGATAGTAAACATGAAAAATTGAAAGAAATGCTATATAGAAGAGCTCTCAAAAAAAGTGGTGGAATTGAAGGTCTCAAGAAGAAACTGATAGAAGAAATTCTTCAGTCAGCCGATGTCAATCTTGAATCTGCTGCGAAGGGAGACTTCAAATTCAAAAAGTATACAAAGGATTATCTGGCAAACTGTATAACAGATACAGAAATAAGATATGAAGACGCCTTTTGTAATGAAGAATTCAGAAGCGTTCTTGCAGAGGAACTTGATGAAATGAGGAAACTCAGAGAAAAAATTGAGGCTCATAAGAAATCAGGTCGTGCCAATAACAAGAAGGCTGAGAAGGTATGGAATATCGTTTGTGAAATCGACAGGAATATTAAAGCTGAAGAACAAGTAAGTGAAGAGCAAGAGAAACCTGAAGACAATAAAGGAGCTGAAGAGTAATGAAAGTATTAGTTACAGGCGGCGCTGGATTCATAGGTGCCAATTTTGTATTTTATATGTTAGACAAACATCCTGATTACGATATTGTGTGTCTTGATTCGCTTACGTATTGTGGTAATCTCAAAACCCTTGATTCTGTTATGGATAATCCAAGATTCAAATTTGTTAAAGGGGATGTAACTGATAGAAAACTGGTTTTTGAACTGTTTGAGGAAGAAAAGTTCAACATCGTTGTCAACTTTGCAGCGGAATCTCATGTTGACAGATCCATAGAAGATCCGGGAGTATTCCTGCGAACAAATATTCTGGGAACACAGACACTGATGGATGCTGCGAAGGAATATGGTGTAGAAAGATATCATCAGGTTGGAACCGATGAGGTTTATGGCGATTTACCTTTGGACAGACCGGATTTATTCTTTACAGAGGACATGCCGCTGACAGCGTCAAGTCCATATTCGGCATCAAAGGCATCGGCTGATTTGCTTGCCATGGCATATCACAGAACATATGACATGCCTGTTACAATAAGCAGATGTTCCAACAACTATGGTCCGTATCAGTTTCCTGAAAAGCTGATACCTTTGATGATAAAAAATGCTCTGGCAGACGAACAGCTTCCGGTTTACGGAACAGGAGAAAATGTCAGAGACTGGCTTTATGTTGAGGACCACTGTAAGGCAATAGACATGATTATTCATAATGGCAAGGTGGGAGAAGTATATAATATAGGCGGTCATAATGAAAGAAGCAATCTGGATGTTGTGAGAACCATATTGAAACAGGTCGGAAAACCTGAAAGTCTGATTACATTCGTTGGAGACCGCAAGGGACACGACTTGAGATATGCCATTGATCCGACCAAAATTCACAATGAACTTGGCTGGTTGCCTGAAACAGGATTTGATGAGGGCATACGACGAACTATTGACTGGTATCTTGATAACAGACAATGGTGGGAAGAAATAATCAGTGGCGAGTATCAGCAATATTATGAGAAGATGTACAGTAACAGATAGACTGTACGAGGAGGTAGATGATGAAGGGAATCATACTTGCGGGTGGAGCCGGAACGAGACTGTATCCGCTTACAATGGTTACATCTAAGCAGCTGTTGCCTGTATATGACAAGCCAATGATTTATTATCCACTGTCAACGCTTATGCTGGCAGGAATAAGAGACATACTGATAATAAGTACGCCGCAGGATTTGCCTAACTTTGAGAAACTTCTGGGGGACGGCAGTCAGTTCGGCATCAAATTAAGCTATAAAGTTCAGCCGTCTCCGGATGGACTGGCACAGGCTTTCCTTATTGGAGAGGATTTCATCGGTGATGATACATGTGCATTGATTCTGGGTGATAACATATTTTACGGCAGTGGATTCGGAAAACTGCTGAGAAAGGCTGTTGCAGATGCAGATGAAGGCAAGGCGTCTATTTTCGGATACTATGTTACAGATCCTGAAAGATTCGGAATCATGGCATTTGATGAAGATGGTAAAGTGACATCGGTTGAAGAAAAACCTGAAAATCCAAAGAGCAATTACTGCATTACAGGACTGTACTTCTATGATAATCGTGTTGTTGATTTTGCAAAAAAGGTGAAACCATCAGCAAGAGGCGAACTGGAAATAACTGATGTAAACAGAATGTATCTTGAAGCGGATTGTTTAAATGCAAAAATTCTTGGAAGGGGATATGCATGGCTTGATACAGGTACTATGGAGTCACTTCTCGAAGCGGGTGATTTCATACACACGGTACAGCATAGGCAGGGAGTTGTAATTTCATCACCTGAAGAAATATCATATATTAACGGATGGATTGATAAAGAAACACTTCTTGAATCTGCTAAACTATATGGTAAATCGCCATATGGAGAACATCTCAAGAGTGTGGCAGAGGGGAAACTGAGATACTAAAAATATCCAGGGTTAGGAGAAAAGAATGAAAAAAGTAATAACATACGGAACCTTCGACTTGTTTCATAACGGACATTATAACATGCTTGCTCGTGCCAAGGAGTATGGTGATTATCTGATCGTCGGTGTTACAGGAGATACATACGATATCGGCAGAGGCAAATTGTCGGTTAAGGATAGTCTGGCAACAAGAATTGAAAATGTAAAGAATACAGGGCTTGTAGATGAGATTATTGTTGAGGAATATCTGGGACAGAAAATCAGCGATATAAACAGATTTGATGTGGATACATTTGTAATAGGCGATGACTGGAAAGGCAAGTTTGATCATATTGCACAATACTGTGAGCTTGTTTATCTTGAAAGAACAAAGGGAATATCAAGTACACAGCTGAGAGAAGAAAATTTCGAAAAGTACAATATAGGTATTATAACGGACAGGATTGATGACAACCAGCTCGTGAAGGAAGCTCCTCTTGTAAGCGGATTCCAGGTAACGGGTGTGTTTGCTGAGGACAGACAAGTTGCCGGAGAGTTTTACAAAAAATATGAACTGGAGAATCTGTATGGTTCCACAGCATCCATGTTTGATGATGTAAAAATAGTGTATATAAGAACAGAGCTTGACAAGAGATATGCTTATATTAAGCAGGCTCTTGATGCAGGTAAACACGTTATATGCGACGTACCTTTTACACTTAAAGCAGATAAACAGCGAGAACTTACCGAACTGGCAGCAAGCAAAAACCTTATTTTGATAAACAATATAAAGCTTGTTTATATTCAGGTGTTCACACAGTTGCTTTGGATGTGCCATGCTGGACTCATAGGTGATATAATCAGAATTGAGTGTTCCGTATCAAAGCAGGACAGACACATTCCATATTTGTTTAATGAGCTTATGGCAATGTCAATATGTCCGATAATCAAAATACTCGGTACCGATTATGACGATATGAAATGCAAGACAATCAAAGAGGGCGATACTGTTGAATTTGGTTCAATTACCCTTAGATACGGTGAATGCGATGCTATAATAAATGTGGGAAATACCGTTAGGGTTAATAATAAAATAGAGATAATCGGAAGCAAGGGAACTATCAGAATGGGAGATAACTGGTGGAGAGCAAATTATTTTGAACTTCACAAGACCGATGGCTCTCAAAAGCAGATATATAACGTAAACTTTGAAGGAAACGGATTCAAGTTCCTTATCAGAGATATGCTGAACATGCTTCAGAACGATAGGATTACAACGAAGATCCTTTCGAACAATGAGGCGGTTAAGATGATAGAGGTACTTGAAGAGTTTTATAATGACCATGAACAGTAATCCCGGTCGTTAGCTATATGGAGGATAAAATATGTACTATTTAAATGAAAACGTTAAAGATCTTAATAGAATTTTTGATCAGAATTCAAGGGAAGGATATATCAGAATGGATTTGAACGAAAATCCGGGAGGTCTTCCTGAAGAGTTCATAGCCAAGGTTCTTAGTGAAATAACACCGGAATTTATTTCAAAGTATCCGGAAACACTGGAGTTTACTGAGAAACTTGGAAAGTTTATAGGTGCTGAAGTCGATGAAATCTGTCTTACTAATGGTTCTGCGGAGGGTATAAGACATATCATTGAAGCGTATACACAGCCAGGAGGAAAAATCCTGTCAGTAGACCCTTCATATGCCATGTATAAGGTTTATGCCAACATGTATGGCAGAGAACATGTTGCAGTTCATTATAACGAAGATCTGACTATTGACATTGATAAAATCATAGATGCGATCAAACCCGATATTGATCTCGTAGTTGTACTGAATCCAAACAATCCTGTAGGTGACGTTTATTCATATGAAGATATGGACAGAATAGTCGAGGCATGCAAAAGGGCAGAGGCAACACTTCTTATTGACGAAGCATATTACTATTTCTATCCAAATTCATTTGTGAAATATGCTCTCGAAAACGATCACGTATTTCTTACCAGAACATTCTCAAAGCTTTTCTCACTGGCAGGCTGCAGACTTGGCTATGTAGTAGGACAGGCAGAAGGAATTGCAATGGTTCAGAAACTTTGCACGCCGCATAACGTTAATGCCTTTGGCATTAAATTCGCTCAGTCGATTATTGAAACTGAAGGCTTTATTGACGAACTTGTTGCTAAGCAGATTGAAGGTAAAGAATATCTTGTTAAAACTCTGAGAGAAAAGGGATATACAGTAAATGCCAAGGAGGGTAATTTTGTATTCATCAAACCTCATCTCCCGGCAGATGAGGTTGTCAGAAGAATGAAGGAGGAAAAAAGATTCCTCATTAAATCATACAAGGGTATAGGTAATCTTGATGACTGTCTCAGAGTATCAACAGGTGAGAAGGCAATTATGGAGAAGTTTATTGAAGCTCTTGTTGATGTGGATAAATAAACATATGAGGTAGAAACTGCAGGTATTGCAGAGAATAAGTGGAGAAATTTTGAAGAAAAAATTAAATTCTCACAAAAAGTTAATAATAGCAGTAATTTCACTGATTGTATCGTCGATAGTCGGTCTGGCACTTTTGATTGCTGTAACGAATTTTGGTGAAGATGAATATGAAATAAATAATCTTCAAGTAAAGCAAAATAAATTCAGTCTTGATGTATCGTGGGATCCTGTAGAGGATGCAAATGGATATTCGCTTTTGGTATATTCGGGGTTCGGAATTCCTCAAAGCATTAAAACAGATGATACGGAAATCACCATAGATGACATTACGATTGACAAAAGGTACAGGATTGTTGTATCTGCTCTTGAAGCGGATGGAAGCAGCAACGGTGCCGCAGAAAAAAGAATCAAAACTAAGAAGCTCAAGCAAAAAATAAGTGTTAGCGATGACGAATTTGAAGGGTTTGCCGGAGACGGTTTTACACTGACGGGAACCGGCAAAGGCAAGATTGAGTACGTTTCAGGAAATAGTGAAATAGCAGAAGTTACTGAGGATGGTCAGGTGACTCTTCAAAAGGCGGGAACGACGACAATCAATGTTCGCGCCGATGAAACGAAAATCTATAGAGCTGCCACAGTTAAAGTAGACATAAAAGTTTGCCCGGATACTCTTGATGCTCCTAATATTAAGATTGAAACTGAAAAGAGTACTGAGGTTAGCTTGTCGTGGACAAACAATGAATATGCGACAGAATATCAGCTGTTCAGAATGAATCCGGCAACTGATAAATATGAAAAAATAAAAACTGTGGACAAAGATACACATCAAATATCCATACATAGAACGCAAGGCAAATATGGTGTTAAAGCGGTAGCTGTAATAAGGGAAAAGACAGTATCAAGTGATTTGTCTTCGCCGGTAAATGTCAAGCCTGCAGCTTCAGAAGCGCAGACTTATACCAAGGCACATAACTTAAAGGAAATCAGTAAATCCGATCTTCATACGATTGCGCTTATTCATGGCACGGGAAGCACGAAAGTACCTCAGTCGATGAGCTATAACGGCTCAGAATATATAATATCCTATGTTAATCATGGCGGAACAGTAGGCAAATTCGTAGTTTATGATGAGAAGGGAAAAAAAGTAAGAGAGAAGTCAGAGCCGGGAATGGGACATGCCAACGGAGCAACACTTAACCGCAATACAGGTATAATTTATGTTGCAAAGACTCATAAGAAAAAATATACGGCTGCAAGTTATGCATATAAGGAGTCGAATTTATCGCCGCAAGGCGCTTTTAAGTTGCCACGAGTAACATCCGGTATAGCTTATGATCCTACAAACGATAAATACTATCTCAGTAAGGGTAATGTTGTATATGTGGCAGACAGCAATTTTAAAGTTGAACGTTCACTTCACAAAAAAGCACGATATAATCACGCACAGGATGTTGGCGGATACAATGGCGTAGTATATGTTTGTACGTGGGTAAACGGCAAAACGAGCTATATTGACATGTATCGGACAGAAGATGGGGCATATCTTGGAAGCTATTACATTCCTTTAGGGGAAATTGAAAGCTGCCTTGTAGATGATGATGGCTATCTTATAATACTTATGAACATTAAAGGCACAAATGATGCCTATATATACAAGACCAAAGAAAGGGTTTCATTCTAATGAGTTTTAAAGAGAATATAAGAACGTGGATGATTTCATACTTTAAGAAACATCCTAATCAGAGATTTGCAGCACGAATTTTTCTCAAGAAATTCAGATCAAATCAGTACTTAAGCAAGTATGGAGATTTGCCTCTAGACAACAAAAAGGTTTTGTTTGAAGTTTTTAACGGAAGACAATACAGCTGTAATCCTCGTTGGATTTATGAGGAAATGAGAAAAGATTCAAGGTTTGATGGATGGACATTTGTGTGGGCATTTGTGGATATTGAGGCTCATGCAAACATTCCGGAGCTTGAGGATTGCGTTCTTGTTGAACATAAGTCGGAAGAGTATTTTAGAGAGTTTGCAACATCAAAATACGTTATTGTCAATGCCATGTTATATGGTGGCATCAGTCGCAAAGATGGTCAGACAATTATGCAGACATGGCACGGAACACCATTAAAAAGACTAAGATGTGACATTGAAGCAGAAGATGGTAATGTGAATAACACTCTTGAAGAAATAAGAGCGAGAAATGATAGTGACGTCATAAGATATACTCATTTTCTTTCTCCGAGCGAATGGGCATCGAAGCGGTTTATAAGTGCATTCAATCTTGACGGAATGGGCATGGAAGATATAATAACCGAGGTTGGTTATCCCAGAAACGACATTATGAGCAATTACACGTCGAAGGATGTTGACGATATTTTTGAAACCGTAGGTGCTCCGCGTGATAAAAAGGTTATTCTCTACGCGCCTACATTCAGAGATAACAATCATGTTTCAGGAAAAGGATATAAACATGAGGAAACACTGGACTTCAAACGACTTCAGGATGCTATCGGAGACGACTACATCATTCTTTTCAGAACTCATTATTTCATAGCGAATTCTTTTGATTTCAGTGCATATGAGGGGTTCATATATAATGTATCGGGAATAGCCGATATATCTGAACTGTATCTGATGGCAGACATATTGATTACAGACTATTCAAGTGTTTTCTTCGATTATGCATGTCTTAAGAGACCAATGATATATTACATGTACGATCTGGAGGAATACAGTAACGATATCAGAGGCTTCTATCTGGATGTAAATGAACTTCCGGGGGATATTGTAAAGACTGAAGATGAACTTATTGATTCGATTCTTAAAGTTCGTGATGGTGGGTTCGTCTATGATGAGAAGTATGAGGCATTTAACCGGAAGTTTAATTATCTGGATGACGGCAACGCGTCAAAACGTGCAATAGAGGCTATATTTAAGGACTAATCGTTCGGATGAATGATATTATGTGAATGAAGGGGTTATGATGAGTGACATTAAAAAAACAGATACATCGCTGGTGATAATGGCAGCAGGAATAGGAAGCAGATTCGGGACAGGGATTAAGCAGCTTGCACGTGTTGATGAAAATGATCATATAATAATGGATTATTCTGTCCACGACGCAATTGAAGCTGGATTCAACAAAATTATATTTATAATAAGAAAAGACATTGAAGCCGAATTCAAGGAAGTAATCGGCAATCGAATTGAAAAGGTATGCAGCAATCTCGGAGTTAAAGTAGAATATGCATTCCAGGAAATCAATAATGTACCAGGACAGGTTCCGGAGGGAAGGAACAAGCCTTGGGGGACAGGCCAGGCTGTACTTGCTGCCAAGGAACTGATTGATGAACCTTTTGCTGTAATTAATGCGGATGACTACTATGGTAAAGAACCATTTGGTCTTGTGCATGATTTTCTCTGTCAGGGAAAGAATGAACTTTGCATGGCAGGATTTGTCCTTAAGAATACTCTCTCTGATAATGGAGAGGTAACTCGTGGCATTTGTACGACAGATAATGGTTATCTGACATCAATTAATGAAACAAAGAAAATACGCAAAACAGGTGATGAGGCCTTTGCAGACGGTGTAAAGCTTGATCCGGACTCTATGGTTTCTATGAACATGTGGGGATTTGACAGGAACTTTTTAGATAAACTTGAAAATGGATTCGTTGAATTTATGCAGACAAAGGTTGATGCAGATCCTCTCAAAGCAGAATATCTGATTCCGGTGTATGTAGGTCAGTTGCTTGAAACTCAGGATGTCAAAGTGCGTGCGTTAAAAACTGATGAAATCTGGTGCGGAATGACGTACAAGGAAGATATTCCTCAGGTGGCAGAGAGATTTGAATTAATGATTGCTGAAGGCAAATACAAGGAAAATCTGTATTCTGATTTATAGATCGATAGGGCAATTCTATGGAAAAAGAAAAGGATAAGCTGATAAAAAATCCTGATGAAAGTTCAAATGCTAAAAAAGAGCGGAGGGTTAACAGTGAGGTGTGCAGATATCTGATAATAGGTATCTGTACGACTCTGGTTAATTATCTCCTTTTTTTATTTTTGTGTTATATGACTCCGATGGGTGCCAGTAATGCAGGAATTAATGGAGCAAATGTGATTGCCATATCAGCAGCAATCGTATTTGCATATGTTACTAACAGAGTTATAGTATTCAAATCAGAGGCCTGCGGCAAGATGGCCATAGCTAAAGAGATGATGCGATTCGTAGCAGCACGGCTTGGAACTATGGCTATTGAAGTGATTGGAGTATATCTGATGATTTCGTTTGCCGGACAAGAACCATTTGCAGGTAAACTACTAATTCAGATTATAGTTGTTGCAGGTAATTATTTTATAAGCAGATACCTGGTTTTTAAGTAAACCGGATATCTGCTTATTTATTAGGTTATTAATTTGGTTATCTGTAATTTCGCAATCTGTGATTTTAAAATTTGCCTGTGCCTAAGTATCTGTAGATTTTGCTTGTTCGATTCCATTGATAATCAGTGAGCTTGCCTAACAAAATTGAATCGTTCCACATCTTCGAGTTTTTCTTTCCATCGTCGTGACCCTTTGCATGAACAATTTTGTTATTGCCGGCATATATCATCGCATGAGTCGGTGTCAGAAGAATGTCGCCGACCTTAAGCTCAGATGAGTCAGATGGCTTGCTTACACGAAGCCAGGCATCAGTATTATTGAATATCTTATTTGGATCATTTGCCAGACCGACTCTTAGACTGCTTACCTTACAGTCAGCTTCCTTGGCTCCGGCACCGTGATTATAAGCTGCGGTTACAAATGGATTGCAGCAGTATGTCTTTTCACATTCGGCTAAAGATGCTCCAGCCTTGCGCTTGAGACTTCCCGATGCCTGATTGGTACCGCAGAAATAGCAACCATTGTGGTGAGCCCACTTGGTTTCTCCGTAATGGAATGAATTATCGTTGGCAATATCTATGGCCCAGTCAACAGCAGCCTGTCTTGCTTTAAGAGTTTTTGGATTATTGGTATCGCCAGCCTCTGTTGTCGATGAATTTGAAGATGAGGAAGTGTTGGTTACGGATACATACTGACCGCATACATAACCATGTTCATCATTGTAATTCAATCGATACCATATGGTATCCTGATTTGTGGCCTTTCCCGTTATGTTAAATGTTTTGTTCTTGGCAAGAGTTCCTACTTTTTTACAGGATTTGTCCGGCCCTTTACGTACACATAGCGCATCGCTACTGGTATTCACCTTCCCAACCAGTCCGTTTACAGACGTAACATCATATGATGAATCTGCGGAAGACGAAGATGTCGAACTTGACGAACTGCTCGAGCTTCCGGATGAGGAGGAACTATTTGAACTGTTTGTCGAGGACGTCTTTACATATTTTGATGTGATATAGCAATAACCGCCATTAGATTTAAATTGATACCAGTATTTGCCATAAACATCCTTAGCCTTTCCGGTAATTTTGAATGTTTTACCTTTTGCCAGCTTGCCCACAGACGGATACATTGTGCCTGGACCATCTCTTAAGACAACATTGCCGCTACTTACGGTTACCTTGCCTTGAAGACTGCGAACACCAGAAACTTTAACTGTCAGAGTTTTGGCATATTTTGAACTTAAGTAACCGGTTTTTGATTTGTATTTTACTTTATACCATGTAACACCTTTAACTTTAGTGCTGCCTTTGACAACAACATAAGAACCCTTCTTAAGCTTGCCCAGCTTAGACGAAGACAGTTTTGCCTTGGAACGCACATAAAGGTTAGCAGTTGTTCTGCACACCTTGGAAATGCCGTGAGCATAATCGTGCTTAATAACCGGTACTGAGGCGAACATGGTTGCGACCATAACAAAAATGGTCAAATGAACCGTAACTAAATGAAATTTTTTGTTATTTGTACTATTCATCGGCTGCTTCTCCTTCCAGGAAGTAAAATCTGCTATGTAAGGTTAATGCAGTCGCATTGTAATTTATTGCAACAAACATACGTTAAGTATAGAATATAGAGCTTGCAATGTCAAAGTTTTGGGAGATATACGTTTAGATGTTTCTAAAAAATTGTTTAAAATGTTACACAATTTTTTGGTGGAGGTGTATAATCGTAGTCGGGGATTGAGAATTAGCAAGTTATCAACGAAAGGCGAATAAATGAAATTTGATCTTCATTGTCATACTAAAGAAGGATCCTTTGATTCAAAAGTCTCAATATGCGAATATATCAATAGATACAAGGAACTGGGATATGATGGGTTTATGATAACTGATCATAACAGCTATAAAGGTTGCCATGCGTGGCACTTGATGCATAGGCTTCATAAATTCAACGATTTGGGAGAATTTACAGTTCTTTGCGGTATTGAATATGATACAAAGGATGCAGGACATGTGCTTGTAATACTTCCGGATGGCATATATCTGCCTATTCTTAAAATCAGGGGAATGCGTGCAAAGAAACTGGCAAATATAGTTCATAGACACGGTGGCATACTGGGTTTGGCTCATCCTTATGGGATACCGTCTTCTTCGGCTATGAGTTTCAAGCTGATGAACGAGGACAATATAAAGCTGATGGATTTTATTGAAGTTTTCAATACATGCGAGAAGGAACATTCCAACAAGCTGGCATTTGAACTTGCAAGAAAGAACGATATGCCGGGTTTTGCGGGGACGGATGCTCACAACTCACAGTTTCTTGGTATGGCTGCAACTGAAATTGACTGGGAAATTCACAGTAATAATGACCTTATTCGTGCGGTTAAAGCCGGGGCACCTATATGTGCCGGCGGGACAGAGAGAGAGGAGACTGCCAAGGGTAAGGCAAAGGAGATGTGGTTCAGTCAGATAGGTTACAAGATTTACAACAGAGGGCTGGGCAAGATAAAGATGCCCCAGCGCAGATATATGGCTCGCAAGCTGAACAATGGACACAAACCATTCTGTTTCAAAAAGGCTGAATAAATTAATTGATTACAGACAACACCTTACTAATTGCTTAATGCGGTTTGGTGTTGTTTTTATATGTTTATAATAATAAAGTGCGTGCTATAGCAGCCTTGTTAATGTATAATATAGCTTGAGAAGTATTCGATTAAAGGAGATATTGGATTGTACATAATTGGCACAGCTGCGTTTGTACTGTTTTTCATTAATGATTATAATGATTGGAAGTTGAAGAAGAAGTGGCTCAATGCATCTTTTGTTTTGGGTGTTACTCTCCTCATAATATCTACAGTGTGGATGTGTGTCCTTGGAGAAGGACATTCGGTTTTGTCTAAGTACCCTGGCATGGCGGTGTGGGTTGTTTGCGCCTTATCGCTATTCGCACAGGTATATTCTTTATTCTTTTCTTTTAACTGCGATGAGGCATACGCAGGCGGTGGCGAATCTGAAAGCAGATATCCCTGCACGGTCAGAATGTATGCACTTTGCAGGCATCCGGGAGTGCTGTTCTTTATAATATTATACGTGGGACTTGCTCTTGTGACGAACATGTCATTTACAGGGGTCGTGGTCTTATGCATTCTTAATATTCTGCTCATAATATTTGAAGATATGCTAGTGTTTCCTGCAATTTTCAATGGATATGATGAATATAAAAGGGGAACACCATTTCTGCTTCCGAACATGAACAGCATTTGCAAATGTATTAATGACTTTAGAAGGTAATTATGAGATTCCAGCAGAAAATCAAAGAAAATTCCAGCAAGCAGATATGGCAGGAGTACTGCGGTTTCATGGATCTGGACGTAGACTCGTATATGGCGATTCAGAACAGACTTATGACGGAACAGCTGAAGGTATGGTCTGAATCAGGTCTCGGTAAGAGTCTTATTAACGGGAAAACCTTTAGAGATATAGACGATTTCAGAGATAATTTCCCGCTGACCACCTACGATGACTATGCGGACATTCTTCTTGCCAAGCGGGAGAGCATGTTACCGGATAAGCCTGTAATATGGATACAGACAACTTGGGAAGGTGGAATAAAACCGATTAAGGTGGCACCGTATACCAGGAGTATGCTCGATACTTACAGGCATAATCTTTCAGCGTTGACTATACTGATTTCGGCCAAAGAGAAGGGCCAGATTAATGTCAGGAAGGGAGACCGTGTGTTGTATGGTGGTGCACCGCTACCGTATATGACGGGGCTTATCCCATCGTTGCTGGACGAAGATATAGATTTTAACTGGCTTCCAAGCAATGATACATCAGAGGGAAGCTTCAGCAAAAGAATAAAACAAGGGTTTAAGATGGCAATGTCAGGAGGAGTTGATTATTTCTTCGCCAATGCAGCAGTTGCCAACTATATAACCGAGAGCTTCAGTTCAATGACGAGTGGAGGTGCTTCAGTATCCGGAACAAGCAGTTCCGGTAGTGGAAGCAATAATTCCAAGGGACTTCCCGCTTCACCTAAGTTCATTATGAGATATCTTAAAGCTAAGTATATTGCCGGCAAAGAAGAACGTCCAATATATCCCAAAGATGTATTCAAGATTAAGGGTTTCGTATGCACGGGAGCTGATGCAGCTCATTACAGAGAACGTCTGACCAAAGCATGGGGGATAGATCCTATTGAAATTGCAGCGGGAACTGAAGCTACGTGTATTGGCTCGGAATCGCTTCTAAAGAGGGGAATGATACTGTTCCCTGATGCCTGCTTCTATGAATTCATACCGGAGCAGGAGTATGTGAAGAATCTCAATAACCCTTCATACAAACCTCAGACAGTATTGACGAATGAGGTAATCGAAGGAGAAAATTACGAAATTGTATTGAGCGTACTGCATGGAGGGGCATTCATGCGTTATAGAATCGGAGATGTATACCACTGTGTCAGTGCGTCACCGACCGGAGAACTTCCAAGATTCACCTTCTATGACAGAGTGCCCAGCATTATTGATATTGCAAGCTTTACGCGTATTACAGAGACTGCAATTGCAGAAACGGTAAGGTTATCAAAGCTTGGCATAGATGATTGGATTGCTCGAAAGGAATTTGACAGAAACGACAATCCGTATATGCATATGTATATAGAAATTTCTGAAGATGCTCAAGAGTCGGACGTAATAAGCAAGAGAGTGCTGTCAGAACATTTATCAACCTATTTTAAGGCATTTGACAGCGATTACGATGACCTGAAGAAGCTTCTTAATATGGAGCCGCTGAAGATAACAATTCTGAAGCACGGTACAATTAAGGCTTACTGCAGAGAGATGAACAGAGAGCTTCCGCGATTAAATGCAAGTGCAGGCGATTTGTCTGCATTACTGAGATACCAAAGGTAAAAGTTTAACATATAAGAGATATTGACAATGAGCAGCGTTCCATTCCTATTTGTCAACTTAATAGCGATGTGCGGATATGCGATAATATTTGTATCGTTTATCGCAGCCAAAAAGACTCCGGAAATCAAAGCATTCATAGCACTATTGACGTCGTTTATGCTTTGGACAATCGGATCGATTTTGATGCGCCTGCAGATGTATCCTGGATTAAATTTCTGGTACTATGTGTCAATTCTGGCTCTGTTCTGCATTGCAGATCTTACATATATCTTTGTATGTTCATTTACCAAGACCAAAGCTACATTTACGAAAATAATATGGTCCGTAGGTACTGTAATAATACTGATTTTTACTGCTAATGGAGTATTCCTCAAGCCACCTGTGCCGGTGGATACTGCGAGGGGTACTGTCTTTACTTATAATATGGACTGGAAGGTGGTTATACCATATATTTTCTTCGGGTTTATTGTTGCATCCATAGCGATTGTAATAAGACAAAAGCGTAGGGAAACCGGAACCAGATCTCCCGGGATGAATGCAATGACTGCGGGCTGCATTATTATAGCTTTAGGAAATCTCCTGCAGATAATACCGGGAAATGTATTCCCATATGATACACTTTCAGGAATAATTACAATAATATTTCTTGTATGGGCAATGTACCGCAAAAGGATGTTCAGACTTACACTGCTCGTATCAAGGGGAGTGGTTGTATGCGCTTCATTAATCATATGTCTCTTCGCATCTGTTAATTTAGTGATTCCATTAAGCAAAATTCTTATAAGCAAATTTGAGTTATCCTATGAAGTATCCACATCGGTAATCATTTTGTGTGCTGTAGTTCTTATAGCAGCATTCTATTTATGTTTATGCAAACTGGTCAACGCCCTTTTTACTAGAGAAGAACAGCAGAACAGACTGATAAACTCATTCTCTCAGAAGGTTTCTCAGACATTGGAAAGTCTTAATATCATGGCACTTTTATCTGACACCATAAAACAGGAAATAGCGACCAGCAATATTTACATATGCATGCATGAGGGAAATGAATATAAGTTCGGATATGTGTCAAGTCCACTGGCTTCAGCTTCTTTCTCTTTGCGTGATGATACGCCTTGTGTTGAATATGCCAAGATGAATGAGACATGTTTCTCTATGCGTGACTTTGAAAGCAGTTCTTTATATCTGTCTATGTGGGACAGCGAAAAAATGCTTCTTAAACAGCTTGATATTTCATGTATTCTGGCACTCAAAGATAATGATAATGTTGTAGGACTTGTGCTCCTTGCGAGAAAAGAAAAAAATAATTCTTATACAACCGGTGAAATGGACTTTTTGGCAACACTAGGCTCCATTTCAGCTATTGCAATGAAGAATGCGGGACTGTATGAGCAGGTGGCACGAGAAGCCAGAACTGATGCCATGACAGGCATTTATAACTACAGGTATTTCATGCAGGTAATAAAGAGTGAATTTAATAGGGAAAACAGAGATAATCTAGCTCTGCTTCTTATAGATATTGATGATTTCAAATTATATAACCAGCTTTATGGTAGCAATGATGGTGACAATGTACTGAAGCGTGTGGCGGAAATACTTCAGCAGCTTACGGTTGAAAGTGGCTACGCATTCAGATACAGTGGCAAAGTGTTTGCAATTATTTTACCGGGATATGATGCACGAATGGCAAAATCCCTGGCGCTTCATATTCAGAGTGAAGTGGGCAAAATAAACGGTCGGGGCATTAGAGCGTCTCATAAGAAGATTACGGCATCATGCGGAATATGTGTTGCGCCTCATGCAGCAACGACCTGCTCCGAACTTATAGACAATGCGGACCTAGCAGTATTTAAGGCCAAAAGTGGCGGCAAGGATAATATTGTTGTATTTAAGAGTAATGACTCTATCACATATAATCTGCATAAGAAGGTGGAACGGCTGAGTGAACTCAGTAAAGACACAATACTGGGCGAATCGTCGCAGACAATATTTGCGCTTATTGCTGCAATCGATGCCAAGGACCATTATACGGCACAGCACAGTAAGAATGTGGCCAGGTATGCGGCAATTCTTGCAGCTGCCAATGGCATGAGTGATGACCAGATTAGAATGATTTTTGCAGCCGGATTGCTACATGACATTGGTAAGATAAGTATACCGGAATCTATTCTGGGAAAAACCGGAAAACTTACGGATGAAGAATTTGAAACCATGAAGGGACACGTCAATTGTTCCATAGAAATGATAAAGCATTTACCTTCAATGGATTATCTAGTTCCGGTAGCGGTAGGTCATCATGAAAGATGGGACGGTAAGGGATACCCTAGAGGAACTGCCGGAGAGGACATCCCAGTATCTGCAAGATGTCTAGCCATCGCAGATTCCTTTGATGCAATGACCACGGACAGACCATACAGAAAAGGTATGTCAATAGAGTATGCAGCAAAGGAAATCAAGAAAGGTGGAGGAACTCAATTTGATCCTGAACTTGCAGAACTGTTTGTTAAGTTGATTGAAGAAAATGAAATAATTGTTCAGAGTCAAATAGATATAAATTAGATATATATGATAAATAATGAGCTGTCGTATTAACAAATTAATTGTTATGACGACAGCTCATCTGTTGTTTATACTAATTTTGTTCCATAACCCTTAATTTTGAATGTCTGCTTGCTGAATGCATTTTGTAATAAATTCAATGTAATTACCATCAGCATCCGGCTTATAGCAATAACGGTTTTTCAAATTCTGATAGGCCGTACCGGCAGTATCATAAGAGAGCAGAATTTCTGCAAGTTCTCTTTCATTATCAGCTGTGAATGGTGACAAATCGGTTCGTATATCATCTTGTAAGCCTCTCGACAGCTCATACTTTTCATAATCTTTTTCGATAATGAGAACCGGTATATCAATTGCCAGTGCATCAAACATTACTGAGGAATAATCTGTAATGAGGCAGTTGCTGATAAGAAGAAGGTTCTGTGTTTCGATATCGTCTCGGATATTTGAAATTTCTGTCTTAACGTCACATGGCATAGATTTGCTTATCATCTTGAAATCAAATGGGATGCTGTCTGCGAAAGCTTTCTCATCGAGCAGATAATTGAAATCACACTTGTCAATATTTGTTTTGTAATTATAGTCACGTAGGTCAGGCAGATAACTTATAATATAATCACTATCTTTAAATCCGAATTTCTGTCGCAGTTCTTTCTTTAACTGTTCGTTGTCTTTATTATCTATAAGATACTTTACTCTGGGATAACCGAAGGCAAGAAGCCTGGAGGCATCAAACATGAAGCCGCTCTCAAAATATTTTTTAACATATGCATTGTCAGTGCAGATATAGCTCATTTTGTTGAGGCTGTTAAATGAAAGTTTTTTGTGATTCTTGTCTCTTTTGCAAATATCATGTTCGTTTGAATCAAAAGTTAATCTTTTGTATGGTGTGCCGTGCCAGAGATTAATCCATATTTTACCCTCAGGTCGTTTGAATCTGCCGGGAATCCAGCCTTCAAACAGTACAACTGCAGAAGTATAAAGAAGTTCATAAAATCTGTCAGAGTCAGGATCAACCCGGTACCTGTCGGGAACCTGCACATCTTTGGACGCAAAATAGAAGTCGTATTTAAAACCGCTACTGAGTAATTGCTCAAACAGATATTTTGAATTTCCGACGTATTCATAATAAAATCCGGTGAAGAGAACAACAGGTTTAACCACATGACCATCATTCTCATAGTATCGTCTGTTTGCTGTAATTGAGGTAACCGGTTTAGGAGACTCATTATGTTTAAGTATATATCGTCGAATCATCTCATGAAGATAGGCACGATACAATTGTCTGTTCAACAAACTTCCGGTTTTACCTCTTAGCTTTCGCAGGGTGTGAAGCCTGCCTGTTTCCGATTCCAGCTTAGGTACGGGATAACTGCCCATAACTCTCAGATAGCTTTTTAAAAAATGTATTTTGTAATATGCCGGTATTCGGGTGTTGTAATAATGTGTGAATTTGCGAGCTGCATAAGTGGAAAATGTTCTTCTTACTGCGGTGCTTTGATTGTCCACGTACACTTTTGCTGCTTTGAGCCCGTTAATATACTCTACAGCATGTTTTATGCTATCCGTCTTTGTGCGTGTTAATGATTGAGCATTTGCCTGTACAGAATAGAGGGGAGCATATAAGGTCACAAGACGTCCACATGATACTGCAGCATTTGTCCAAAACTCAAAGTCCTCATAATAATAGCCGTCACCATATCTGATATTATTGCTTTGAAGAAAATCAGTTCTGAATACCAGACGTGTAGTAAACATCGTATGTATTGAGAGTAATGACTTTTTTATTTTTTCTGAATTGGTAATCAGACCATTATATAGGAACTTATCATGGTTGGGATATGTATATTTATCTTCGTCAGGAAAGTAGCGCAGATAGTCAAATATGAGCATATCCGGGTCATACTTACCAATCATTTCGTTGCATTTGGCAAATGCATGCAAGTTGAGAAAGTCATCGGAATCAAAAAACATCACATGGTCTCCTGTAACCATTGTAAGTGCAAAGTTCCTGGCCTTTCCCGGACCGCCGTTTGGTACATTAACGTAATTGAAGAAACTATAGCTTTCTTTGAATTCTCTAAGTATTTCTTCTGTTGAGTCTGTCGATCCGTCATTAATTACGACGACTTCATAGGGTGTAAAGGTCTGATTAACAATTGAATCAAGACATCGTCGCAGATATTGCTCAGTATTGTATGTCGGAACAATTACACTTAATTTCATTTTATAATCTGACATAAAGCACCTCCAGGTTATAAATTGAATAGCTTGAATTTCGCACAAACGGACAAAAGAATTTGACCCTTATGAAAATTTTTCTTTTATTTTTCTTT
>JAUNFA010000013.1 GCA_030525285.1 Bacillota bacterium | reverse complement strand
CCCATCTTAATTACCATAGAACGGATAATTTACAGAAATTATTTCACACACTCGTGTTTTACAGCTTTCTAGTTTTCCAGCGTCGTTGTAGTTTCATGCTTGTTTCGATTTATTCTCTGAATCCAAGTCCACAATTATTCCAGAATCTTTCCATCAATCGAGATATTGACCACCTGCCAGGGGATGAATTTCCCGCTGGACTGCAAAGCTTTTTTCGCCGCCATCTCAAGCCCTCCACAGCAAGGAACCTCCATCCGCACAATGGTCACACTCTGGATATTGTTGTTTTGGATAATCTGCGTCAGCTTTTCGCTGTAATCCACGCTGTCCAGCTTGGGACAGCCAATGATTGTAATTTTCCCACGCATAAATTCATCATGCATTCTGGCGTAGGCATACGCACTGCAATCAGCCGCAATCAACAGCTTTGCCCCGTCAAAATACGGTGCATTGATCGGAACCAGCTTGATCTGGCAGGGCCATTGTCCTAACTGTGATTCAGCCGACACTGGATTAGAACGTGCAGATTCCTGCGAACGCTGGATACGCTGCATCTGGCTGCCGGGACATCCCGCATGGGGAGCAGCGGAGGTGTGGCTTTGTTCCTGCTTTTTCCGAATATTTTCCTGTACGGCCTTTTCATCATAAGCTGCGGCTTCCCGTTCTACAAAGGAAATTGCACCAGTGGGGCAGGTTGGCAGGCAATCACCCAAGCCGTCACAATAATCATCCCGCAAAAGTTTCGCCTTTCCATTCACCATGCCGATTGCCCCTTCGTGACACGCTTCGGCACAAGCACCACAGCCATTACATTTTTCTTCATCTATCTGAATGATTTTCCGAATCATTTTGCTCCTTCCTTTCTCTTGAATTTCTGATTGTATTATAATATAATTGAACAGGAAATTCTGTTGTTATAACAACAAAAAGGAGAAAAATATGAACTTATCAAATACATTACTGTTTCGTGGATTACAAGATAAAGAAATCGACTCTCTTTTGGGGTGTCTAAACGCTGCAAAACACAGTTACAAAAAAGGAGAAATCATTTTGTCCGAAGGAAATATTACAGAGAACATAGGCGTTGTCCTGTCCGGCAAAGCAATGATATCTTGTAGTGATATTTGGGGAAACAGCAGCATTTTAAGTGCTGTTCCTCCCGGTTCCGTATTTGGCGAAGTATATGCCTGTATTCCGGGGCAGTCAATGCTGGTCACGGTATCAGCTGCCGAAGATACTTCTGTATTGTTTATGAATGTTGGCCGGGTCTTGACAACCTGTACAAATGCTTGCCCATTTCACGTAAAGCTCGTTCGGAATTTGCTGACGGTTTGTGCCCACAAAAGCCTTCAGTTATCTCAAAGGATTCAGCATACCAGTTCTAAATCTATCCGGGGACGGCTGATGTCCTATTTTTCAGAATGCGCCAAACAATTTGGAAGTAATTCTTTTCTCATTCCATACAACCGTCAGCAGTTAGCGGATTATCTGAATGTTGACCGCAGCGCCATGTGCAATGAACTTTCTAAAATGCAAAAAGACGGCGTAATTGAGTATAATAAAAATCATGTTTTACTCAAAACCTGAAGTAATCATATCTTCCGTCATATCAATTAAGGGGCAGTCATATCGCTTAAATGAGAAGCGTGAGCTCTTTGAAAATCATTCTGAAAAGAGCTAAATTGTACATTCTTATATTCCGCTTAATGTAATGCTTTTTAAGAAGATATACCCCTAATGCACGTTGGAATTTCAACACTTACAGACATATTCACCAACTCTTTTTGTCCTATAGTCCCAGGATTATTCCTGATTCGATTCCTTTGTCAGATGTGTGTATCTACATCCCGGTAAGCTGGTGTCAAACATGCATACACCTCTGTATTTACAGTAATTGCATGCAGAAAATTTTTCCTTAACAGGTGCTACTTTTATAGTGCCGTTAAGAATATCTTCGCATATTCTCTGAACCTGCCCATCAACCTGCTCACACAGTTCTTTGAACTCATCCCCGGAAAACAGTTTACCCTTGGCTGCCGCCGCAAACTTCTCGTCTTTTTTTATCTTTACCGGTATTACATCAGATTCTTTCTCAAAATCTCTGTCCATGGATCTAATAATTTTTTCATCGTTAATTACAAATCCTTTGAGCCTGTAATTTCTGTCCCTGCGCTTTTCAAAATCTTCTATACTTACATTGCCGGAGTCATCGTTTTCATCTAGTTCATTTATGTTGAAATGAAATACCCCCGCCGGAACCATATCCTCTTTTACTCCTGCCATTACCGCATTGAGGTAAACCATAAGCTGAAGTTTGTATCCAGCAGCATAATACTCTTTTCGTATTTCAGTTTCGCCGGTCTTATAATCCACGATTCTTACTGCACTCTGGTCCTCATTTACGTCAAGGATGTCCAATCTGTCGATTATTCCTCGAAGCATCACCCTTTTTTCACCCACATTAATACATATAGGTCCGATATCTTCACCAGGGCCAAAGCTCTTCTCGAAGGCCATTGATTTAATCTGCCCCTTTTGAACCTGCTTAACAAGAGTCATTGCAACCCCTGTACATATATTGGCTATTCGCGATACTCTATATTCCTCTTCCTTACCCGAATTTATTAAGCCCTCACTGTACTGACTCATCTCATTTAACAGTATATTCCTAATCATTTCACGGCATTCGGATTCTTTAATCTGCATCCACGGAGAACACTCATCGTTTATAGGCAATCCCCCCGCGCTCAGCTTTTCTGAAAATCTCATGATGCATTCATGATATATATCTCCAGTCTGACCGGCACCTATACCATACTCTTCAAGCTGCTCTGGTCTAAGACCGTAATTCATAAAATGGGCAAAGGGGCATTCACTGTATTTTTCAAGCCTTGATACGCTCACCAGCATATCACTGCGATTGCCCATATAAAGGCTTTGGGCCAGATTCTTCTCCAGAATTTCAACATGCGGTGAAAAGTCCATACCTGCACGCATTTTATTAAAACTCATCTCATCATTCTGAAGATACCAGTTTATTACCTGATGCCAGTCGTCATCAATTTTGCCATTTTCTCTATACTCTCGAATTGCATCGGCAAGATGGGTTATCGTACCTGCCGGAGTTGTTACTGAGTTTATAATGCTATCTTCATCCGAAAGGTCTCCCGTAATTACAACATCGCCATTCTCATCTGTCATGTATGCTTTCAGATTTTCAAAAATACC
Source organism: Bacillota bacterium (assembly GCA_030525285.1). Lineage (GTDB taxonomy): Bacteria > Bacillota > Clostridia > Peptostreptococcales > Anaerovoracaceae > Lentihominibacter. The sequence goes on along the minus strand of JAUNFA010000013.1, from coordinate 35,997 downwards.
GGATGCGTTTATAGGCTCCCCATCACCTGTAAATTTGCTGCAGCTCATATAGAGCCTTTCTTCCGGTGCCGAAAGGTTCCTGTAAATAGCCAGGGTTTCTTCTCCTCTGGAAGTTTCATCTGTTTTGCCAACACTAATTTTAAGGTCTTCCAGCCTTTTTAGTTCCGTTTCACTGAGCAGTCCCTCATCAGTTCCTGACATTGGCAATACTCCCTCGTTAGCTCCTATCACCATAAGAATTTTGCTTCGGCTCAACCTGGTTCTCTGCATTGTTCCTATGAGAATACAGTCGCTGCTTGTGGGGACAAGTCCCATTTCAATTTCCTCAAGCCCGTCTGTTATCAACTTGTGAAGCTCGCCATTACTTACCTTACTATCTCCGATTATCTCAACTATCTGGTCGAGAATTTCACATATAGTATTCCAGCTCTGCCCCGTCTCAAAGGAAGCCTCAATAAATCCTGCTTCTTCCTGGACATCCATAAGTCTCTGAAGTCTCTCTTCAATTTTGAATTCCGTAATAAGATATGAATACAGTCCTCTTATTTTCTCGCCGGCCGTTGTTCTCCTTCCCATGGAGTCTTTGACGTTTTCTATGACTTCCACAATAACTCTGCGAATATCATTTAATCTAATAAGATCTTCGTCACTGAAGTTCTTGCCCTTTTTAACAAAAGGTTCCTGCCACATTTTTCCGCGAACTTTGAAGGTAAATGCGTAATTTTCCAGAAGCTCACAGTCTGCTTCTTCCAACTCCATAAGCCCTGTCTTAACAAGTCTCATTACCGAATCCCTGCGAAATCCTGCAGCCGCAATATCCATGAGAGTAATAACCAGTGCCACAGCAGGATGATGCATAACCTTTCGCTTATGATCCATAAAAACAGGAACACCCCATCTTTCCAGAGTTCTGCCGAGTATTCCTCCAAGCCCCTGAATATCGTTGCATATTACGGATATATCCGAATATCTATAATCTCTGTCTCTGACCAGCTCCAGCATATACGCTGCCGCGCGTTCTGCTTCTTCGTAATGATTTGTTGTGTGTGCCAGAGTGATTGCCTCAGCTCCACCCTGGTCCATGCTCCAGATTGATTTTCTCTCAAATCCTTCGATAGAGGCAATATTCACTTCGCTTCCTGCCTCAAGGGCTGCAGTTTTAAGTTGTTCTATAACCCGTCCGGTCAATGCAAAAATATCACTTCTGTCATCTTCGACAAGGAATCCTCCATCGGGAGCATCATCACTATCCCTTTTTTCATAGTTCATAACCACATTGACACATTCTGCAGTTTCTGCAAGTCTTGCAATTACCTGCATATTCTTGGCTGTAAAAGTGTCGAAGCCATATATCCACACTCGTGCTCCCGCAACAGTCTGTGCATTCTTTATTGCATCGCCATAGAATGTTATGTAATCTTCAGAATCGAGATACTTACCCTTAATCGCTTCCTCGTAGGCACTGAATATCGTTACAATATCATCAATCTTATATTTAAGATATCTGTTCCCGTCCAGATTTTCTGACGTGTTTCCGAGAATATCCGGTGTAACATTGTTTCTCTTCATCTCAGAAATAAGGCTGTTCATCATAGAAACAAATGTATTCTTGCCGCTCATAGTCTTGTACATGTTCAGACTGCCGGCTTTCTCCTTTCCGGCTATGATTTTGGTCAGAAGCATGTGCCTGCCGTATTTATCTATCAGTTTGGGAACGGGAATCCCTGCCTCCTTGACAGCTTTGTATCCCAACCGCTTGAAGTTGAGTATTCTAAGGTCCATGGTTGCCTTCTGTCCAAGATAAAAAAAGGCATTCCTTTCCGTTTGTGCCGAGAACTGATCCGGCACAATCAGAATGGTATTGCCTTTGTTTTTATTTATGTCATCGAATATGAACCGTTCTTTGTCTACGCTTTCGTTACCATAAAAAATATTCAGCATATATTCCTCTTTATTTCGTGAATTCATCAAAAACATCCGCGACAGTGTCAATCTTTTGCAATCTTTCCGGATTTCTACAGCAGAATATGAGACCATTTTCGTAATCTCCTCTTACACCATCGCGCACAGCCTTGAATATATCATATTCCCGCCGTCCTGTTTCTACAAGATTCGCTGAAAATTTATTCCTCATTACTCTGACAACGCCGTTCATCGGACTGTTAACGGTCACAATATCCTCATCCTTGCATTCAAGATAAAGTTTCTTGTATTCTTCGGGAGCATCGCATTCCTCAGTAGTCACAAATCTGCTCCCCAGAAGAAATCCATCTGCTCCACATCTGTATACTCTATCAGCATCTGCCTTGCTCACAATCCCACCGCCTACAATAAGCGGACAGTTGCCGATTTTGTTAACGACACCTCTAAGCTCAGATATGGTAAGCTGCCATTCTTTGATGGCTGAATCAAGCTGATCGTCTCTGTACCCCAGAAGGCCTGCGGCTGTTGGACTCTGTAATATGAAAGCATCCGGCATCCTGTTGTAATTTCTTGACCATGCCTCTGCAATGGCATTGGCAGCCCGTTTGGTTGATACAGTAGGAACGAGGGCAACTTTTTTGTCTGTACAGTATCTTGGAAGATTTTTGGGCATTCCGGCATTTGTAACAACTACCTGTGCTCCGCTCTTTATGGCGGTTTCCAGATACTCCTCAGCATGCTCCCTGTTCCATATTATATTTACACCGATCAGTCCCTTGCCATCTGCGGCTTCAACACTCTGCCTTGCAGCCTTCACCTTACGTCTGATTGCCCTCTTGTTTGCCTCAACAGGATTTTTATCAAAATCAGGCTCTTCAAATCCTATGTCCGTCAGAGCTATCAGTCCCAGACCACCGTTAATCGCTACTGCAGCTGCCAGTTTCTCCCCTGCGATACCTATGCTCATTCCTGCCTGAACTATAGGCACGGGCAGATTGTGAGTTCCAATAGTCATAGGTTCCATCATAAGGTGTGTACGACGTTCAGAGCCTGCAGCCTTAAGCATGAGGAAATGTTCAATCTCTGTAAGAACTCTTTCCAGTCTATTTCTTTCATTTTTGCTTAGCCTTCGCAAGGCTTCTCCCACAACCTGCTCGTGATACTGTTCATGTTTGTTCAGAACAATCAATCCCTGCTCTGTCAAAGAAATTCTAACTATTCTCTTGTCTCTCTCATCTCTGAATCTGTCAACGTAGCCCTTTTTGACAAGTTTGTTTATCGCAGTCGTCAATGTGCTCACACTGATTCCCAGTGTCGATGCAACGTTCGTCATCGTCTTCGGTCTGCCGCTTCCTACTGCAACAAGGGTGTGCACTTCTTTCAGCGACAGATTTTCAAAAGAGGAACCCTTAACGGATTCCTCTTCAAGTAACTCGACAAGGGAGAAAATATCAACTATTATGTTATTTATTTTCCTGATGTCTTTATCCATATATATTCTCCTGTGTCTGTCTGATATGTTACTCTTATTCTGCGTCCTGCTTGCTGAAGGCAAACATAATTTCGCACTTGCATGCCAGTTCACCATCAACAGTTGCCTGGCATATACCTGTACCTGAAGATGATCTGAGTCTTTCAAGCTGAACCTCCAGCTTGAGTGTGTCTCCCGGTCTTACAATCCTCTTGAACTTGGCACTTTTGATTGCTGCGAAAACTGCCAGCTTACCCTTATGTTCTGGCATGCTGAGCACTGCAACAGCTCCTGCCTGAGCCAGTGATTCAACCTGCAGCACTCCAGGCATTATAGGATTTCCTGGGAAATGACCCTGGAAATAATATTCATCTGCCTCTACATGCTTATATGCGGTAATTGATTCACCCGGAACCATTTCTTCAACTTCATCAACTAGAATGAAGGGTTCTCTGTGAGGAATAATTTCTTTAATCTGATCTTTATTCAAAAGCATTGTTCTTACCTTTCTCCACCATCAACTAATCTTCGTATTTCTTAAAGATAATCGAACCGTTATGTCCGCCAAATCCCAGTGAATTTGACATTACATATTCAAGCTGTGCATCTCTTCCCTGGTTAGGAACATAATCAAGGTCCAATTCAGGGTCAGGATTCTTAAGTCCTACTGTTGGTGGAATATATCCCTCAACAATTGACTTAACACAGATTACAGCCTCGATACCGCCTGCACCACCAAGAAGGTGACCTGTCATGCTCTTTGTTGAGCTCATAGGAACCTTTGTATCATCGCCGAAGACTTTTTTTACTGCAGCAGTTTCAAATTTATCATTGTATGGTGTACTTGTACCGTGAGCATTGATATAGCTGATTTCACCAGCTTCAATTCCAGCTTCTTCAAGTGCCAGGCTCATGCATCTTGAAGCACCTTCGCCTTCAGGTTCAGGCATTGTAATGTGATACGCATCTGATGAAGCACCATAACCTACCATTTCACCGTAAATTCTGGCACCTCTTGCTACGGCGTGTTCCAGTTCTTCAAGAACGATGAATCCTGCGCCTTCACCCAATACGAATCCGTTTCTGTCAGCATCAAATGGTATTGAAGCTCTGTCAGGATCTTCTGATGAAGCCATTGCTGTCATATTGGCAAATCCTGAATATGCTACAGGTGACAGAACTGATTCTGCAGAACCTGCCATGATTACATCACTGTATCCGAACTTGATGTTTCTGAAAGCTTCCCCGATTGAGTGAGTTCCTGTAGCACATGCTGATGAGATGCACATGCTAGGGCCCTTGGCATTAAGATCCATTGAGATGTTTCCTGCAACAGCATTAGGCATCATCATTGGAACCAGCATAGCAGAAGCTCTGTTAAAGTTTCCTCTTTTGGTACACTTTACAACCTCGCTTTCGAAGGTTCCGATACCACCAATTCCGGTACTTCCGTATACTCCAAATCTGTTAGGATCAATATTGTATGTCTCGGGATCTTCATCCTTGCCGCAAACCAGACCAGCATCAGCAAATGCTTCTCTAGCAGCTGTAAGCGCCATCTGATTTGATCTGTCAAGTCTCTTGGCAGCTCTCTTGTCACCAAAATCATAATCCTTTACTTCAGCAGCCATCTTCGCCTTGGAACCTTCAACATCAAATCTTGTTACTACTCCGATGCCATGTCTTCCTGCCTTGATTGACTCCCACATATCTCCAACGTTATTGCCTATTGGCGAAACAACACCAATTCCTGTTACTACTACTCTTCTTGTCATCATTACCTCCAGACTACATGATAAGTCCGCCATCTACGGCGATAACCTGTCCTGTAACGTATTCACTCAAATCTGATGCCAGGAACAATGCTGTATTTGCAATGTCCTGCGGTACACCGACTCTCTTCATGCTGATTCCTTCAGCAGCCTTTGCCATCTGTTCATCGCTAAGCTTATCTGTCATGTCAGTCTTGATGAATCCAGGTGCAATAGCATTGGCTCTGATACCTCTTCTACCCAGCTCCTTGGCAAGACTCAGTGTCATTCCCACAAGACCTGCCTTGGAAGAACTGTAATTAACCTGAGCAGGATTTCCTTTGATTCCTGATACTGATGACATGCTGATAATTGAGCCACTTCTCTGCTTAACCATAAGTGCTGAGATTTCCTTAGTCATATAAAATGCGCCGTTCAGGTTAACATTGATAACCTTTGCGAAATCTTCCGGCGTCATCTTCATAACCAGCTTATCGTTAGTAATGCCGGCATTGTTTACAAGAATATCAACCTTCTTGTCAAACTCGTCTTTAATAATCTGCACAACACTCTTTGCAGTTTCAGGATCAGTAATATCGCCATTAAACGATTTTACTCTTGTTCCGTATCCCTTCAGTTCAGCTTCTGTTGCTGCAAATGCTTCAGGGCTTGAAATATCAACGATAATAACATTGGCACCATTCTTACAGAATGTTTCTGCAATGCACTTGCCGATACCTCTTACTCCGCCTGTGATTACTGCTGTCTTTCCTTTTAACATCTGTTGTACCTACTTTCTTCTATTCTTCAACCAGCTGCTTGAGCTGTTTCATAGTTTCATTTAAAGTTTCCACGTTCTCTACATTAAGTGCAGTCACACCTTTGAGAGTCTTTTTTGTCAGTCCGCTGAGCGTATGTCCTGGACCTACTTCTATGATTGCCTTAACACCATTATCTGCGAATCTGTTAAGTATTTCTTCCCAGTAAACCGGGCTCATTGCCTGTCTTGCAAGCATACCTGTCAGATATTCGCCAACATTGCCGCCGTCATAATCTCTCATAATGTCATCAGCAGTCGCGTCTGCATATACAGTCTGTTCAGGTGCTTTAAGGTCTGCTGCCAGAAGCACATCCTTCAGCTTTTCGGCTGCAGGAACCATCATCGGACTGTGGAATGCAGTGCTTACACTGAGAGGAATTGCTTTAACTCTGTTTTCAGCAGCTACCGCACAAAAGCGCTCAACGGCTGCCTTATCACCGGCAACTACCGTCTGCTTAGGCGAGTTGAAGTTAACACCTTCAAGAATACCATCTTCTCTTGCCATTTCTACAAGTTCGAGAATCTTATCTCTTTTGCCAAGACCTGCTGCCATTGCGCCTATATTGTTGCCATCAGCATCCTGACCGGCTTCTTTCATAAGAGTTCCTCTCTTAGCTACAATATCAATTCCCTTGCTGTATTCATCAATGGCTCCTGCTGCAGTCAGTGCTGAATATTCACCGAGACTGAATCCTGCCAGAGCAACTGTTTCAAGCTTATCTGCAAGGCCCTGATTATCAATCTCAGCCAGCAGTGCTTCATATGCAGCCATAGTTGTAGTATAAATCGTAGGCTGTGTAATATGAGTTTCCTTCAGTGTATCCTCGTCACCGTTGAAGCACCACTCCTTGACCTGCTCTCCTGCCAGATCAAACACTTTTTTTGCCTGAGGATACGCGTCATAAAGGTCTTTACCCATTCCGCTGTACTGGGCTCCCTGACCTGCAAATACAATTCCTATCTTCATTATAATATTCCCTTTCTGCTTGCGAAAATCTCCGCCGCTTCACTAAACATTTCTTCTATTATTTCTGCTGCCGGCTGTTCTTTCTTAACAAGACCTGCAATCTGACCAGACATAATATTGCCGTTATCAGCATCGCCGTCTCTTACAGCTGCCGCAAGTGTACCTGTACAGAGCTGGTTAATCTGTTCCTCATCTGCATTGTCCGATTCAAGTCTCAGGATCTTCTTTGCCAGCTTGTTCTTGATTACTCTGACAGGATGTCCTGTGCTTCTACCGGTGGCAACTGTTGATGAGTCCTTGGCTTTAATGATTGCACCCTTGTATCCCGGATGAACAATGCATTCATCTGCAACCAGGAATCTTGTTCCTACCTGTACACCTTCAGCACCGAGCATATATGCGGCTGCAATACCTCTGCCATCTGCAATGCCACCTGCTGCAATAACAGGACACTCAACTGCATCAACCATCTGAGGAACCAATGCCATTGTTGTAGTTTCACCGATATGACCACCAGCTTCAGTACCTTCAGCCACAATAGCATCAGCACCGGCTCTTGCTACTCTGATTGCCAGTGTAACATTGGCAACTACGGGAATTACTTTGATTCCAGCCTCTTTCATCTTCGGAATGTATTTGCCCGGATTCCCTGCACCTGTTGTAACTACAGCAACCTTCTCTTCACAAACAACATCAATCAGTTCATCCACATTAGGTGCTAGAAGCATAATGTTTACTCCAAATGGTTTGTCTGTAAGCTCTCTGGTTCTTCTGATTTCAGCTCTAAGCCACTCTGCATCTCGGCCGCCTGCAGCGATAATGCCAAGTCCGCCTCCATTGCTTACAGCTGATGCCAGATTGCCCTCTGCAATCCAGGCCATTGCTCCCTGAATAATAGGGTATTGGGTTCCTAAGATTTCACACACTTTGTTCATATATAACCTCCCGAACTATGATTCGAAATTACTTTGATAGTCAAACTTTTTTACATACTATCATAATATCTCAAAAAAGTCAAATTGAGGATTCTTCAAATAAAAAGCTCGCTTTCGCGAGCCATAGCAACGTAAACGCAAAAAGTGGAAAAGCCCGACTCATAAGAGCCGAGCTTTTCGCGGTGTATAAAAATGATTTTAGAGATTTTCAAATCAACCTACATTCCACCGAACATTGACAGCATTACAGCTGCTGCTACACCTGATCCGATTACGCCTGCAACGTTAGGTCCCATTGCATGCATAAGCAGGAAGTTTGTAGGATTTGCTTTCTGTCCTTCAATCTGTGATACTCTGGCAGCCATTGGTACAGCAGATACACCTGCAGATCCAATAAGCGGATTGATTTTACCACCTGTAAGAACATTCATAAGCTTAGCGATAAGCACACCACCTGCAGTACCTACTGCGAATGCACATACGCCGAGGATTACGATCTTGATAGTTGACATTGTGATGAATGTTTCACCTGTTGCAGATGCACCTACACAAGTTCCCAGGATTATTACCAGAATGTTCATCATTGCATTTGATGATGTGTCTGAAAGTCTTGCAGTTCTTCCTGATTCCTTGAACAGGTTACCCAGCATCAGCATACCTACGAGAGGTGCAGCTGATGGCAGAAGCAGTACTACTACTACAGTTACTGCGATAGGGAAGAGAATCTTCTCTCTCTGAGAAACGACTCTCAGCTGTTCCATCTTGATTTTTCTTTCTTTTTCTGTTGTGAGCAGCTTCATGATAGGCGGCTGGATAACAGGTACCAGTGCCATGTATGAGTAAGCCGCTACTGCGATTGGTCCAAGCAGATGATCTGCCAGTTTACCTGCCAGATAAATTGCTGTCGGGCCGTCTGCACCGCCGATAATACCGATTGATGCTGCTTCCTGTGCATTGAATCCGAGAATGATTGCTGCATAGAATGCAAAGAATATTCCCAGCTGTGCCGCAGCACCCATAAGCAGTGACTTAGGATTCGCGATAAGCGGTCCGAAGTCCGTCATCGCACCAACACCCAGGAATATGAGCGAAGGCAGAACAGGCTTCAATACATAGAATATTGTCAGAATACCTGCGTTAGTTAGTTGGCTTGAATCGGAAATAACATAATCGTGGATAAACATTCCCGACACCGGCAAATTCGACAACAGCATACCGAATGCGATAGGAATCAGCAGCAGTGGCTCGAAGCCATGTCTAATAGCCAGGTAAAGGAAAATGAACGAAACCACAATCATAATTCCGCTCTGGTAAGTGAAGTTAGCAATACCAGTGTCCATAGCCAGATTTGTTATTGCTTCAGTTATTGCTCCCATGAGATTTATCTCCTTTTCCATAAAACGACATTGGTGTTGGGTTAACACCAAAATGATGGTAACACATCCGACATTCTTTCACAAGCATTTATTAGCTTAAATATTGTATACACAATCTTGCCTGCAATTGCCCTACACGTCTGATTGCAACAGCTTCATCTATCGTCTGATCAGACACTCATTTGCCTGTCACACTCGTGCCGAAAGACCGACACGTTCTTTTTCTTTGTCGATTTTTATGATTTTTACCTTGATTGTATCACCTACAGAGACAACATCCATGGGATGCTTGACAAATCCCCTTTTACTCAGCTCCGAAATGTGTATCAGACCATCGTGCTTCACTCCTATATCGACGAAGGCTCCGAAATCCACAACATTTCTTACAGTTCCCTCAAGAACCATATCAAGTTTCAGATCGTCAAAGGATTTAACATCATTGCGGAATACAACAGGCGGCGTATCTTCTCGAGGGTCTCTACCCGGCTTTTTGACTTCCTCTATAATATCTCTCAGAGTCGGTTCACCTATATCAAGGTCCTTGGCCATAGCAGCAATTGCCTTCTTCATGTTTCTCTTCTGCTTATCCTGTTTGTTGCTTAATTCAGCCAGCGCCGCAAGGCCTTTACCTCTGGTTTTAGGTTTTTCCTGCTTGTCGCTACCATACAGGGTCCAGATTTTTTCATCAATGTCCTTGAACCCACCGCCGGCAATATCCTCTTTCTCAATGCCTAGTTTGTCCAGCATTGCCTCAGTTGCTCCATAGGATTCAGGATGCACCGATGTAGCGTCAAGAGGATTCCTGCCTCCGCTTATTCGCATAAAGCCCGCACACTGATTAAAAGTTTTCTCTCCCAGCTTCGGCACTTTGATAAGCTGTCGTCTTTCTGTGAAAACGCCCTGTTCTTCTCTGTATGCCACAATGTTTCTGGCAATACCCATGTTTATTCCTGCCACGTGAGCGAGAAGTGACGGGGACGCTGTATTTAAATCAACGCCCACTCTGTTAACACAGTCCTCGACTACATTGTCCAGAGCATTTTCGAGCATTGTCTGATTGATATCATGCTGATACTGACCTACTCCTATGCTCTTCGTCGGTATCTTAACCAGTTCTGCCAGAGGATCCTGCAGGCGTCTGCCCAAGGACATGGCACCCCTTACAGTAACATCAAGATCCGGATACTCTTCTGTTGCCAGCTTTGATGCCGAATATACAGATGCACCTGCTTCATTAACAATGGTGTATCTTATATCCATATCACTGTTTCTTATGAACTCAGCCACAACTTCCTCCGTTTCTCTGGAGGCAGTGCCATTACCTATTACTATTGTGTTGATTTCGTACTTTTTTGCCAGCTTATCCAAAGTTGCCAGAGTTCCCTTAACATCTTTTTTAGGTTCTGTAGGATAAACTGTTGTATATGCCTTAAGCTTGCCGGTTTCATCAAGAACTGCCACCTTGCAACCTGTTCTAAAACCTGGGTCTATGCTTATAACTCTAGCTCCCTTAACAGGAGGAACCATAAGAAGCTTTTCTGTATTCTTTGCGAAAACCTTAACCGCTTCAACCTCTGCTCTTTCTGTAAGCGAGTTCCTCAGGTCACGCTCTGCAGAAGGTGCCATAAGTCTCTTGTAAGCATCAGCTACAGTTTCCTGAAGCAGAGTGAAAAATATGGATTTCTCGTTAGTAATCACCTGTAATGCGATTATCCTCTCCATCTTCTCTACATCAGTACTTACCTTTACCTTAAGCTTGCCTTCCTTCTCGCCTCTGTTTATGGCAAGAATTCTGTGGTTCGGAATTTTTGACGCACTTTCATTGAATTCATAGTACATTTCGTATACAGTCTTCTCTTCTGCATCTGTCGCTTCCGTAATAATCACAGCAGTTTCCGCTGTAGCTTTTCTTATGGCATCTGTAAGCTCAGGATTATCCGAAATTTCTTCGGCAATTATGTCGCAGGCTCCGCTTATTGCTTCTGCTGGAGTTTTGACACCCTTGTCGGCATCTACAAAATCCAAAGCCACATCAAGAGGGTCTCCCCCCTCGATTTCCTGCCCCCTTATGATGTCTGCAAGAGGTTGCAAACCCTTTTCCCTTGCCTTTGAGGCTCTGGTAGCCTTCTTTTTCTTGAACGGCTTGTACAGGTCTTCTACTCTCTGGAGCACCTGTGCATCTTCAATCTGTTCCTTAAGTTCCGATGTCAGCTTGCCCTGTTCTTCAATAAGCCTTATAACTTCCTCTTTCCTGTTTTCAAGATTTCTGAGGTATGTGATTCTGTCATTCATATCGCGAAGAACAACGTCGCTCAGTCCGCCTGTCACCTCTTTACGATATCTTGCAATAAAAGGTATTGTATTTCCTTCATCTATCAGGTTTAATGTTGCTTCAGCCTGAGATTCCTTTATTCCGAACTCCCCGCTGAGCACTTTAACTAAATCCATATTTACTCCTTCTGTTTTAACTTTTCGTTAATAAAATAATCCAGGTCTCCGTCCATGACCGCATCCACGTTACCTACCTCCGCCCCAGTTCTGTGATCCTTAACCATCTTATACGGATGGAAAACGTATGAGCGTATCTGGCTTCCCCATGTGATCTGACTGTAATCTCCCTTGATTTCGTCCAGATTTTCCTTCTGCTCCTTCTCCTTCAGCTCAATTAGCTTGGATTTTAGCAGTTTCATGGCAGTTTCTCTGTTCTGAATCTGAGATCTTTCATTCTGGCATGTTACTACAATGTTTGTCGGAATATGAGTAATCCTGATTGCAGAGTCTGTCGTGTTAACGTGCTGTCCACCGGCACCTGAAGATCTGTATGTGTCGATTCTCAAATCGTCCGGGTTGATTTCTACCGAAAGATCGTCATCAATTTCGGGAGTTACATCCAGCGACGCAAAGGACGTGTGTCTTCTGCCCGATGAGTCAAAGGGCGAAATTCTGACCAGACGATGAACGCCCTTCTCATTCTTGAGATAGCCATAAGCGAACTCTCCCTCTACGAGCAGTGTCGCACTTTTGATTCCTCCCTCAGTATCATCCTGAAGGTCTATTATCCTTGCCTTGTACTTTTTCTTTTCGCACCATCTTGTATACATTCTCAGCAGCAGTTCTGCCCAGTCCTGTGCATCTGTACCACCCGAACCTGCATGAATCTGAATAATGGCATTGTTCCTGTCATACTTGCCGCTCAGAAGAGTTTTGATTTTAAGCTGTTCAAGCCCCCTGTTAAGTGTCTTCACCGAGGCAGCAGCCTCCGCTGCAAGCTCTTCATCGTTTTCTTCTTCTGCCATCTCGCAAAGCAGTTGCAGTTCCTCCATGCTCCCCGCAAGTTCTTCAAGTTCGGCCAGCGAATCGTCAATTGATTTCTTTTCTTTCATTATGGTCTGTGCCCTGTCAGGATCATTCCAGAAATCATTGTCGCTTATTATGTTTTCTATTTTCTTCAGTCGTTCCCTAAGCCCTGTCGGGTCAAAGGGACTCACCTGCCTCACGAAGCAGTTCTTCCATTCCCGGAAGCTGCATTTTTATTTCATCTATCTGTACCATATCTAATATATCCTCTCATAATCAATTCATGCACCGGGGCTGACTGCTCCCGGTGCAAAGTGCTTCGCTACTGATTTCGTCCGCAGCAATGTTTGTATTTCTTGCCGCTGCCACATGGGCATGGATCGTTCCTACCTATCTTGGGAGTATCTCTCTTCACAGTTTCCTGTACGCGTTCACGCTTTGGAATCTGTCTCTGTCCCGGCATATCATCACTCGGAGCATCCTCATCTACATACTCATCTTTTCTCTCTTCGCCTGTTCCCATAACATCTCTTCTTTCTGTCGATGTCTCAACTGTAACGTTATAGCAGAATCTGACGAATTCCTCCTTAATGTTCTGAATCATTTCCTCGAACATTGCGAAGCCTTCTTCGGCATATGCTCCCGCAGGGTCCTGTCCACCCAAACCTCTGAGTCCAATTCCGCTCTTAAGCTGATCCATGGCATCAATATGATCCATCCACTTGTTATCAACTATTCTTATGAGGATCATTCTTTCAACTTCACGAATTCTCTCAATGCCTACTTCCTCTTCCTTTTCTGCATAGAGCTCGTCAAAGTCTTCATATAAACCTTCTTTAAGGCTGTTTTCATCGATTTCATCGAGCACATCCTTCTCGAATGCCAGCGGCTCGAATCTTGAAGTTATGTTTCTCAGCTTCTTGTTCAGAGTATCAAAGTCCCATTCACCGGCATACTTGGATTCCATGGTGAGCGGCTCAACGATTTCGTCAATAAGTTCCCTCGTCATGGCTCGCAGATCCTCACGCAGGTTTTCCCCGAAGAGCACTCTCTTTCGTTCCCCGTAAATTATTTCACGCTGCTTGTTCATTACGTTATCATACTGGAGTACGTACTTTCTTATTCCAAAGTTCTTGCCTTCGACCTTACTCTGTGCATTCTCTATCTGCTTGCTTATTACGCCGGACTCAATTGCCTCGTCTTCTTCTACACCCAGCTTTTTAACAATCGCCTGCATTCTTTCCCCACCGAATAGTCTCATAAGATCGTCTTCCATAGACAGACAGAACACAGTCTGGCCCGGGTCTCCCTGTCTTCCGGAACGACCTCGCAGCTGATTATCGATTCGTCTTGATTCATGTCTTTCGGTACCGATTATGCACAGACCTCCCAACTGACGAACCTGCTGCTGCTCCTCAGTTCTCAGTTCTTTGAATTCATCGTGCAGTTTCCTGAAAGTTGCTCTCGCTTCAAGAAGTTCAGGGTCATCGCTCTGGGTAAATCCCGTTGCAAAGCTTATTGCCTCAGCAGTAAATCCCTGCTTTTCCATTTCTCTTCGCGCTTCAAATTCCGGATTTCCTCCCAAGATAATATCTGTACCTCTACCTGCCATATTAGTCGCTATTGTAACTGCGCCGAGTCTTCCCGCTTCAGCAATTATCTGTGCTTCCTGTTCATGATGCTTAGCATTGAGGACGTTCAGATTCTTAATACCGCGCTTGCGAAGCTTGTCAGCAATAAGCTCTGACATTTCAATAGATATTGTACCTACGAGTACAGGCTGTCCCTTGGCATTGGCCTCAACTACCATATTCGTAATGGATTTGTATTTACCTTCCTTAGTGGAATATACCGCATCAGGCAGATCCTTTCTCTTGATTTCTTTATTCGTCGGTATTACTACAACGTCCATATTGTAGATATCTCTGAATTCACCTTCTTCAGTCTTTGCTGTACCAGTCATACCGCAAAGTTTGTCATACATTCTGAAATAATTCTGCAGCGTAATTGTTGCCAGAGTCTTGGATTCAGAACGAACCATCACGTTTTCCTTAGCTTCTATTGCCTGATGCAATCCGTCACTGTATCTTCTGCCGAACATCATACGACCTGTGAATTCATCAATGATTACAATCTCGCCATCTCTTACTATGTAGTCGACGTCACGCTTCATCATATGTCTTGCCTTAAGAGCCTGAAGCACGTGATGGTTGATTTCCATGTTTTCCGGATCCGAGAAATTCTCAATACCGAAGAAATCTTCGCACTTGCTTATTCCGCTATCCGTAAGGGCAATCTGCTTATCTTTTTCTTCGATTGTAAAGTCTGCACTTTTGAGGGTTTTGACAAAGTCATCTGCACGTCTGTACATGTCTGTGGATTTGTCTCCCTGTCCCGAAATAATCAGAGGTGTTCTCGCCTCATCGATGAGAATCGAGTCAACTTCGTCGATTATCGCATAGTGAAGACCTCTCTGAAGCATGCGTTCCTTGTAAATTACCATGTTGTCTCTCAGGTAATCGAATCCGTATTCGTTATTGGTTCCGTATGTAATGTCTGCCTGATATGCGGCACGTCTTTCTTCCTCTGAAATGCCGTGAATAACACATCCCACTTCAAGTCCCAGGAATGTGTAAAGCTTGCCCATCCATTCCATGTCACGCTTGGCCAGATAGTCGTTGACAGTAACAACGTGCACGCCTTTGCCTTCAAGCGCATTAAGGTATGCAGGAAGAGTTGCCACAAGGGTCTTACCTTCACCGGTTTTCATTTCACCGATTCTGCCCTGATGAAGAACGATACCGCCGATAACCTGAACTCTGAAGTGCTTCATTCCCAGACTTCTCCATGCACCTTCCCTGCAGACCGCGAAGGCTTCCGGCAGAATATCATCAAGAGTTTCACCCTCTCCCAGTCTTCTTCTGAATTCATCAGTCTTACCTCTGAGCTGTTTATCGGTAAGCTTCTGATATTCTTCATCATAAGCCATTACCTTATCAGCTATCTTGGCAACCTTTTTAACTTCCTTCTCGTTAAGATCTCCGAAGATCTTTTCCAGTAATCCCATATTAAGTACTTTCCTTTCTTATTCTTCTTCGCTCACTGCATCCTTCACCACCAGATTAATCTCAATAGCTCTCTTGCCATCAGACTTGGTGACTCTGCCGCTAAGATGCTTATCATCCACAATGGCATCAAACCTGTCGTCTCTTGCCGGCAGCTTGTCCATCTGCAAAGCTACCCACCCATTGACCGTTAGAACGATTTCAGGATCGCAGTCGATTTCGAAGTAATCGAATACCTTATTTATATTGGCACTTCCCTTAACTCGGAAGCTTCCGTTCTGAAGCGGCATTATATCCTGAGAAATAATCACATCATGTTCATCATAGATTTCACCAACAAGCTCCTCAATGATATCCTCCATAGTTACAAGGCCCTCTGTACCGCCGTACTCATCAATGATTATCGCCATATGTGTCTTCAGCTGCTGCATTTTTTTGAGCAGATCCGATATCTTCATGGCCGTTCCCACGAATACCACCGGCATAACATAATCCGAAATCTTTTTGCCTGTACCCACAACATAGTTGTGATAATCCTTCTGATTTATTACACCCAGAATCCCGTCCAGATCCTCTTCATATACAGGAAGTCTCGAAAATCCTGTCGTCTTGAAAATTTCCGCAAGTTCCTCGTTACTACAGTCGACTTCCACAGCCACCATCTCACGCCTCGGAGTCATAACGTCCTCCGCTTCAAGCTCATAGAATTCAATTGCATTCTGAATAAGCTCGCTGTGGCTCTCCTCAATCGAACCTCCTGTTTCCGCCTCTTCGACTATAGTGAGAAGTTCATCCTCGGTAATTGTCTCTATATTATCTAGCTTGAAAATCCTGCATATCAGCTTCTTCCATTTGGTAAACACGAAATTGATAGGGGTAAGAATAACCATCAGAAAATGTATGAAAGGCTGTGAAACTCTGGCAAAGGTTTCGGATTTTTCTTTAGCTATGTTCTTCGGTGTTATCTCGCCGAAAATCAGAACCACCACCGTCATTACCGCCGTCGCAATAGTAGGTCCGTATGCTCCGTAAAGATCAACAAAAAGTACAGTCGCAATTGCCGTAACACCTATATTCACTACGTTATTTCCTATAAGTATCGTAGTGAGAAGCTTATCGTAATTCTCTGTAAGATAGAGAACCTTGGCCGCCTTCTTGTCTCCATCCGAAGCCTGACTTTTCAGTTTGATTCTGTTTACCGATGTGAATGCAGTCTCCGTTGCCGAAAAGTATGCCGAAAGACCTACAAGGACAGCAATGAGTATCACCTGTCCCAATATATCCTGGTTCATTTATTATGCTCCTTCTTGATTAAGTTCTACAAAATTCCAATTTATATTATATAGTATCGCCCTCTTAAAATAAAGAAAGAGCCGTGAAAATTCACGACTCTTTAACATACATTATACACTCTTTACAAATTATGATATTCCGTGCTTTCCTCAAAGGATCGCCATTTTATTTCTCGAAGGCATTGTAAATCGCCTTAAGTGCAGTCTCAAAATCCTTACCGGTAACACCTACTATGATATTCATTTCGCTGGAACCCTGGTCAATCATTCTGATGTTCACATTATTCTCCGCAAGAGCGGTAAACAGCTTTGCTGCTGTACCTGGTCTTGAAGACATGCCATATCCTACAGTTGCAATAAGCGCAATGTCATCCTGATAATCTATGGTATCAGGCTTCAGCTGCTGTGTCAGATCCTCAATAACATCATCAATTACATCTGTAATATATTCATTAGCAACTAAGATTGATAGTGTGTCTACACCACTTGGAATATGTTCAATAGGAATGTTATGCTCCTCGAATATTGCCGCAACCTTCCTGATAAATCCTCTCAGATCACTCATCTGATTCTTGTACATTGTAATTACAGTGAAATCCTTGCGACCTGCAATACCTGAAATTATCTGACCTTCTTTGAGTTCTGCAGGCTCTGAAGAAATCACTGTGCCAGGATCCTGAGGTCTGTTCGTATTTCTGATATTGATAGGAATATCAGCACTTCTTGCCGGATAAATCGCATCTTCATGAAGAACGGAAGCTCCCATATATGAAAGTTCGCGCAGCTCTTTGTATGAAATTCTGCTTATTGGTCTCGGATTTTCCACAATTCTTGGATCTGCAACCAGGAATCCAGAAACATCGGTCCAGTTTTCATATACGTCAGCATCTACAGCTTTGGCTACCAACGCCCCTGTAATATCCGAGCCACCTCTTGAGAACGTCTTGATTTCTCCGTCAGGCTTGGCTCCATAAAATCCCGGAATCACCGCCTTATCATGCTTAGCAAGTTCTTCTCTGATTGCCTCATGAGTTTCCTTCTCCAGGAACTTTCCCTTGTCATTGAACTTTATCATGCCTGCAGCATCGACAAAATCATATCCCAAATATGCAGCTATAACCTTTGCATTAAGGTATTCTCCTCTGCTGGCAATATAGTCTGCCGTAGTTCCTTCTCTGAGTGCGCTTTCAATTTCATTGAATTCAGTCTGAAGATCTATATCCACATTGAGATTGATCTTTTCTGAATTGTATCTGTCACATATAACCTGGAACACCTGCTCGAAAGGAACCTTGTGATCAATCTGAGACTTGCACAGGTACAGCAAATCCGTAACCTTGCTGTCATCCTTGAACCTTTTGCCCGGTGCTGACACAACAACGTATCTGATACCACCGTCATTTACTATGATATCTTTGATTTTTTCTATCTGAAGGGCATCTGCAACTGATGATCCCCCGAATTTAGCAACTTTTACTCCCATATTCTATATTTCCTTCCTGAGCTGGTCTACCTTATCAAGTCTCTCCCATGGCAAATCCAGATCTGTTCTTCCAAAATGACCGTAGGCTGCAATCTGTCTGTAAATTGGTCTTCTCAAATCCAGGTTTCTGATAATTGCTGCCGGTCTCAGATCGAAGTTCCTTGATACGATTTCGGACAGCTTCTCATCTGATACAACACCGGTACCGAACGAATCAACGAGAATTGAAACAGGCTTCGCTACACCGATAGCGTATGCCAGCTGAATCTCGCACTTTTTTGCAAGACCTGCAGCAACAAGATTCTTAGCAACATGTCTTGCCGCATATGTTGCGGAACGGTCAACCTTAGTAGGGTCCTTGCCACTAAAAGCACCACCGCCGTGTCTTGCATAACCACCGTATGTATCAACGATGATTTTCCTTCCGGTAAGGCCTGAATCTCCGTGAGGTCCACCTATTACAAATCTTCCTGTAGGATTGATGAAGTATTTGGTGTTTTCATCAAGAAGAGCAGGATCTACAACCGGCTGAATAACATGCTTCACCAGATCCTCACCTATCTTGGACATCTCCACGTCAGGATCGTGCTGTGATGAGATGACGATTGTATCCACTCTTACTACCTTGTCGTCATCATATTCTACAGTTACCTGTGTTTTGCCGTCAGGTCTCAGGTATGGAAGTGTTCCGTTCTTTCTAACCTCTGTCAGTCTCATTGCCAGTTTGTGAGCAAGAGAAATCGGTAGCGGCATAAGTTCTGGTGTTTCGTCACATGCGAATCCGAACATAATGCCCTGGTCTCCTGCACCTGTTTCTTCACTCTCATCGTCTTCAAGAGTTCCTGCCTTGTATTCGAGAGCTCTGTCAACACCCATTGCAATGTCGCTGGACTGTTCGTCAATAGATGTTATTACCGCACAAGCATTGCCGTCAAATCCGTAATCACTTGTATCATATCCGATGTCACAGACAACCTCTCTTGCAATTTTCTGTATATCGATATATGAGTTTGTTGTAATTTCTCCCATTACCATAACGTATCCCGTATTGGCAGTAGTTTCTGCCGCAACTCTACCCTGAGGGTCTTCTGCCATAATGGCGTCCAAAATAGCATCAGATACCTGATCGCACAGTTTATCAGGATGCCCTTCTGTTACTGATTCTGATGTGAATAATCGTTTCATTTTTTCCTCCAAATATAAAAATCAGCCTTCTCTGAAATAGAGAAAGCCTGCTGTTGACCTAGCGTCCCTCATCTTTCAGAACAAATCTGTAGGAATTAGCACCCTACGTACAATACGCTATACTTGCACTGGGTTGCCGGGTTTCACAGGGCCTATTCCCTCCACCACTCGTAATAAGGATTTATTTTGTTACTAACTTATTATATACTATTTCACTGTCATTTCAAGTAGTAATTGTTATTCAAATCGTATATACTTTAGTGTGTATTACAATAATTTCAGGGAGAATACCTTTGACAGATACAAAATTTAAGATAATCACCGGAGGACTTCTGACACCGGTGAGCAATAAACGAAAACAACTCAAAAGCGCATATGTTACAGATACCCGTCTTATGGGAGTGCTTGCCATACACGCACATTTTATTCTCGAAGACGAGCCGGAACGCCGCGATTTCCATCAGTTTTACTATATTGACTGCGAAGAAGGCGGTCTTGAGGTATATCGCAGTGTCCGTTCCGACGACTATCTGGATGCAATAGGCGAGCTTCAGGAAATCGAGCAGTCCATGATAGGCGGACTCGGTGCCAAGAAGATTGACCTGGACGAAGACCAGCTTGCGTCAATTATATGCTATTATACTGAATTCAATAGGGAGCACGGCATACCACAACCAAAGGGTGCAGAAGAATATTCCTTTCTCATCGAAAGGGGCGACCGACTAACCGACGATCAGAAAAAATCTCTGTTGTTTGCAATGTTCGGTCCGATTCATTCCAACTATCAGGTGATTAATTATTTTCTCATGCGATGTATCGGTCACGATTACAGAGCTGCTGCATATCTGACGTGCGGTAACTTTCCCCTCGACATATACGACAGATTCATCCGCGCATCCTTTTGCAAAAATGTGATAGATCTCCAGAGGGAGCACGAAGATGGCACCTGCGAGTATCTCTGCGAATCTCTAGTAGAACAGAACGGACAATATGAGACTCTGGTTTCTCACATTTCGGTCAAAAATCTCAAAGTAGTTGAATTTCATAACTGCTCAAGCTTCAAAATAAGCTCGGCTGAGGCCGCAATGATGCTTTCCAAACCGGAGTTTGTGACCGTATATGAGGTTATGCTTAGCGATGAAGATATAGATGATAACATAGGCGAGCTCACCGTTACGTTCAACACGGTAATGTCTATTCACGATAACGGCAGACTGTTCATGGCCTTCAAGGACAACAATGCCCACGTGGACAGTTCCTGCTTCATGCTCAGCAATGACGTTAACGGCATATATTACCTTACCGATTTCGGTCAGCTTATTGTTGCTGCATATTCACTGCACGAAATACGATATATGGAAAACAAGCTAAGGATGAGTCCACTGTCCCCATACATTATGATAACCGGCAAATATGAATTCAAAGAACCTATAATATATGAGTTTATCAATAGTGATTTCGAGGACTTTGACGATTTCCTCAACGCTATCAAGGAATAGAAACATTAAGATTTGAGGAGGTATATATGTTTTACAGAAAAATTGGCAAGCTGAATGAAGAAATCTCTCTTCTAGGTATTGGTGCAATGCGTCTTCCAACTGACATCGAAGGAGCTATAGATAAGGCCTCTTCAGTTGCAATGATCAGGAAAGCCATTGACGGCGGAGTCAATTATATCGACACGGCTTTCACTTATCCCGGCAGCGAAAAGATTGTCGGTGCCGCTCTCAAGGACGGTTATCGCGAAAAAACTTACATTGCAGATAAGCTCCCTCCATGGCTTATTCGAAGCGAAGAGGACAAGGAGAGTCTTTTTAACAAATCCTTTGAAAGATTGGGCGTTGACTGCATCGATTTTTTCCTGATTCACAACCTTAACAAAGGTAACTGGAGAAAGACGCAGAAATGGGATCTTATCAACTTCCTCAGTCAGAAAAAGGCTGAAGGTAAAATAAGACATCTGGGATTCTCCTTCCACGGAGACCTTGAGCTTTTCAAAGAAATCGTAGACGCACACGACTGGGATTTCTGTCAGATTCAGCTGAATTTCATGGATAAAAACATGCAGGCCGGCATAGAGGGCCTGGACTATGCATATGAGAAGGGTCTTGGCGTTATCATAATGGAACCTCTCAAAGGAGGCCGCCTTACCACTTCAATCCCTCCTACTGTTCAAAAGCTGTGGGATTCCGCTCCTTCGGACAAATCACCTGTTGAGTGGTCATTCAAGTGGCTTATGAGCCACCCCAAAATTTCACTGATTCTCAGCGGAACAAGTAACGAAGATCAGCTTGAGGACAATATCAGAATTTTTTCCGACCCATCCAATACTTCAATTACAGCTGAAGAGGAGGAACTTCTCGATAAGGTTTCCGCTGAATACAAGAGACTAGTCAAATATTCATGCACCGGTTGCGGTTACTGCATGCCTTGCCCGCAGAAGCTGGACATTCCTACAATCCTGGGATACTTCAACGACTGGAATGCCTTCGATAAACCGTCAAATGTAAAATTCGAATACGACGGCTGGCTGGTTAAACACGGTTCAGACTGTGTCGACTGTCATGCATGCGAAGAAAAATGTCCGCAGTCACTTCCTATCGCTCAGGCAATGAAGGAAGCCGCAGAGGTTTTCGGTCACTAAACATTACGCCTTAAATTCATAAAAAATGAAGAGCTGTGCATCAACGGTTAATTTCCGTTAATGTACAGCTCTCTTGTTCTAGTCAATCACCTTATCTACGAGAATCAACTCAACCCCCAGACCTTCGAAGGATGATACGATGCTCATGTTTTCTGTACTCTTATATTCTCCCGACGATACTGACGGCTTGCCCATAAGCTCTGCAATGAGCGCCTCCCTGACATTAAGGGTGCCCTTGAGACTTATGGAGTCCTTGATTCGCCTTATGATTTTTTCTCTGTCCAGCTGATATCTGATTACCTTGTATGTGCCGCTGAAGCCCTTAAATCTAAAAAGAAACTCCATTTTGGTATCATAGGTTGCCACAACGTCAATAAGCTCATTCTCGCTTTCTACCCCACTGAGCAGGTCAGCAAGTTTATCATTTATGTTATATGTGATAATACTCAAGCTCTCGAGGGATTCTCCCTTCTTCTGTCTGGTAGTCACAGCATAATTGGGACCTGTCAGAATCGTATTTTCTCCCATCTTCTGGAATCGCCTCATCGGTACTGCCAGAATTCTGTTAGCCTCCCTGCTGAATACTTCCTTGAGAATATCTGAAGTTTCTCCACCTGCTGCGCCCTCGTATTCAGAATTAATATTCACAATAACCGGCTTAAGCTTATATCCGCCTATATAGTCTGCATACACCTGCTTGCGCCTGCGTTTGATGGATTCCTCAATTTTGACAGGAGAAGTTCTGGTCAGTTCAGCTGCACTTCTGTGACGAACGGTTTTACCCCCGTACTTTTTCCTGTAATCAAGAGGATGCATTTTAAACCAGAGTTCAAAGTGCTTAGTGAAATATCTTACTGCTGAGAAACCTACAGCCTCTGCAATTGCGCCCATTTTTTTGCGAGTGTTAAGAACCATGGGCTCCGTTGCCTCTACGCGAACGTAATTGAGAATATCCTGAAAGTTAAATCCTGTAGATTCCTTGATAATATGAGACATATAATAAAGGCTGAGACCCTCCATATCCGCAATCTCGTTGAGTGTAAGCTTTCGGGTGTAATTTTCATATATGTATTCCATCATTCTCTTAAGTCTTGCGGAAAGAATCTTGTTGCTGTAATTTCTGGAAGTTCCCCGCTCTCCGTCTTCAGACTGTTCAATGGCGAAACCGGATGCCAGACATTCAATAAGGTTGTGCACGCTTTCTATGATTTTCTCCTCGTACTTAGGACCCTTTTGCAATACTTCCATCATTATGCTTGCCATCAGGGTCTGTAGTACATCTATGCCTTCTTCGCTTCCGTTGTTCATGTCAACCCAGAAGTATGAATGGAGAAGTTCTGGATAATATTCATTATAGTAATTGCCATCAATGTTCAGCATCATTACCATGTTCGGTTCTGCGGTTTCCGATAGGCTGTGCAGTTCTCTTCTGTTCATGACAGCAATATCACCGGCTCTCAGTAATTCTGACACACAGCCGCTGTGAACATTCACGTTTCCCTCCAGAACATATATGATCTCCATATCATCATGGTAGTGCATGGGATAATTTTTCACATGTACGGTACTGACTTTAATGGGCATCAATCCGTTGTAATAAATTTTTTCGTTGAGCATAAAATTTACCTTTTTAAAATATTATGTTAACCTATGTTCGCAACTTGACCAATTATGTTTCAACAAGCCGCGCTTTCGTTGATTTGAATGGATTGGCAAGTTATCCACAAGTTTTTTGAGATTGTATACAATTTTATCAACCGCAGCCTGTGGAAAAAGTGTTTTTTTAAAATCCCTTATTTTCAACGTTTGTAGCTGTCAAGCACTTTTTAGTCTACAAGTTATCCACAAGCTGTTCTTCATTATCTCAAAAAATTGCGAAAACCTCTGAAATCAGCCTTTTCCAAGGGGTTTTAACATTATTATAATGCACTGTTCACAAATTGCCACTAATATATTTGACATTTTATCGCAACAAAATTACACTCTAATTATATATTAGAACAATGGATGGTGCCCTTATGAATGTAATAAAATTGTTTCAACAAAATGTATACGTTAAGGAATGGGACGCGGTAATTGTCAGAGTGACGAAGATTGACGAAAACAC
Source organism: Bacillota bacterium (assembly GCA_030525285.1). Lineage (GTDB taxonomy): Bacteria > Bacillota > Clostridia > Peptostreptococcales > Anaerovoracaceae > Lentihominibacter. The sequence goes on along the minus strand of JAUNFA010000013.1, from coordinate 11,681 downwards.
TGCCGGCATATATCTTGATCAGACAGCCTTTTTCCCTGAGGGTGGCGGTCAGAGCTGTGATACAGGAACGATAACCAGCCCTGATGTGTCAATGGATGTAATCGACGTTCAAGAAGACGGACTACAGATAATACATACCGTCAGAATCAGTTCGGGTAATTTCCCGGATTCAGGTGTATCAGTTCACTGCAGACTTGACTGGGGCAGACGCTTTGACAACATGCAGCGTCACTGCGGCGAACATATTCTATCAGGTATATGCCACAGCCTTTTTGGCGGAATCAACAGAGGATTTCATATGGGGCACGACGCAATGACCATAGATATAAGTCTTGAAGAAAATCCCCAAATTACCGAAATCACATACGCTATGGCAATGGTCGCTGAGCTTGAGGCAAACAAAGTCATCTGGGCCGACAGCCCTGTTACAGTAATGCGTTTTGACTCACGCGAAGAGGCCGAGAATCTTCCTCTCAGAAAAGCTCTGGCATTTGATGAGGATATTTCCATTGTATGCGTAGGCTCCCCGGAAAACGCGTCAGACTGCGTTGCCTGCTGTGGCACCCACCCGTCAACAGCAGGTCAGGTAGGCATTATCAAGATTTTTAAGGTTGAGAAGTACAAGGGTATGTTCCGCATATTCTTTGAGGCTGGGCAACGTGCTTTGGAAGCCTGCCGTCTAAGGCACGACATACTTTATAAGCTTTCAAACAGATATTCCTCATCCATTGAGGATTTCCCTTCCAAGCTCAGAAGTTCAGAAGCCAAAATGGCCGAAACCAAAGCTAAGCTACACAGGATTACCGCAGCCCTCATTGCCAAAGAATCCGCAGAGCTTGATGAGAAGGCCGCTTCATCTAACGATAACGTAATCATCCACAGACTCAAGGTGCTTAGTATGGATGACGTCTTCAATATGTCCAAAACTTATATGGGTAATACCCCTAAGCTGCTTCTGCTTTACTCAGAGGAAGACACCTCCTTCATTCTGGTTTCCTCAGGCACGCCGTCATGCGGCAAACTGGTTAAGGAATATGCCTCCTTCTACAACGGCAAAGGCGGCGGTAACGACCTGTCTGCGCGCGCCATATTCACATCAGAAGAAGACGCCATGCTTTTCGCGGACCTGGTAGTCAAGCACCTGAAATAGACGGTAGCAACTAAATTGAATATATGAAATCAGAAGACCTTCTCTACATTACAATTATGCAAAGAAGGTCTCTTTTATTTGATATAAATTGTTATAGTCCTGCATCCCCATTTGCGGCACGCACTCTTGCTACTCATGTAGATATCGATCGTGTTTCCTTTGATATTGCCGCCGGTATCCTCGGCACGTCTTTCTCCGATGCCCGGAATATATACAACAGTTCCCAGCTTAATCACCCGAGGATCCACTGCGATTTCGCCCACTCTTGCCCTTGTACCGGAAGCAGTTCTACCCCCTCCCGTATAGGAGTAAGCCTTGACAGTCAGCTTCCTGCTGTAAAGCTTCCCGTTATATTCAACCGCTGTACCCTTATATACGACACGATTCTCGGCTTTCTCAACTGTTTCCCTTTTTATTTCTTTACGCTTGGTTTCCTTGCCGTCAACATAGGTAATGCTGTATGTCACCTTATCCTTGCCGGCTTTGCCCTCTCTTTTGACTTTTTCGGTGCCCTCAACCATTGAGCCGTCCTTCTTGACTACAGTCTTGTAATCAACCGTCTCGCTGACAGCCTTTTCCTTAACCACAACCCTCTTAATCACAACATTCATGTCGTCCTTAAGTCTGGCTGATGATTCCGGTATTACCATATCTATTTCTCCTACGGTAATTCCCTCCTCTTCAAGGGCTTCTCCTACAGTATCCGCCAGAGATTTGAACTCTCTTGTTTTGCCGTCTACAGTAACCGTATAGTTGGTGGCGTGAACAAGATTCAGCTTCATTCCGTCCCTGACATATGCTCCCGCTGCTTCAGACAGGTGATCTTCATCGCAAAGAGGAATGTCGGCCTGTTGCAGAGCCTTTTCAACGGTATAGGCCTTTGTCACAATGTCCTCGCATCTTCCATCAATTTCAGCATGGATGGTTCTCGGTATCATCGTCGTATAGATAATGGTCAAATTGATCAGCAGCACCATTATCAGCACATTGCAATATATGACACCGTATTTGTCAAAACTACATTTCAGCCAATTCATATATAGCCTCCGCATATATTCTCGCAAGCTTCATCATATTATCTATGGATATGCGCTCGTTTCGCTGATGCTCCAGCTCAGGTTCATCCGGGAAGTGTGCTCCGAAGGCTACAATATTATCCATGGCTCTCGCATAGGTTCCTCCACCAATGACAAGAGGCTCTGCGGACGCATCTCCTGTGTGCTTCCTATAAATTTCCACAAGGGTTGTCACGAGAGGATCCTTCTTCGCAATATATACGGGCAGCTGATGCGATGTCTTAACTATGCCGATATTGTATCGGTCTGCAACCTCCATTATGCCGGTATACACTGTTTCCTCGTCTGATGTGACAGGATACCTTATGTTAATAGTCAGTTCAACGGATTTCTTATCCAGATTAATCTTTCCCACATTGAATATCAGCTTGCCTGAAGGTTCATCCTCAATACAGCAGCCAATACGCTCTCCATGATAATCATGTCCTATGCAGTCGTTATAGAATCCGATGAAATCGTTAGTATCATCGTTGGCAAAGTTCAGTCTTCCCAGAAACTCCATAAGTAAAGAAATCGCGTTTACTCCACGCTCCGGATGTGCACCGTGAGCGCCGACACCTTTGACCGTAATCTCAAAACTTTTACCCGTACCTCTGCAGCTTATAGTGCAGTTCTTTTCATTTCTGAAATCCGCTACAAGTTCCTTTATGCTGTCGTAATTACTGTTCTTGGTATTCCTTATTACTGCCCTTGCAGAGTCGGCTACAGCATTTGCTACAGTGCCCCCTTTAATAGAGCTCAGGAGCAGTCCCTTCTCACCTGAACCTGTAAATCTTCTGGCTATGTCGAATACAAGTATTCCCATTTCTCCGTGAATCGCCGGGAAATCCGCATCTGGGGTGAATCCATAATCAGGTAGTGCATCAACATTCTGCATATAGTAGTCCATGCCCTTCCAGTCAGTTTCCTCATCAAGTCCCAGTATAAGCCTTATTGACCGTTTCGGCTGGTATCCGGCTTCTTTGAGCGCCTTCATGGCATAGAGCACCGCAATGACAGGCCCCTTATCATCGACTGCACCGCGGCCGCATACAAAGTCATCTATAATCTGTCCGCCGTAGGGATCAAAATCCCAGTTCTCACCCTCAGGAACCACGTCAAGGTGTCCCAGTACTCCTACAATTTCACCATTGTCATCAGGCCCTGCGGCAAGCTCAACATGTCCGCCGTAATTATCGGCATTGTATGTTTTGAGTCCAGCACCTTCAGCCATTCCCAGCACCTTCTCCAATGCTTCGCCCACTTTAATTCCAAATGGCATGTCCCCTTCCGGTGCTCCCGCTACACTTGGCACCGATAAAAGAGCAGACAGAGATGAAATCATCTCTGTCTTGTTTGCTTCAATATTTTCATTTACTTTTGCAAAAAAATCCATCTGTATCCCCACTCTTACAGCACAGCTTCAACTGCTGTGATTTCAGGGTAACTTTCCTTGATAATCTGTTCAACTACACCCTTAATAGTCATCTGTGCGCCGGGACAACCTGCACAGTGTCCCTGCAGTCTTACCTTAACGATGTTATCTTCAGTAAGTTCAACAAACTCCAAATCTCCTCCGTCTCTCTGAAGGAAAGGTCTTATCTGCTCTAAAGCTTCAATGATTTTTTCTTCCATGTTATTTCTCCTTTTGTTCCATTTAATTAGCTGGATTTATCGTATATTTCAGCACGTGTCCGTCTTTTGACACTGTGGATACGTACACTGTTTTAACCGGGTCACCTACATCATTAAATCTGATGTTTCCGGTGGCTCCCTCGAAGGTAATGTCTCCATCAAGAGCCTTCTTGATGCTTTCACCATCCATATTGTCACCGGCCTGCGCAGCAGCATTTATTGCAACCAGATATGCGTCGTATCCAAGCATCATATTCTCATCGGGAACGGCATCATTACCATATTTATCTCTGAAAGCGTTCATGAATTTCTCAGTTTCACGGCCTGCTTTCTGCTCATCGTTCTCGATGGCCGGATCTACATAAGTTATGAAAGCTACATTATTGCTGTTAGCATACTTGCCTACAGTCTCATCAAACTCCTCTGATGCCCATTCATTGCCTCCAAGGAATGTAACGTCAAGATTCATTGCTTTCGCTTCCTTGAGGATTTCTGCAACGTCAACCATTTCGCCAGGCAAAAGTACGTATTTAACACCACTATCCCTTACAGCCTCAAGCTGCTTAGTGAAATTCTTGGTTCCACTCTTGTATGTCTTATACACTTTGATAGCATCGCTATCTCCTGTCTGAACTTCCATTCTTTCAGAAAAAGCAGACGCACGTGCTAAGGCTATGTCGCTATTCTCGGGCAACAGAATGCCCGCTGTCTTGGACTTAGTCGCCTTGAGCACATAGGTGCCAAGAAGGTCTCCCTGATTTGAGTCAGCATAGCAGACTCTATAATAGTAAGGATTATTCTTGGTCACCAGCGGATTAGTATTGCTTACAGCAATTGCCGGTATCTTAGCATCCTGAATCTTCTTTGATATGGCAAGGGAATATGCGCTTCCATAGCTTCCCAGAATCACATTAGGGCTGTATGAAAACAAATTCTCTATTGCTGTTTTTGCAGCACTTACATCAGAGTAATTGTTACTGTACACGAGCTTCACTATCTTTCCCTTAATATTGGGATAAACTTCATTAGCCAGCTGTATTCCTCTTATCTCCGATATGGCCGCGTCACTTTCGCCCCCTGTAATAGGTTCGCATACGCCTATGGTTATGGTTACATTCTCTCCTGTACTGTCATTCATAAATGCAGTCTTAAAATGTTGATATGTAGTACATCCGGTAGTAAGTATCATTACCGATACAATTGTAATGGCTAAAGCCAGGGTCCTCAGTTTCTTCAAAACTCTTTCCTTTCACGGTTTCTTCCACCCAAATTCGTAACTTATATTATACAGCATTTATTATATTCGGTAAAGGAAAAAGCACAGTTTATGTCCTGCGACAATTAGTAAGATTTATCCCTTGACAATACTGCACCTTTTTGGTATAGTATAATCAAACATCAGAAATAGAGATGTTAATTTGTAAAAGGTATGTTATAATAGATTAGTTAAATCACTTGATTTAGGAGGTAATTATTATGAAATGGTCATGCACAGTATGCGGATATACTTATGAAGGTTCAGAACCACCAGCAAAGTGCCCACAGTGTGGAGTTCCTGCTGACAAGTTTAAGGCAGTTGAAGAAGGCAACCTGGAATGGGCTGCAGAACACGTTGTAGGTGTTGCAAAGGGTGTTGATCCTGAAATCATCCAGGGTCTCAGAGACAACTTTAACGGAGAATGCACAGAAGTTGGTATGTATCTGGCTATGGCAAGAGTTGCTCACAGAGAAGGATATCCTGAGATCGGTCTTTACTGGGAAAAGGCTGCTTACGAAGAAGCTGAACATGCAGCAAAGTTTGCTGAACTTCTCGGCGAAGTAATCACAGATTCAACTAAGAAGAATCTCGAAATGAGAGTAGATGCTGAGAACGGCGCTACTGCAGGCAAGTTTGAACTGGCTAAGCTGGCTAAGGCTCAGAATCTGGATGCAATCCACGACACAGTTCACGAAATGGCTCGTGACGAAGCTAGACACGGCAAGGCATTCGAGGGTCTGCTCAAGAGATACTTCGGTTAATCTGGTCACAATCACAATTGAGATTTAATATCAAAGGGGAAGCTACGGCTTCCCCTTTTGTACTATTCTTATTTTGTACTGTTTTTATGTATAACTCTTTTCCTGTAGCTCACTTTTATATTTTATCTATAATGTCGCGCTATATTCTAACTTGTCAGCCCCGTTTATTTAGGCTGGATGTGAGCTCCTATCTGTGCCGCAACATTTGAAATCGGCATGCTCTGCAACATTACCTTGCCCGGACCTCTTACTACTGTGTTGAAAAAGCCTTCTCCACCGAGGAACTTGTTTTTGACACCTTTGACTGTAACGATTTCAATTGAGCATGTAGCATCCATTGCTGCAACATATCCTGTATCGACTATGATTTCCTGGCCGGCTGCCAGATTGTATTCCTGTATGCTTCCGTCAATTTCTATAAATGCTACTCCGTTACCTGACAGCTGCTGCATTATGAATCCTTCTCCTCCGAAGAAACCTGCGCCCACCTTCTTTTGGAAGAAAACACTTAACTGCACATTTTCTGATGATGCTAGAAATGCGCTTTTCTGAACAACCATTGGCTTGTCCGGTGTGATTTCGATAGCCTTGATTTCACCCGGAAATGATGAGGCGAAAGCAATTAATCCCTGTCCGCCCACTGCGGTATAACGATTCTGAAACAGCGAGTCTCCTGACAAAGCTCTTCCAAGCATTTTTCCTACTCCGCCACCTGACGTTGTTTCCATCTTCATGTTGGGACTCATCCAACTCATTGCTCCGGATTCAGTAATCACCGTTTCGTTGGGGTCGAGATTGCACACAACATACGGCAGATTCCCGCCTTTAATCTCGTATTTCATGTTATTACTCCTTTCTCAAATTGAATTTCTTCCTCAGATAACTGTCAGAATTATTATACAATAAATATTATAATTGCAGTTAATTTATTTACCGACCGGTTGTATAATTAGCTTATTCAATTTAAGGAGGCAAAATTAATGGCTGTTAATCCGGAATTATCAGATTACAAAAGATACGAACAAAGCAATCCCTTCATGTACCATAATCACATAGAGATTGTTAAGATTGCAGAGGACAATTGTCGCGTTAAGGTGACTCTTGCTCCCGAATCGATGAACCTTTATGGCAATGTCCACGGCGGTCTCATGTTTTCTATGGCAGATATTGCCTGCGGCATTACCGCGCGTATTGACGGCAACGAATACGTCACCCAGAGCACCCACATGAATTATCTTCGTAACACAATTGGTAATGAAATATACTGTGATACCGAAATTGTCAAAAGAGGCCGAACTATGGTAATAGTTCATTTCAGAATAACCGACGACAGTGACAGGCTTCTAGCCGATGGTGTAATTGACATGATCAGAATCGATAAAAAAAGACGTTGAACTTCTGAATTCAACGTCTTTTTGATTGACATGGTGCGCCAGGAGGGACTTGAACCCCCACGCTCGCGCACTAGAACCTAAATCTAGCGTGTCTGCCAATTCCACCACTGGCGCCCATATTTTAATATCGTAATCTTTCAAATGAAAGCTCACAACGAAGTGAATTATATCACAATTCACTTATGGTGGCAATACAATATTCCTAAGTTTACCATTCTAGATTTAACTCTATTAAGTTTCCCCGGTTCACACTTCAGCAATCCACTCGCTCTTATTAACAAAGCAGCACCCCAAATTTTCTAATCTGAGGCGCTGCTGGTATTGCTTCTATTTTTTCAAACAGTCTGCTTATTTAGCTTATTATTTGTTTGCTTCATAATCCTTGAGGAAGTCAACTAATGTCTGAACTCCTTCGATAGGCATTGAGTTGTAGATTGAAGCTCTGAGACCTCCTACGGATCTGTGTCCCTTAAGGTTGTCCATTCCTGCAGCCTTAGTTGCTGCAACAACTGCCGCATCTTCTTCATCTGATCCTGTTACGAAAGGAACATTCATGAGAGATCTGTCTTCAGGAACAACTGAGCCCTTGAAAAGCTTGCTGCTGTCGAGGAAGTCATAAAGCACCTTAGCCTTAGCCTGGTTCATCTTCTCAACTTCTTCAAGGCCACCGAGGCTGAGTAAGTATTTGAACACCTTACCGCAGCAGTAAATTGCCCATGTATTAGGAGTGTTGTACATAGAATCCTTGTCAGCATGAGTCTTGTATTTCAGATAAGTAGGGCAGAATTCAGGTACATCATCAGTGAGCAAATCCTCTCTGATAATTACAATTGCCATTCCTGCAGGGCCAACATTCTTCTGAACACCTGCCCAGATAATACCGTAATCTTCAACATTGCAAGGTCTTGAAAGGAACATTGACGACTGGTCTGCAACCAGAACCTTGCCCTTAGTGTCAGGCAGCTTGTTGAAAGTTGTGCCGTGAATTGTCTCGTTCTCACAGATGTATACATAGTCTGCATCTTCAGGGATATCTAGATTACTGCAATCAGGAACGTATGAAAAATTCTTATCAGCTGATGAAGCAACAACGTTAACCTCTCCGTACTTCTTAGCTTCAGCAATGGCCTTCTTTGACCATGCACCAGTCTCTACATAGCAAGCCTTTCCATTCTTCATAAGGTTTAATGGAACCATTGCAAACTGAGTAGTTCCGCCACCCTGAATGAACAGAATCCTGTAATTATCAGGAACATTCATAAGCTTCTTAAGATCAGCTACAGCTTCATCATAAATTGCCTGGAATGCTTTGGATCTGTGTGACATTTCCATTACTGACATTCCTGTTCCTCTGTAATTCAGAACCTCACTTGCGATTTCCTCAAGAACCGGTTCCGGCATCATTGCAGGGCCTGCTGAAAAGTTAAAGACTCTATCGTATTTCATAACTATCCCTCCCGTGTAAATTAATACTTTTATGAAAACTCATAAGCTATTGTTAGCTACTATTATTAATGCAATTACTTAATATACTAACATAATGTTAAAAGTATATCAATATAAGAAGAAAAACCGACACAAGACGCACGGTTTCCCGGTTTGCGAATGTATCGGTTTAGTTTCTCTTATACAGCCATTGCATTTACGCTTTTTCAAATTTTACTATTACCTTAAAAAGGTCTCCGTCTATATAAATCTGCAGTCCTCCGCCCTGAAGGGTTGCTAGGTCTCGGGCTATGCTAAGCCCCAGTCCGCTGCCCTCGGTATTCCTTGAAGAATCTCCCCGCACAAATCTTTCCATTAATTCGTCTGCATTGATATTGAGTGCCTGTGCAGATGTGTTCTTGAAAGAAATGCATGCCTGTCCATCATCTTCGTAAACGTCCATATATACACGAGTTCCAGGCTGTGCGTATTTGCAGATATTATTCATGATATTGTCCATGATTCGCCATGAATGCTCACCATCGGCAAGAACTGTAATGTCCTCATCAGGCATATTGGCTATCGGAATCAATCCGGCATCCTGCATCTTTTCCTCATACTCTCCCAGGGCCTGTTCTAGCATAATTCCGATGTTGCATTCACTGCGGTTAATGTCCACATTGCCTGTACTTGCCTTAGATGCTGATACTATATCCGACGTCAATTTCTTCAATCGTTCCGCATTGCGAGCAATGATATCTATATATTCCTTCGCAGTATTTTCATCCACATCCTCATGGGTGAGAAGCTCTGTATAATTAATAATAGACGTCAGTGGAGTTTTGATATCGTGAGAAACGTTAGTAATCAATTCCGTCTTAAATCGCTCGCTTCGCATGCGCTCAATTACCGCAGCCTCAACACCCTTGTTTATATTGTTCAAAGCCTCCGCATGTGCCCTGAGCACACCAATCATTCTACTTGTATCAATCACATATCCGGTATTTCCTGCCGCAATTTCTAACGCACCCTTTTCAAGCCTTCGGAGCATTATTCCTAGATATGATGCTCCCGCTAGCATGGTTGTTGTCATCACGAATGTACAGAAGATTATAAACCCATTATATGATGACAAGGAGGCTGCCATCAGAAATATCCAAACAATTGCCGCAGGCACTACCAGTTTCCATGTTATCGGCAGAGCGCGAATACCAATCGCTATTAGACGAAACACTCTTCCTATAACAGTTCCCCGGAGCATACGCTTCTGTTTAATCTGTACAGCAAACGCCATAAAAAATCCCAAAGCAATCACAACGCAAATTATCCCCAGAAGGAAGCAAACAATTACTCCTGTCATTATATTGATTTGAATTACACGTGTGCCTCCGTAAATAATTAAAGCTACAATTATAGCATCAATTGCCAGATACAAATCCGTTGGAATATGATCCCAGACTTTGCGGTCGTGAACCTCATTGTCCACTTCCCTAAGACCTGCACCCTTCATAAGTATAATAAATCCTATGATTCCCAGAACACCTAAAACAATTGCTGCCACGAGAATCGTTGTTCTCATTTCATAGATCCATCCGGAAAGTTTTATCAACTGAGCCACTTCCGTATTATTTGCCGCATCTGCTTTGAGATAGGCATATATTACAATCTCGTTATTATCGTAGCCGGAATACCCTTCTCCCTTTACAAGGTATTCAGTCTTGCCATCGTATGTAGATAGAATACTCTTTTTATTAATTGTTATAGTAAAATCATAATCCGGATAATCAGCCGGTTCAAAGTATTTCGATAATGACGGAATACTTTCATCCTGGTGTATATAGTCATTCATAATCTCATAGGCCGTTTCATTGGCAATTGAAGAAACCACCTGCTTGCTGAATTCTTTCTGTGATTCCTCGTACATTCCCATGCTCCCGAATATTCCAGCGGCCAGCAGGCTAAAAGTACTAGCCGTAATCATCACCGCAGTCACAACTACCAGACACATCTTTGCAATAGTATTTCTCGTAAGTTCATACATTACTGTCTTCTCCTCTCAATTTTGTATCCTTGTCCCCATACCGCCTGAATATAGCGTGGTTCCTTCGGATTCACTTCGGTTTTTTCACGAAGGTGTCTGATATGTACTGATACGGTTGACTCATTGCCAAAGGGGTCTTCTTCCCAAACCCTCCTGTATATTTCCTTGTTGCTGAAAACTTTGTTCGGATTTTCCATAAGCAGTTTTAGTATAGCGAATTCCTTCGGGGTTAATTCGACAATGTCGCCGTCCACCTTCACCTGTTTAGCTCTGTCATCCAGAGAAATGCCACCTATGACAAGTTTTTCGGATTCATGGTTTTCCTTGCTCATGTTATATCTACGGAGATTTGACTTGATTCTAGCTGCCACCAGCGCCAGATTAAAAGGCTTGGTAACATAATCATCCGCGCCGATATTTAATCCCAGAATCTTATCGTTATCCTCCGACTTTGCGCTGAGAAATATCACCGGTACATCATACTTTTCACGTATTTTTATCATGGTCTCAATGCCATCCATAACCGGCATCATTACATCCAGCAAAACTAGATCTATATCACGTTCCGAAAGCGCCTGCAGTGCCTCTTTACCATTCAAAGCCTTGCAAGTTTCATATCCCTCTGAGCACAAATATATATCCAGGGCATTTACTATGTCTCGTTCATCGTCACATATTAATATTGTTGCCATATCAGTTCCTCCTGAATGTATTATCTTCATTTCCCCATTAAGAAAAAAGTCGCTAACTTATTAAGAATTAATTAAGTATATCATTATTTCATACAATAAAAAACGACCGGTCAATCGACCAGTCGCTTTGTAATTTGGTGATCCTACCGGGAATCGAACCCGGGTTACCGCCGTGAAAGGGCGGTGTCTTAACCGCTTGACCATAGGACCGAAAAAAAGCGGCGACGTCTTACTTTCCCAGGCGGTCTCCCACCAAGTATCATCAGCGCT
>JAUNFA010000012.1 GCA_030525285.1 Bacillota bacterium | reverse complement strand
GGGGAAAATGAATTTTCGCTTATTCTATACTTGACTTTTCATAGCTGGTCTCCTTTCCCGTATTTATATTAACTTCTCCATTTGAAGATTATATGTAGGAATTCAATTTTTTGCAATGAAAATTTTGCCCATGCTACTGAACACAATTCCTTTAAGCTCCATAATTGCAAGGATTTTAGCCATATCAGAGGGCTTTTGCTTCATTTCAATGCAAAGCATATCCACGGTCATTTCTCCCTTTTGCATTAGAATATCATACACGCCTCTCTCGGTATCGCTAAGCAGAATCTCCGCTTCATCTTCACTCAGTCCACCTGCGCCCAGCTCATCTAGCAGATCCCCTACAGTAATGACCGGTATTGCACCGTCCTTAATCAGTTTGTTGTTACCAAGATTATACTGACTGTCTATATTCCCCGGTACTGCATATACAGCCCTGTTCTGGTCTGCCGCCAGCTCCGCGGTAATCATGGCACCGCTTGCCGCTCCGGCCTGCACCACAACAGTACCCTCACAAAGACCGCTTATTATCCGGTTTCTCATGGGAAAATGATATCTTTCCACTCCAGTTCCCGGCATGAACTCAGATACAATTAGGCCTCTGTCTTCTATTGTTGATTTAAGTTCTCTGTTAATCTTCGGGTAACATACATCTGGACCGCACCCCAAAACAGCGATTGTACTTCCTTCATATTTAAGTGCTCCCTCGTGAGCACATGTATCTATTCCTGCAGCCATACCACTTACCACAGTAATTCCTCTTTCTGAAAGTTTCCTCGCTATTTCTCTTGCAGTATTTCTCCCGTACTGTGTCGTTCTCCTCGAACCTACTACAGCTACAGTTCTCCTCCCCAGCAGTTCCAGACTACCTATGCAATACAATTGTTTAGGACATCTTTCAATCTCCCTGAGTCTCTTCGGGAAAATCTCGCTGTTCATGTCCACCACTTCAATTGTCCTTTTTTTCTCCATAAGATTCCACCTGCCACTATCCTTCCACTCTGTACATAAGTGCCTCAGCAATATGCTCCTCACATATCGCTTCGCTTTTTGCAAGGTCTGCAATTGTCCTTGCAATCTTCACCAGCTTACAGTACGTTCTCATGTTCATGCTCATGGAATCATAAGCTCTGTTAATAATCTCCCCCGCTCCGTCGCTCATTATGCAGTATCTTCGTATTCCTTCATTGTCAAGTGAGCTGTTAGTTTCATAGGATGTATCTTTATATCTGAGATTCTGAATTTTCCTGCATTCTTCAACCTGCTTTTTCATTTCCTCTGTAGATGCTCCCACAATCCCCATATTAACATCTTCCCTGCTTACTTTATTTACTTTGATATGCATATCTATACGGTCTGCAAAGGGTCCTGTAAGTTTCCTGGCATAAGCATGAAGCTGTCTCGGAGTACATGTACACACCCTCGTATCGCTCCACAGATTACCACATTTACACGGGTTGGCTGCCGCAATAACAAGGCATTCTGCCGGAAATATAATTTCGTCTGAATTCCTATGTATTCTAACCATTCCCTCTTCAAGAGGCTGTCTTATTGCGTCAATTGTCCTGTTATCAAATTCTCCCAGCTCATCAAGAAACAGCACACCACCATGAGCGAGAGAAAGTTCTCCCGGTCTTACTTTTCCCGAACCGCCGCCTATCAGTCCCACTGCAGATATTGTATGATGCGGGCTTCTGAAAGGTCTGCGAGAAACGTAAGGAAACATCTCATCAAGAAGACCGGCCACGCTGTATATCCCTGATATTTCAAGCTGCTCTTCCGTTGTAAGCTTCGGCATTATCCCCGGAATTCTCTTCGCCATCATAGTTTTGCCACATCCTGGTTCCCCCATCATAAGCACTCCATGATTTCCTGCTGCAGCAATGACTAGCGCCCTCTTAACACTTTCCTGACCTATAACCTGGTCAAAATCCGCTTCATTCACCTCAGTTTCACTCGTTCCCTGTTCCATATAGCCTGTAAATATGTCGGGGTTCATTACAAAAGTTGCTGCCTCTTCAAGGGTTGTGACCGGTATTATCTCCATGTCCTTTATTATCGATACCTCACCGGCATTGGATGCCGGAATCACAATCCTCTTTATACCCTCTCTTCTCACACTCAGGGCAAGGGGCAATGCTCCCTTAATATGATTTATCCTTCCATCTAGCGACAATTCGCCAAAAAATGCCGTATTCTCCAGAGTCCTGCACTCTTTACCTGAAAATATCAATCCCATAGCTATAGGAAGATCAAAATGGCTCCCTTCCTTGCGCTTGCCGGCAGGAACAAGATTTACAGTTATCTTCTGTGCCGGAATGTCGTAGCTGCAGTTGACGAGAGCTGATCTTATTCTCCTGAATGACTCCCTTATTGTCGTGTCTGCAAGTCCAACTATGCTGTAAGAAGGCATGCCCTGATGAATGTCAGATTCGACAGTAACAAGATATCCTCTCACTCCTATCAGGCTGGCTGTATATACTCGTGTTACCATAAAATATCAGTTCCTCCTAGAATGCATTTTCAATGCGCTCGATGACAATCTCAATAACCTGAAACTGAATCTGAGGAATCCGACATCCTTTCTCCCTTATTTCATTCAAATAAAAAACAGCCGTCTTCCTGATTCTGGCCTGCTTAGGGTACGTGACTGACTGACAGGGTCTCCCGTATTCGTGACCCCGTCTCGTCTTCACTTCAATGAAATGCAGGCAGTCTTCATGATATGCGATAATATCAATCTCTCCGAACCTGCACCTGTAGTTCCTGGCTACTATCTCATAGCCTTCACAGGACAACAGTCTTGCAGCTGTGTCTTCTCCAATTATTCCAAGTTCTCTGTTATTCATCCGTCATCGCCTCATTATCCATAATTTACCAATACCCTGTTAAAAGTATAATATGGCAATAACTGGAAGTCAATATTCTATTCCTCCACCCTTAGCACGAATTTCTTTATCGCCATGGCAACGCCGTTCTGTGAATTGGGGAGTGTTACGAAATCGGCAATTTCCTTTACCTCACGCTCACCATTTCCCATGGCAACAGCCAGACCTGCAGCCTTGAGCATGGCAATGTCATTAGGGCTGTCACCTGCAGCCATGATTTCTTTTCTTCCGATACCGAGAATCTTCCCAAGCTTGTCCAGGGCATCCGCCTTACTTGTGGTCGCTCCCCCTATTTCAAGGTTATGCTTGAAAGATGAAGTTATTGTAGCCTTCGGAATTGTCAGCAACCGTTCTCTTATCTTCTCCTTTATGGATAAATCTTCAAAACAAACATTGATATTCTCAATATTCGATCTGTTATCAAGAATAAATCCGCATATATCATCAACCGGTTGCCTGGTAGTCAGAACGTACTCCGCATTTCTGAAACATTCACCTGTATCCCTGACATGATTATAATAATCAGCCTGTATGTATGCCTTACCCTCAGAAAAAGCTTCAATTATGTACCTGCTGTCATCAAAGAGTTTTACCGCCTCCTCAGCTGTCTCAGTTGACATGCAGTTGTGATATATCATTTCATCACTGTTAAGGTCTGTTATTATGGCTCCATTAGAAGTGATTACATAACGTATGGCATCAATACCGAGCACATCTTCAGGCAGCGCAACAAAAGGTCTTCCCGTTGCAACAACAATTCTGACACCGCCTGCTGCGGCTTCTTCAAGGGTGCTTCTCGTCACATCTGTAAGCTTGCCCTTCTCGTTTAGCGTAGTACCGTCCAGGTCCAGTGCAATAAGTTTAATATCCATATTTATCGTCTCCCAAAAAAAATTACTGCTATTTCTATATCATCTCATTCTAATTGCAAATACTGACATATGCAATTATATATTGTATTTTCAGGCACGAGGTGTATAATTACTTTGATTGTATTAGATTTGATAATTCCTCAGTAGGGAAGGATTTGTTATGAAGATTCTGATCATCGGCGCAGGTAAACTGGGCGTCAAGGTTGCCACGGCACTTCTGAGCAGCAATCACGACATTACAATAATTGATACAAATGAAACACAGCTGAACAGAATAGCCCTCCAGCTTGATGTAATGACTGTAGGCGGTAACGGCAAGGAGATTAAGGTGCTTAACAGCATAAACATCTCTTCTTTTGATTGTCTTATTGTCACTACAGGAAATGATGAGACAAACATCGTCATTTCTTCTCTCGCAAAGGCATTGGGCTGCAAAAGGGTCCTGGCTAGAATCAGAGAGCCGGAGCATATGGATCAGTTCGACTACATCAAGTCCACCTTCAACATCGATCACGTAGTGAATCCGGACATGAGTATTACTCAGGAAATTTTTAAATATCTTTCCGAAAAATACACATTAAGTAACGGCATTTTATCTACAGGAGGTGCGTCTCTGATAGAGTTCAAGGTTAACAGATATCCTGAACTTATCGGCAAAACCATGCAGGAGCTTCCTCCCATTCTGCCGAACATGCTGGTCACTGCCATTTCACGAAACGGCAAGATTATAATTCCCCACGGTGATTCTGTTATTGAGGAAAACGACTCGGTATACGTAATCGGCGAAAGAAATCCGATTATCGACCTTAACACTAAAGTTCATGAAAGAGGCAAGTACACCAATCTGCAGAAGGTAATGATTCTGGGTGGAGGTAAAACAGGCTTTTATCTTGCAAAAAAGCTGTCCGCATTCGGAATGTCCGTAAAGATTATTGAGAGAAGTATGGATCGCTGCCGTTATCTTTCTTCCCACCTGAAGAATGTAATGATTCTTAACGGTGATGCTACAGATCTTACAATACTTGAGGACGAAAACCTCAGTCAGATGCATGCTGTAGTAACCGTAACCGGCTTTGACGAAGATAACCTGCTTCTTGCACTCACAGCAAAGCGACGCAATGTTAAACATGTCATAGCTAAAGTCAGTCGCGCAAGCTATGCTGAAATAATCACCGATATGGGTATTGACATGGCTCTCAACCCTCTTGATATCACGACCAGTGAAGTCATAAGATTCGTTCAGGGCTACAACAAGGTTCTGTCATCGCAGATTATTCAAGGACAGGCTGAAATCATGGAGTTCATTGCGTCTCCAAGAACAAAAATACTGAACAAACCTCTTAAAGATCTTGATCTTCCGTCAGGAGTTCTCATTGCCGCTATCCATAAGGGAAACAAGGTTATAATACCTAATGGCAATACAATAATTGAAGAAAACGACCGGGTAACTATTATTTGTCTTCTCAGCGAACTCGGTCTTGTCGAAGGCATGATTTCTGAATCTGAGCGAAAACGTCTTGCCTTCTTCAGAAAGCGAAGAACGGGTGGTTTATAAACACCCTTTGAGGTACTGACTATGACTATACATTACAAAGCCCTGTTGAAAGTAGTCGGAATATTAGTGATGGTAACCGGGCTCTCTATGTTACCATCTTTTTTCGTGTCCGCATTTTATCATGATTCCCCAGGTGTGGGACTCACTTTGTTTTTGTGCGGTTTGTTTTTTACATGGCTTGGATATATGCTCTTTCACATGTTCAGAGGTTATCGTCAGGAACTTAAAATCAGAGACGGGTTCCTGCTTCTTGCCGTGTGCTGGTTCACAGCTTCAATTATCGGTGCGGTACCTCTGCTGATTACAGGAGCCGTTTCAAGCCCTATCGACGCACTGTTCGAGTCCGTATCCGGATTCTGTACCACAGGCTCAACGGTAATAGGCGATATTGAATCCATGCCTCGGGGCATTGTTTTCTGGCGGGCCACAACCCAGTGGGTAGGGGGCATAGGTATTCTGGTACTTGCAATCGGGCTAATGCCATCCCTCGGAATTACAGGGCAGAACGTTCTCTCCAATGAACTTCCTAATCTTTCTCTGGGTAAAATATCAACCCGAATGCCTGATGTCATAAAAACTCTGTACGTTACTTATTGTACATTCACCATAACGGAAATTATCGCTCTCAAGCTGGCTGGTCTTTCCTTTTTTGACGCTGTCGTTCACACTTTTGCAACTGTAAGCACAGGTGGATTCACTGCATATAATGATGGGATGGCTCACTTTGACAACACTGCCGTATATGTCATAGTAATGATATTCATGCTTCTTTGCGGTATTAACTTTAACCTTTACTATTCTGCACTGAAGCGGGGAATACACGCTCTCATTGATGATGTTGAGTTCAGATTTTACTTTATGGCTGCGGTCGTTTCTTCTGCAGTGATATGCATGACTCTGCTGATTACATCCTATGACTCTGACATATACAATCTGGCTTTAGAATCTGCATTTCAGGTGATTTCGGTAATATCGACCACAGGTTTCACTATTGCAGACTATATGCAATGGCCGGTTTTCTGTCAGGCTATCCTTCTGATACTCATGTTTATAGGCGGATGTTCATCTTCTACAAGTGGCGGTGTCAAGGCCGTAAGAATACTGGTAATTCTCCGCTACATAGTTCACGGAAGCCACAGCAGACTGCACCCCAACTCAATTAAACCCATTACCATTAATGGTAATTCCGTTCCCAACAACACGGTTACCAGCGTTACCTATCACGTTTTCCTGTATATTATCATCATGCTCGCAGGAACATTCATTGTATCCATCGATAACATGGGACTCGAAACCAGCTTTTCGGCTGTCATAACGTGTATGGGAAATATCGGTCCCGCCCTTGGGGATATCGGTGCTACGGGAACTTTCGCTGATTTCAGCTGGTTTAGTAAACTAGCCCTTTGTGTTTCTATGCTTGCCGGCCGACTGGAGCTTTATACTTTGTTCATACTGTTTACCCCTAGATTCTGGAGGCCTGACAATTAAAATGTATCAGCAAACAACCAACTACAAAGCTATCATAAAAATACTTGGAGCTATCATACTGATTACAGGAATTGCCATGCTTGTGCCTTTGCTTTATGCTCTTCTGACAGGAAATGCAAAGGATTCGCGAGCCTTTATTCTTGTTGCACCTTTTGCCATTGTGCTTGGAGCTGTTCTAACATTAAGTTTCAAATCGACCAATGCCAAATTCAAAACCCGCGATGGCTATCTTGTAGTGGCTCTCTGCTGGGTTATAGCGTCTCTTATTGGAGCATTTCCTTACTATTTCGCAGAATTCGCCAATAACTTTGTTGACGCTTTTTTCGAGTCAACATCAGGATTTACAACAACCGGTTGTACAGCCGTCAGTGACGGTGTTCTTTCCCATAGCCTTATTCTGTGGAAAGCGCTCTCTCACTGGCTCGGCGCCATGGGAATATTGGTATTCCTGCTGTCAGTTCTGCCGGCACTTGGCATTAACGGGCAGTTTATAGCTAAGGCGGAGGCACCAGGCCCTATCTTCGAAAAGATGGCGGTGCGCCTAAGCGACTCCACAAGGATACTCTATTTCACGTATATTGTACTAACCTTTGCGGAGTTCCTGCTTCTTGTCGCATCACCTAAAATGGATGCATTTAACGCCCTTGTAAACTCTCTGGGCAGCATCAGCACCGGCGGTCTTCTTGTACATCCTGACGGTGTTGCATATTACAACAGTTTTTACGTTGAATTTATAATATCAATATTCTGCATTCTTTCTTCTGTAAACTTTATGCTATATCACTATCTGAGCAAGGGTAATTTTGCCAAAATTTTGAAGGATACGGAGCTTCGTTTATTCCTGTCACTGATTGCATCAGGGGTACTGATATGTACTATAGTTCTTATGATTTCAGGTAAGATGGGATTCACCTCTGCATTCAGAGATTCCTTCTTCCAGGTAATAAGCATGTCGACAACTACAGGATATGTGCGTTCCCCATATACCTTATGGCCGACCACGTGTCAGCTCGTACTGTTTTTCCTCATGCTCATAGGCGGCTGCTGTGCATCGACTTCAGGCTCCATCAAAGTAATCCGCTTTGCAGTAATGATTAAACTGGTACTTAGGGGTACATATAAGCTCGTACACCCTCGTTCAGTTGTTCCAATAAAAATTAACGACACCGTAGTGCCGTCAAAAATTATATCGGGAATGAGTGAATTCATTCTCACCTATTTGGCTATATTACTGTTCTCATCAATTGTCGTAAGTCTTCAGGGATTTGACCTTGAAACAACAATCGGAACAGTTCTTGCAATGCTTTCAAACACCGGAGCTGCCTTTGGCGTCACTTTGTCTGCCGGTAATTTCGCAGCCTATTCATCCGGTCTCAAGCTTTTCCTTTGTCTTTTAATGTACACAGGACGACTTGAGCTGTTCACTATTCTTGTAATTTTCACGAGACATTTCTGGAACAAATCCCGTTAAAGCTTAACTTTAATACCAATCCATAACCTTGAAGTCAACCTCGCCCATACTGACATTAACCTTGTCTACGATTATGTCCACCTTATCTCCAAGCTTGTAGGTTCTTCCTGTTTCTTCCCCTATGAGGGCGTACTTTTTCTCATCAAAATTATACCAGTCGTCTCTCAATGTAGTAATGTGAACAAGTCCCTCAATTGTATTGTAAAGCTGTGCATAAAATCCAAAAGAAGTTACTCCGCTTATTACCGCCGGGAAAGCTTCACCTATGTAATTGGCCATGTACTCGGCTTTTTTGTACTTTTCAACTTCTCTCTCTACCTCGATTGCCTGACGTTCAGCCTTCGATGAAAGATCCGCAGCTGTTTTTACTGCGTCTCCCAATCTGTTGACCGCACCCGTCGTTACCCCCTCATGAATCACAGTCTTTATTACGCGATGAATCATCAGATCCGGATATCGTCTGATTGGCGATGTGAAATGAGTATAGTATTTAAGTGCAAGTCCGAAATGCCCTTTACAGGCTGTATCATAATATGCCTTCTGCATTGCTCTTAAAGTAACTGTATTTACCACACCTTCATATGGCTTACCCTCGGCTTTATCCAGAACACTTCTGATAGCTCCCGGGTGAATATTTTCGGAATTGCCGTGAAGTACAATCCCCATTGAATTCAAGAATGCTTTGAGAGACTCTATTCTGTCGATTTCAGGCTTTTCGTGGACTCTGTAGATAAATGGTATCTCCATCCAGAAAAAATGCTCTGCAACGGTCTCATTGGCCAGAAGCATGAATTCTTCAATCATCTTATTGGCACATCGTCTATTGACGATATTCACATCAACTGTACGACCCTTCTTATCGAGTCTGATTTGTGCCTCGTCAAGATTAAAATCCACACTTCCTCTTGCATCCCTGTTTTCACGAAGCAGCAAAGCAAGGCTGTTCATACTGCGGAGCTTTCCTTCGATATGGGAATACTTTGCCACAAGCTCCGGATCATCCTTCTCTATTATGTCCGAAACATCATCATATACGAGTCTCTCATAAGAGTTGATTACCGACTCATAAATGTCGTGCCCCACTACCTTTCCGCTACCGTCTATTTCCATGTCAACAGATAGCGTCAGCCTATCTTCTCCAGGATTCAGGCTGCAGATGACATTTGATATGGCCTTGGGAAGCATAGGAATAACCTGATTTATCAGATATACACTTGTGCCACGCTTGAGCGCCTCCTTGTCAAGATAATCCCCTTCTCTAACATAATGAGATACATCTGCAATATGAACACCCAGAAGATAATTGCCGTTATCGAGAATATCCAGTGAAACAGCATCATCAAAGTCTTTTGAATCTGCTCCGTCAATAGTAAAAGTTATCTTATCTCTCAGATCTCTTCTCCCCTTAAGGTCTTCCGGCATGATCCCCCTCTTCCTGATTGCCTTGGCCTGAGCTGCAGCTCTGCTTGGAAAAGTGTCACGCATTCCATAATTTCGTGCAATAGCTTTAATGTCTGCCCCGCTATCACCTTTATGGCCTATGATTTCAACTACCTTACCCTCTGCCGAACGACCCTTTGAAGGGTAATCTGTAATTTCGACCACCACACGGTCCCCATTGTTCGCTCCCGAAAACCCTCTGCTTTTAACAAAGATATCTTCGTTGATTTTTTTGCCGTCAGGTACAAGAAATCCGTATTTGCCGTTTTTTTCAAAACGGCCAGCCACCTGGGTAACAGCACGTTTAGACACGCTCACAATTTCACCCTGTGGCGAATCTTTCCAGAGATATTCAGGGGCAAGCTTTACCACTACAGTATCCCCGTCCATTGCATTCTTCATGCCGTTTATAGGAATAAATATGTCACCTTCAATTTCCTCACAAGTGACGAAACCGAAGCCCTTAACATTCTTTGACAATGTTCCCGTATATAGTTTTGAATTATTGTCCTTTGTCATTTTTTCTTCTTTCCGATACAAAAACCCGGTAGCAATGCTACCGGGTCTGTAATTCTATTAATTGATTAGAATGAGATAAGTCCGCCGATTGCAACGAATACAGGAGCGAATACTACTGAAACGATTGTCATCAGCTTGATCAGAATGTTGATTGAAGGGCCTGAAGTATCCTTGAACGGGTCACCTACAGTATCACCAACTACTGCAGCCTTATGAGTATCTGAACCCTTGCCGCCGTAGTTACCTTCTTCAACGTACTTCTTAGCATTATCCCATGCACCACCGGCATTAGCCATCATGATTGCAAGCAGTACACCTGCGGCCAGTGCGCCGGCCAGCATTCCGCCCAGAGCTTCAACGCCCAGAACGATACCGATAAACAGTGGAGCGATTACTGCCATAAGTCCAGGAATTACCATTTCCTTAAGTGCAGCCTGAGTTGAAATGTCAACGCAGTGTGCATAGTCAGGCTTGGAAGTACCTTCCAGAATTCCTTTGTCGCTTCTGAACTGTCTACGAACTTCCTCAATCATCTGGTTTGCAGCCTTACCTACTGAGTTCATTGTAAGAGCTGAGAAGAGGAATGGAAGCATTGCTCCAACGAATACACCAACGATTACCATTGGGTTAAGCAGACTGATAGTCTGAATCTTTGCAACCTGTGAGAATGATGCGAAAAGAGCCAGTGCAGTAAGTGCAGCAGATCCGATAGCAAATCCCTTACCAATTGCTGCTGTTGTGTTACCAACAGCATCCAGCTTGTCAGTAATTTCTCTTACGCTTTCAGGAAGCTCTGACATTTCAGCAATACCACCGGCATTGTCTGATACAGGACCGTAAGCATCAACAGCAACTGTCATACCTGTTGTTGAAAGCATACCTACTGCAGCCAGTGCAATACCATAAAGACCTGCAGTTACATAAGCGATGATGATAGCGATGCAGATGCAGATAATTGGCCATACAGTTGACAGCATACCAACGCCGAGACCACTTATAATAGTAGTTGCTGAACCTGTCTGTGACTGTTCTGCAATCTTCTTTACTGATGCATAATCACCTGAAGTGTAGATTTCTGTAATCTTACCGATTGCTGTACCAACAACGAGACCTGCAATGATAGCAATTGCATAATTAAATGTTCCCAGCATTGACTTTGATAAGATGATAGTTGCAACGATTACGATAGCACTTGCAATATAAGTTCCCATATTAAGAGCGTTTGCAGGGTTACCACCTTCCTTGCCTCTAACGCAAAGGATACCGATTACTGATGCAATAATACCGATAGCAGAAAGCACGAGTGGGAACAGTGCTGCTGTAGCTTCGCTGAATGCGCCTGCTGAGTTTACTGCAGCTACTGAAGCAAGTGTTACTGCTGAAATAATTGAACCAACATATGATTCGAAAAGGTCTGAACCCATACCTGCAACGTCACCTACGTTGTCAGCGATTACAGCAGGATTTCTAGGGTCATCCTCAGGGATTCCTGCTTCAACCTTACCAACAAGGTCAGCACCAACGTCTGCAGCCTTAGTATAGATACCACCACCAACTCTTCCGAAGAGAGCCATTGATGAAGCTCCAAGGCCAAAGCCTGTTACACATTCTGTTACAGTACCAAGGTCAAGTACACAGATAACAACGCCCAGTCCGAAAAGTCCAAGACCTGAAACAGCAAGACCCATTACAGCACCTGATCTGAAAGCGATCTTGAGAGCCTTGTTCATGCCTGATTCCATTGCTGCATTGGCAGTTCTTACATTACCAAGTGTTGCAACCTTCATACCGAAGAATCCGGCCAATACTGATAAAAGTGCACCACATACATAGAGAATACCTGTCGTCCAACTGATAAAGAAACCGATGAGCAGGAAGAGCACTACGATTACGATTACCATAATCTTGTATTCTCTTCTCAGGAATGCCATTGCACCTTCAGCAATGAAGCCTGAGATTTCCTTCATTCTGTCAGTACCTTCTGGAGCCTTGCTAATCCATGAAGCAAGTCCTACGGCTACTGCCAGACCAATAATTGCTGCAACGACAGCAAGAATTGCAAAAGTGTTCATTTTTAAAATACCTCCCTCTCGTAATTCACCATAATAAAACAGACATGCCCTATACAATATCTGTGTTAATACAGCATGAATACGAAATTATTAATAACTTAAAATAAACTTATTAGTTTTAACTTATTCAATATGTCTATGTCATATTCTCATCCAGCTACTCAATTGCAACCAGTGCCAGAGATAAAACGATAAACAATACTGCGGTTACCGTTGAGATCTTGCTAAGTATACCTTCGTAACCCTGACTCTTCTTCTTGCCGAAAAGCTGCTCAGCACCGCCTCCGATCGAACCGGAAAGGCCATCACTGTTACTTGACTGCAGAAGAATGCTTATTATGAGTACTACACTGGAAATTGCAAGTATAATCTTTAAAGCTATACTCATTTAATAACCCTCCTCTTCATAGTAACTAAACAAGAATAACATAAAGCCGTTGTAAAATCAACGGCTTTATTTATTCGGATTTAATAATTTATATCCATCTGTTATTTCTTGATGTTATAGAAGGCTGCATTACCTGCATACTGCGCTCCTGTGTCCAGAATTTCCTCAAGTCTGAGCAGCTGGTTGTATTTAGCAATTCTGTCAGTTCTTGAAAGTGAACCTGTCTTAATCTGACCCGCATTGAGACCTACAACGATATCTGCAATTGTAGTATCCTCAGTTTCACCGCTTCTGTGTGATACAACTGCAGTGTAGCCTGCCCTCTTAGCCATTTCAATTGCATCAAAGGTTTCTGTCAGTGTACCGATCTGGTTAACCTTAATGAGTATTGAGTTTGCGATACCCTTAGCAATACCTTCTGACAGTCTCTCTGTATTTGTAACAAACAAATCGTCTCCTACAAGCTGAACTCTGTCTCCGATAGCTTCTGTAAACAGTTTCCATCCGTCCCAGTCATCTTCTGCAAGACCGTCTTCAATTGAAATTACAGGATACTTGTCGCAAAGTGATGTGAGATATTCAACCATTTCAGCTGATGTTCTTGTAACGCCTTCGCCTGTAAGCTTATATACGTTCTCATCTGCATCATAAAATTCACTTGCAGCAATGTCCATTGCAATCTTAATGTCATCGCCAGGTTTGTATCCTGCCTTTTCAACAGCTTCAATAATCACCTGAATAGCTTCTTCATTTGTTGACAGGTTTGGAGCGAATCCACCTTCATCACCAACAGCGGTGTTCATTCCCTTGCCCTTGAGAACGCTCTTAAGGCTGTGGAATACTTCTGCACCCATTCTGAGAGCTTCTCTGAATGTGTCAGCACCAACAGGCATAATCATGAATTCCTGAATGTCAACGGTATTATCAGCATGCGAACCACCGTTAAGAATATTCATCATAGGAGTTGGTAAAGTCTTACCATTAACTCCGCCCAGATACTGGAACAGCGGCAGTCCTACTGAATCAGCAGCTGCTCTTGCCACTGCCATTGAAACACCCAGAATCGCATTAGCACCCAGTCTTCCCTTGTTTGGTGTTCCATCAAGATCTATTAAGAACTTATCAATGCCAACCTGATCGAAAGCTTCCCATCCGATGATTTCATCAGCGATGATTTCGTTTACGTTTTCAACTGCTTTGAGAGTACCCTTGCCAAGGTATCTTGACTTGTCTCCGTCTCTCAGTTCAACAGCTTCATGTACTCCTGTGGATGCACCTGATGGAACAATTGCTCTTCCCAGTGAACCGTCATCCAGAAGAACTTCAACTTCTACTGTTGGATTACCTCTTGAATCCAGAACCTCTCTTGCAATTACATCTTCGATAAATGCCATCGTTTTTCCTCCTAAATATATCCAATTCCCAAATGTTAAAAGTTAATAATCTCTATGAAATCTTTAGCCTTAAGGCTTGCACCACCAACTAATGCACCATCAATTTCAGGCTGATTCATTATCTCTGTTGCATTGCCCGGTTTAACGCTTCCGCCGTACTGAATTATAACTTCATCTGCAACATCTTCATTGTACAGTTCTTCAATTGATTTTCTGATTACAGCACACATTTCTTCTGCCTGTTCAGGAGTAGCAGTTCTGCCTGTTCCTATAGCCCAGATTGGCTCGTATGCAATAACCATTTTTTTCGCATCTTCAGCAGGAATTCCTTCAAGATCCGCCTTAATCTGACCCTTCACGATGTCTTCAGCTCTGCCTGCATCTCTCTCTTCAAGGCTTTCCCCAACACATAATATTGGTGTGATGCTACCCTGAAGCAGCTTCTTAAGCTTCAGATTGCAGGTTTCATCAGTTTCACCGAAATACTGTCTTCTTTCAGAATGTCCTACGATACATAAATCAACTCCGATTTCTTCAAGCATAGCCATTGAAATTTCACCGGTATATGCGCCTTCATCTGCGAAATGAACGTTCTGCGCCCCTACCATAATATTTGTATCCTTGAATGTCTCTACAAGCAGATCAAGGTCAGTAAACGGTGCACAGATAGCAGCTCTGATATCCGTATCCTTGTAAAGCTCTTTGAATTCTTCTGCGAAGGCTCTTGCTTCAGCCTTTGTCTTAAACATCTTCCAGTTTCCTGCGATAAGTGGTACTCTCATAATCATTTTTCCTCCAAACAGACGATTCCAGGCAGCTCTTTTCCCTCCAGGAACTCGAGAGAAGCTCCGCCACCTGTTGAAATATGTGTCATTTTATCTGCAACGCCGAACTGTTCTACAGCTGCAGCCGAGTCACCGCCACCGATAATGGTAACTGCATCGGAATCTGCCAGAGCCTGGGCAATCGCCTTAGTGCCCGCTTCAAAATTAGGCATTTCAAATACACCGCAAGGTCCGTTCCATACTACCGTCTTAGCCTTGGCAATTATATCTGTATATAGTTCTACAGTCTTAGGACCTATGTCCATGCCCATGTACCCTTCGGCCATGTTTTCACTGTCACATATAATCCTTTCACTGTCGTTGCTGAATTCTTTTGCACATACTGAATCAACAGGGATTACAAGCTGAACGCCGTCCTGTCTTGCCTGTGCCAGCAGTTCTCCTGCCAGATTGATATTATCCTCATCCAGAAGAGATGTGCCAATGTCATATCCCATTGCCTTGACGAATGTATAAGTCATTCCTCCGCCAATCAGAAGCACGTCTACCTTCTTCATGAGATTTTTTATTACAGGAATCTTATCTCCTACCTTTGCACCGCCCATTATTGCAACAAACGGTCTTTCGGGATCTTCCAGGGCATCGCCCAGGAACTTCACTTCTTTTTCGATAAGAAATCCGGATACTGCAGGCATATAAGCCGCCAGCCCTGCTGTGGAGCAGTGAGCTCTGTGAGCAGTACCGAATGCATCATTTACAAAAATTTCGCCGAGAGCCGCCAGCTGACCTGTTAGCGGTTCTTCGTTCTTGGTCTCTTCCTTCCTGTATCTTATGTTTTCAAGAAGCATCACCTGACCCGGCTGAAGTGCTGCTGCTGCCGCTTCAACGCTGGCATCCACAACAACGTCTGACTGCGCGAATATAACCTCCTGTCCCAGAAGTTCTTCAAGTCGCTCAGCCACAGGCTTCAGAGTGAATTCAGGCTTTGGTTCACCCTTAGGTCTTCCCATATGAGACATGAGTATTACTGCAGCTTTGTTTTCAATCAGATATCTGATTGTCGGAAGTGCAGAAGTGATTCTGATATCATCCGTAATTTTGCCGTCCTTCATAGGCACGTTAAAATCACATCTGACCAGGACTTTTTTGCCCGAGACATCAATGTCTCTGATAGTCTTCTTCATCTGAATCTCCTTTCTCTACCGTGATCTGCCAACTTAAATCGCAGACCGCACAATCATTTTATACACTAATTACGCGTTATCAACTTCGTACATGTGCTTTATCAGCTCAAGTACCTTAACTGAATAACCAAATTCATTATCGTAGAATGCAATAAGCTTGAAGAATCTGTCGTTAAGCTGGATTCCTTCTCTTGCATCGAAAATTGATGTATGAGGATCGCCGATGAAGTCACTTGATACTACTTCGTCATCTACATATTCAATAACACCTGCCAGGTCGCCGTATTCTGAAGCTTCCTTGATAGTACGGCAGATTTCTCCATAGCTTGCTGACTTCTTAAGCTGAATGTTAAGGTCAATTACAGAAACATCGTTAGTAGGAACTCTGTATGAAATACCTGTCATCTTACCGTTAAGTGAAGGAATTACAAGACCTACCGCCTTAGCTGCACCTGTTGATGAAGGAATGATGTTGCCGAATGCCGAACGTCCTGTTCTCCAGTCCTTAAGTGATCTGGCATCTACAACCTTCTGCTTTGCAGTTGCTGCGTGAATTGTTGACATGAGACCCTGCTCGATGCCCCAGTTATCTTCAACGACCTTACAAAGAGGGGCCAGACAGTTAGTTGTACATGATGCATTTGAAACGATGCTCATGTCCTTGTTGTATTCTCTGTGGTTAACACCCATAACGAATGTAGGTGTTCCCTTGTCCTTTGCAGGTGCAGTGATGATAACCTTCTTAGCACCCTGATCAATATGCACCTGAGCCTTTTCTGTTGTGTTGTATGCTCCTGTACCTTCTACAATATATTCTGCACCGCATTCTCCCCATGGAATGTTTGAAGCTAAGCTTTCGCTGTATACAGGGATTTTCTTTCCATCGATAACAAGGCCTTCCTCATAAACCTTGACTTCTCTTGGAAAACGTCCGAATACTGTATCATACTTCAGCATATATGCCATATATTCAAAATCTGCGTTTCTTACATTAATTCCCGCAATTTCAATCTCCGGCATATCCATGGCCGCACGAATGCAAACACGCGAAATACGTCCGAAACCGCTGATACCAATTTTAATTCCCATTTTAAGCCTCCTAAACTAATGAAAATAAATAATGAATAATTTAAATTGTATTTCACTGTCTTTCCTCATAAGACAATTATATCAACCCTTTCAGGATTAATATCTTCTTTGTCAATTGACACTCTTTTTATTATATCACAAAAGCCATCCGTTTCATTATGAATTTCTTATTCTGTCATTTGAGCATAGGGAATCCCTGCTGTCTCAACGCCTCAAAAAGAATAATATTTACGGAATTAGCAAGGTTCAGTGACCTGAGTCTCGTGTCCTTACTCATTGGAATTCTGACAGCATTCTCTTCATGTTCATCTATGAACCACCTGGGAAGACCTGCCGTTTCTCTGCCAAAGAGTATCATATCTTCGTCCTTATATTTGATATCCGTGTAAACATGACCGCCCTTGGTCGTTGCAAGGTACATGGTATGACCCTGATACTCCTCCATGAAAGCTTCCAGACTGTCATGAATCCTTACATCCACATATTCCCAATAATCAAGTCCTGCCCGCTTAAGGCTCCTGTCATCTATGCGAAATCCCAGAGGCTTCACAAGATGCAGTACAGTCCCTGTTGCTGCACAGCTTCGTGCTATATTTCCGGTATTCGGTGGTATCTCAGGCTCCACCAAAACTACATGCATTGTCATTTCAGTTTTCCTCCAAAACTTGTGTCTTATTCAATTTTACTTTGCGCGCAAAAAAAGTCAACCGAGCCGTCATTTTCACTCCATTTCGGGTAGTATAAAAAACTACAAGACAAACATCTTCTTTTGGTATATAATCTATTCATATTTGATAATATGGAGGGAAATCGTTATGAAGACAATTAAAATAGGCCTTCTCGGTATGGGTAATATAGGCACCGGCACTTACAAGGCGCTGGAAATGAACAGAGAAGAAATTGAAGCTAACGTCAATGCAAAAGTTGAAATCGTAAAGATTCTCGAGAAAGACGTTACTAGAGACAGAGGAATTGAAGTGCCCGCCGAAAAGTTCACCCAGAATCCGGATGACATTTTCAACGATCCAGAGATAGATATCGTTATCGAACTTCTCGGTGGCATTGAGCCTGCCGCAACTTTCATTGAAACTGCAATGAACAACGGCAAGCATGTTGTAACTGCAAACAAGGCCGCTGTTGCAGCAAATTATCCAAGACTTACAGAATGTGCCAAGAAAAATAACGTAAGATTTAACTATGAAGCAAGTGTAGGCGGTGCGATTCCTATTCTCACTTCACTTAAGGATACAGTAAGAGCCAACAAGTACACTGAGGTTCTAGGCATTGTTAATGGTACAACCAACTACATTCTCCACATGATGGGTACCGAAGGCATTTCATACGAAGAAGCTCTCAAGGACGCTCAAGAAAGGGGATTCGCAGAAGCAGACCCTACAGCTGATGTAGAAGGTATCGATGCTGCAAACAAGCTGAGTATTCTCATCGCTCTTATGTTCGGCAAGTACATCCATCCTAATGATATTCCTACTACAGGAATCACAGAAATCACTCAGGAAAAGATTGCCGAAGCCAAAGAAAATGACTGCGTTATCAAACTTATAGCTCACGCAACTCTCAAGGATGACGGTGAACTGGAATATGAAGTACGTCCTACATATATCAGAACTTACCATCCTCTCGCAGGCGTTCTCGCTGAATTCAATGCAGTATATATCAAGGCAAATCTCGTAGGCAAATTAATGTTCTACGGACCAGGCGCAGGCCCACTGCCAACAGCCAGTGCAGTTCTGGGCGATGTAATGGAAATCGCAAGAACAGCTATGAAATAACAGGAGGTAATGTTCGTGACTTTATTTGAACAGTGGAAAGACTTAATCGAAAATCAGACAGAAGAATCATTCCCTGAATTCTGGGATGAATACAGTAGTGCAGAGACCAAGATATACAGCAGCATTCTCGATGACCCGACAGCCAAGCTTACAGGAAAGCTAGGCGAACTGGCTGCAAAGTATGATGTTCGTCCTGTAATCTTCGAAGGGTTCCTTGACGGAATCAACGACAGCATCGTAAACAAGAACGATTTTGAAAATTTTGATGAAAATTCAGACGTTGAAATTGAAATCATTCCAGAGGAGCTTTTCTACAACATGATTGCCGCCGAAGCTGATTATCTCTATGGCCTGCCTCAGTGGGAAAACATTCTCGGCGAAGAAAAGATGAAAGAAATCGCTAAGAAATACAAGAATTCCAAGACTGTTGTTAAGCCAAAGAAAGTAGGAAGAAATGATCCTTGTCCATGTGGCAGCGGCAAAAAGTACAAACACTGCTGCGGAAGGAATTAAATCCGAACACAATAGACAGTAACTTACGAGTAACTTAAAATAACAATTAACGTTAAAATGGGTTTTGAACCGGAATTCCGGCACAAAACCCATTTTAATTATGTATTGAAGGTTTAACCTGTTCACTCTATTTAATTTCAGAACTTCTTCCAGAGAATTCTGAGGGAATTAAGAATGCAAAGCATAGCTACACCGGTATCGGCAAATACTGCCGCCCATATATTGGCAAATCCCATTATACCAATAATCATAACAATAAGTTTTACAGCTAATGCGAATATTACATTCTGCCACGCAATCCTTCCGGTCGTTCCGGCAATGTCCATTGACTGATTAATTGCTTCCACCGACGAATTCATGAAGACCACATCTGCTGCCTCTATAGCGGCATCTGCACCGCTTCCCATGGCAGCACCCACATCTGCGCCTGCCAGAACAGGGGCGTCATTTATTCCGTCGCCTACAAACATTACGGCTCCGTACTCATCCCTCAGTTCTCCAAGTTTTTTCAGCTTATCTTCCGGCATGAGCTGAGCATAAACATTATCAATGCCAACAGTAGCCGCCACAGACTCGGCACTTGTTTTAACATCCCCTGTAAGCATTGCCGGTACTATACCTGTTCTCTTAAGTTTACCAACTGCCTCGCAGGCATCTTCTTTAACTGTATCAGATATGCATATTGCACCTAGCAGCTTGCCGTCAAGTGCTACAAAGACAATTGTCATAGCCTCAGGCAAGTCAACACCCTCAATATCAATCCCGAATTTATTCATCAGCTTGGAATTTCCACAAAGAATCACACGTCCTCCAGTTTCCGCTCTGACTCCGTTCCCCGAGATTTCTTCAATTGAAGCAGCCTTTGCCATGCGAATATTTCGCTTCTTTATTTCATCCATAATGCTTCTGGCAATAGGATGTGTAGAGTTTTCCTCACAGGTTCCCGCCATACTCAGAACCCTTTCGACCATAACATTATCGACGGTTTGGACCTTCTGAACGGCGAAATTTCCTTCTGTCACTGTACCCGTCTTATCCATCACTACAGCCTTGACATTTTTGAGAGCTTCTATGCTTGCTCCACCCTTGAAAAGTATTCCCAGTTTCGATCCCGCTCCGATTCCTGCGAAAAATGCCAGAGGAACACTTATCACAAGAGCACACGGACAGCTTATTACAAGAAATGTAATTCCTGCTGTACTCCAATAATTCCATTCGCCTGTTATTATAGACGGAACAATTGCAATAACAACTGCAAGTCCTACAACTATAGGAGTATATACCCTGGCGAACCTTGTGATAAACCTGTCAATTCGAGGCTTGCCTGCAGCAGCATTTTCTACAGAATCAAGAATTCTCGTTACCATTGATTCTTCTAGAGCCTTCTCTACTTTTATTTTGATAAGTCCCTCTTCATTAATGCATCCTGAAATCACTTGACTGTCAGGTCCTACGCTTACAGGCACCGGTTCTCCCGTTACCGGCGATGTATCTATACGGCTTGTACCTTCGATTACAACACCATCAAGAGGAATTCTGTCTCCCGGACGTACGAGAAGCACATCCCCCACCAGAGCCTCCTCTGCCGGAATCTCAACCACACTGCTTCCTCTTACAAGGTTTACTGTCTCAGGTCGCATATCCACGGCTCCCATTATCTGGGAACGACTTCGCTCAACTGCCACATGTTCAAAAAGCTCCCCGATTCTGTAAAAAAGCATGACTCCAACGCCTTCAGCAGCGTCGCCTATGGCAAATGCCGCAATTGTAGCAATAGCCATTAGGAAATTCTCGTCAAAGACCTGTCCTTTCATTATATTCTCAGCGGCCTCACGAAGCACCTGCCATCCCAGAACCAGGTAACCTGTCAGGAATACTATCATTACTGCCGGAGAATCAGCCAAAAGCGAATGATGTAAAGCCATGCCTGCTACAAACAATATTACGCCTATAGATATGGCGATCAGTTCCTCTTTGTAATTTTGAAAAAAGCTTCCCATTTCCTTTGTGGTTTCTCTCTTTTCGGGCTTTCGCTCAATGCTTACCTGGCTGTCTATGCTCTGACATATTCTTTCCATTTCAGGTATAAGCTCATCTGGCGATTCTGATTTTACTCTGAGCTGTCTTGTGGCAAAAGTAATGGAAACGTCATCAATCTGAGGAATTTGAGAAATTCTTGATTCCATTTTTGCTGCACAGTTGGCACAATCCAGACCAGCTATTATATACGTTTTCTCTTTAATGTTGCTATTCATTGATATGGTCCAGCGCAACGTCCAGTATCTCCTTGACATGTTCATCTGCCAATGAATAATAGGCGTGCTTTCCTTTCTTTTCAAATTTGACCAGATTATTATCCCGAAGCACCTTGAGCTGATGGGATATTGCCGATTTAGTCATGTCAAATAGCACTGCCAAATCACAAACGCACATTTCATGACATTCCAGGGCATTCAAAATTCTGATCCTTGTGCCGTCACCAAACACCTTCAGCAACTTAGACATTGATTCAAGTTCCTGCTGACTTGCAATACTGACCTTAACAAACTCAATCGTATCTCCATGCATAACCTCGCAGTCACATTTACTGCCCTGATAATCCCATGCATTATCCTTCATTACCATGCTGCTCCTCCTAATATTTCTGATAACAGTTGAATGATTCTTCAACTGTTATCCTTATTATAGTTGAACCATTATGCAACTGTCAATACTTTCGACGAATTTCGGTTGAATAATTGCTCAACCGAAAGCTAATAAGCATAACCCTCTTTATCGTAATATGCAAAATTTACATAAAAAAGAGAGCCGCATTTGCGACTCTCAATTCCATTAATGATATTTTTAGAATTCAGGACCAGTGAACTTAATCTTGTTACACTTAACGAACTGTCCGTCACCCTTCTGACCAACATAATCAACACCGTCAAATACCAGCTTACCTCTAAGGTATACTGCTTCAGGATATCCCTTGAATTCAACGTTTTCCCAAACAGTGTGATCCAGTGCACCGTGCTGGTTTTCAGCGTTCTTAACAACGAACTTCTTCTTAGGATCGTAGATAACGATATCAGCGTCCTTACCAACTTCGATTGAACCCTTTCTGTCATCGATACCGAAGAGTTTAGCAGGGTTAGTAGCTGAAATTGCAACTGCTCTTTCAAATGTAGTCTTACCCTTGTTAGCTTCTGACAGAATGTATGGATACATATTTTCGATACCTGCGCAACCATTAGGAATAGTTGTGAAGTCTCCAGCAGTTCCATCCTTCTTAGTAATTCCCCAATCCTTTTCTGACTGGAGGAATGGGCAGTGGTCAGTAGCAAGTGTACTTACTGTACCGTTGTTGATTCCGTTCCACAGTGCATCCTGTGAAGCCTTGCCCTTCATTGGAGGTGAGCATACGAAGTCTCTTGGTCTGAGTCCCAGATCAGCATACTTCTTAGGGAATCCCTTATCCTCATCCTTGTAAACGTCGTTTGTTAATGCCAGGTACTGTGGGCAAGTTTCTGCGAAGATTGGATATCCTTCTGCTCTTGCGTCTGCTACAGCTTCAACACCCTGCTTGTTGTCAAGGTGTACAATGTACAGAGCAGCACCTGCCATCTTAGCCAGGTTGATAGCTCTTACGTCGGCTTCGCCTGCAACATCTTCGTTCTTTGACATGTAGTGCCACCAAGCACTTGTCTTACCTTCTGCAAGGTACTTCTTAATGAGAGCCTTGTTTACATCGTTGTTTTCAGCGTGTACACCTACGAGTGCGCCAATCTTAGCTGCATGCTGCAGAGTTTCATAGAACTGACCATCGTCTACACCGAAGTCATATACCATGAATACCTTGAATGATGTAACACCTCTCTTAACGCATTCATCCATTGATGCCAGCATTTCAGGAGTAGTAACATCACCAACACCGATGTGGTATGAGTAGTCACCTGCAGGACCGTCTGCCTGGCAGATAGCATCTCTTCTGTCAAGAGCAGCATCCATTGTTTCGCCTACGCCCTGAAGAACGAAGTCGAATACTGTAGTAGTACCACCACATACAGCAGCTCTTGTTCCTGTGAAGTAATCATCAGTAGCAATTGTACCACCGAAAGGCATAGCCAGATGAGTATGTCCATCAATAGCACCAGGGAGAATCAGCTTACCTTTAGCATCAATAACTTCAGTTCCCTTTTCAGCCTTTAAGTTAGCACCAATTGCTGTGATTTTGCCTTTTGATACGGCAACATCAGCTTTGATTGTACTTGTAGCTGTTACGACTTTTCCGCCTTTAATTAATAAATCCATAACTTATTGCCTCCTTTAGTGAAAGTTTCTGTAATAGCAGAAGCCTTTGGGTCACAAAGGCTCCTGCTATTTTTATTATAAAGTTATTTAATACAATTTAAGACTTTATCATATGTTTTGAACTACTGCACCTCTGTAAACTGTTCGTGTTCTTCTTCTGTTACGTATGAGTTTCCAGCCAGGCTTGTCTTCATAAGGATTATGTAGAGTATAAATCCTACTACGAATGACCAAATGTAGTTGATTGAGTTAATGAATACTAAGAATGAACCGGATACTCCGAAGTAAGTGAGGAGTGGTAATATGAATGCGGCGAACCATGCAATGATTGCAGCCCAGTTAATACCACCTGAGTACCAGTATCTACCATCATTTCCCTTGAACAGGTCAGCAACATCAACTCTTCTCTTCTTAACAACGAAGTAGTCAGCGATAAAGATAGCAGCGATAGGAGCCAGGATAGTACCGTATGCGTTCATCCATACGAAGTAAGCTGAACCTGAACCATAAATCCACCATGCCTGCAGGATGAAGAATGCGATACATATAGTGATAACTACACCCTTCTTGTAAGAAATCTTGGTCGGCTTAAGGTTAGAGAATCCGTTTGCAGGAGCAACTACGTTAGCAGCTACGCAAGTTGTTACTGTAGCAGCAATTGTACCAATAGCAGCTACAAATACAACGATCTTGTTATCCAGTGCATAAAGTACGCCTGTTGGGTCGAACATTGCTTCGCCGAATGCCAGCTTAGTTGCCTGAGCATAGTAAGCACCAACGAATGCACAGAATGCCATTGGAAGAGGCATACCTAACATCTGTCCTCTGAACTGAGCTGACTGTGACTTAGCATATCTTGAGAAGTCAGGAATATTAAGTGCCATTGTAGCCCAGAATGCGATGTTACCCATAAGTCCTGACATGTAAACCAGTGCCATACCGCCGTTCTGATTGATAAGAGTATAGTCATTACCCTGTGCCATTACACCTCCTGCACCTTCAGGAACGATTGACTTAGACCAAATGAGCAGTGCGAGCATTACTGCGATAAGCAGTGGACCACCGATGTTCTGTATCCACTTAATCTGTTCAATACCATTGTATGCAACCCAACCGATGAAAATAATGAAGATCACATAACCGATGAACTGTGAAACACCTACTGTCTGAATGCCGCCCCATGAAGGGAGACCAATAGACCATGTTGCATCTGCAAACTTGCTAGCGAAACATCCAATCATAGCACCAACGGCACCGCCGCCTACCCATGCCTGTACTGATGTCCATCCGCAAGCTGTGAATGCTCTCAGCAGAGCCGGAAGCTGTGCACCTGCACTACCGAATGTCAGTCTTGCAAAGAGCGGGAATGGAATACCATACTTAGTACCAATCTGTGAGTTTAACTGAATTGGAACGAGGATGATGATATTACCAAGAGCTACGTTCAGTACTGAAAGCCAAGGTGATACACCCATAGTAATCAGACCTGATGCCAGTGATAATGATGGAATACAGATTGACATTCCAACCCACAGCATTGTGATACTGTATGTTGTCCATGTTCTTTCTGCAACTGTTGTTGGGGAAAGGTCTTCATTAAAGTATTTTGATGAAGTCAGTTCCGCACGAGCTGATTCTGATAATTCAAAGAGCCCGTTTCTTTCAACCTGTGTATACGTTGACATAAAACACCTCCATATAAGAAATAAAGTATAATTATTACAGTCTTAATTATACCTTAATTTTCTGAAAATGTAACCAATTTTTTTCGGTTTTTTGTTTATATTCTGACAATTATGAATTTGCATGTTTTCCACCCCTTGCAAATACTGGTTTTGCGTGTTTTTGTACATCTATGTTTTTTTTAAATATTTTTAACTTTCGTTAAATATTTACTTTTTCCCTACATATTTATATAATAGATGCATTAAAAGGAGGCAATATGGCTTTTTCAGAGAAAAAACTACAGGAAATTTTAAATAATCTTAATACAGCATATCCCGATGCCGGCTGTGCACTCGACCACGAAAACACCTTTCAGTTAACCATTGCAGTGGCTCTCTCCGCCCAGACAACTGACAAAAGCGTGAACAAAGTAACCCCCGGATTATTCAGGAAATTTCCCACTCCGGAAGCTCTTGCCAAGGCTGATGAGGACGACATAATTCCACTAATCAAAACCATAGGAATGTACAGAACCAAGTCAAGAAACATCATAGCACTGGCAAAAAAACTGATAGAGGATTATGACGGTCAGATTCCCGGTGAATACGATAAACTTGTAACCCTTCCCGGTGTTGGTCGCAAAACAGCTAACGTAGTTCTTGCCGAAGGCTTCGGGGAGCAGCGCATTGCTGTTGACACTCACGTTTTTCGCGTAACAAACAGAATCGGCATAGTAAATGAAAACAATGTACTCAAAACCGAGCTTGCACTCATGAAGGTTCTGCCCGAAGACAGCTGGACAAGATTCCATCATCTTTTCATTTTTCACGGACGCAACTGCTGTAGTGCCAGAAATCCCGCATGCGACAGATGTCCCATCTCCTACCTCTGCGAAAAAGTCGGGCTTACCACCTGATGCTGATCTATCTCAAAAGAATACTCCTTAAATCCTTCCCAACGTTGATTTGCTAAAGATTTGCTGATAAAATATCATAGATGTTTGCTAACCGGCAATCAACCGTATTATTAAAGAAAGGAGCAGTCTTAATGACTGACACAGTTATGGATTATCAGAAACTCGCGGAACTTTTGTTCCCTTCAATAGATAAAACACCGGAATATTACGAGGATTTATACCCTGTCCGTGATTTGCCTGAAGGGGCTAAGGTAACACGTCTTGGTCCAAGTCCAACAGGCTTCATTCATTTGGGTAACCTCTATGGCGCGCTTATTGACGAGCGTCTGGCTCATCAGTCTTCCGGCACATTTTTCCTCAGGATTGAGGATACTGACGACAAAAGATACGTTGAAGGTGCTGTAGAGACAGTAATTTCTTCTCTTCGCTTCTTCGGCATAAACTTTGATGAAGGCGCAACAGAAAACGGTGATTCAGGAAACTATGGTCCTTATTATCAAAGTCACAGGGGCGAAATATACCAGTGCTTTGTCAAAAGACTTGTCAGCGAAGGCAAAGCATACCCATGCTTCCTTACAGAGGATGAGCTTGCCGAAATCAGAGCCGCACAGGAGGCTGCCAAATTAACTACCGGCATATATGGAGAATATGCTCAAAAGAGCCGCAATCTCACCTACGAAGAAATTGAATCATATATCGATGAAGGTAAGCCTTATGTAATAAGACTTAAGTCAACTGGTGAGGGTAATTTGCCTTCCGATGAACTCAGATACATAGAAATTGAAGATGCCATTCGCGGCACTGTATCAATGCCCGAAAACTTCCAGGATGTAGTCATTCTCAAAGCTACTGGCATTCCTACATATCACTTTGCTCATGTTGTGGATGACCATCTCATGAGGACAACTCATGTGGTTCGTGGTGAGGAATGGCTCATGTCTCTCCCTATTCACGTGGAACTTTTCGAGAAGATGGGATGGGAACCACCTACCTACTGCCACACCGCTGTACTCATGAAAATCGATGATGAGAACGGCAACAAGCGCAAGCTGAGCAAGCGTAAGGATCCTGAACTTTCTCTGGACTACTATAGAAATGAAGGCTACCACCCTCAGGCAGTTAAGGAATATCTGCTGACCATCCTTAATTCCAATTTTGAAGAATGGCGAATTGCCAATCCTGATACTCCTGCCGATGAGTTCAGCTTTACTACAGAAAAGATGAGCAGCGGCGGCGCACTCTTCGACCTTAACAAACTGAATGATGTTTCAAAGGATGTACTCCTTAAGATTCCAGCAGAGGATTTGGCTTCATTTATGATCAGCTGGGCGGGCGAGTTCAGGCCGGAGCTTCTGCCACTTTTCGAAAGTGACCGAGAATATCTCACACGCATACTGGATTTGGGAAGAGACGGCAAGAAGCCGCGTAAGGATCTGATCTATGCTAAGCAGATTTTTGACTTCATCAGCTACTTTTATGACGATTATTTCAAAATTGAGGATACCATCCCTGAAAATGTAAGTGATGAGGATGCTGCAGAGATTCTTACAAAATATCTTGAAACCTATGACCATAGCGATGATCAGAGTCAGTGGTTTGAGAAAATTCGCCAGATTGCAGACAGCATGGGATATGCCCTCAGACCTAAGGATTATAAAAAGAATCCGGATGATTACAAGGGACATGTCGGTCATGTAAGTGAGGTTATCAGAATCGCCATAATGGGAAGAAGTCAGTCTCCTGACGTTTGGGAAATTCAGCAGATTCTCGGCGAAGAAAGAACAATCGAACGTATCAAAGCGCTGATTGTCTAAGTGGCTGTTTAACAGATAATAGCAATTAGAATATAACAACAGGGAGCACGTCATAAGCTTTTATGATGTGCTCCCTGTTTGATTGTTTTTTAAACCTGCCAGCTACTAAGGTATTCTTCCTGGTCTTTTGTCAGCTCGTCTATCTGGATTCCCCAGGCTTCAAGTCGTCTTCTCGCAATTATATCATCGATTTCACTGGAAACATCGACAACCTTGTTTTCCAGTTTTTCATAATTTTCTTTGATATATAGTGCCGACATGGCCTGAACAGCGAAGCTCAAATCCATAATTTCTGCCGGGTGTCCGTCAGCTGCTGCTATATTTACCAGCTTCCCCTCAGCAATTACATTGATGATTTTGCCACCCGGAAGTTCATAGCCCATAATGTTGTCTCTCGTTTCTCTGACGGAAACAGCTGCGTCCTCAAGGCCTGCCATATCAATTTCAACATTGAAGTGACCTGCATTGGCAAGAATCGCCTTATCCTTCATGCTTTTCATATGATCGACAGTTATTGTATGCTTGCATCCTGTTGCCGTCACGAAAAAGTCTCCCAAAGGTGC
This sequence comes from Bacillota bacterium, assembly GCA_030525285.1. Lineage (GTDB taxonomy): Bacteria > Bacillota > Clostridia > Peptostreptococcales > Anaerovoracaceae > Lentihominibacter. The sequence continues at coordinate 11,006 of JAUNFA010000012.1, read as the reverse complement.
TGCCTTAGCCATTGTCATTACATCGTAACCATCCATTTTGGCCTCCATGGCTTTGACTGGATTAATTTCTGTTACGATTACTCTGGCACCCATCGCTGCAGCCCTCATGGCAATGCCTCTGCCACACCAGCCATATCCAACGACAACCACAGTTTTGGAAGCAATAATAAGATTTGTATTTCTCATTATGCTGTCCCATACAGACTGACCTGTGCCGTATCTGTTATCAAAGAGATGCTTACAGTCAGCATCGTTGACAGCTACCATAGGGAACTTAAGTATTCCTGCCTTCTCCATGGCCTTAAGACGGATAACACCTGTAGTTGTTTCCTCGCATCCACCCATAACCTCTTCAGCAAGGTCCGGTCTGTTGTCATGAACCATACCTACTAGGTCACCGCCGTCATCTATAATAATGTTTGGCTTATGTTCAAGACACATCTCTATATGTCTGCTATATTCCTCATCAGTTGCCCCATGAAATGCATACACATTCAAGCCACACTCTACGAGAGCTGCTGCAATATCGTCCTGAGTGGACAGCGAATTACTGCCGGTTACTGACATTTTGGCTCCGCCTGCCGCAAGTACCTTGCAAAGGTATGCAGTCTTGGCTTCAAGATGAACACTCAAACTTATCTTAAGGTTCTGAAAAGGTCTTGTCCTTATGAACTCTTCTTCAAGCCCTCTCAAAAGCGGCATGTTGTCTTTGACCCACTGGATTTTGGTATGTCCTGAAGGTGCCAGCTTCAGGTCTCTAATTTCGTATTCTGTCATTTGTTTCCTCAACTCTGTTCTTTTAACTTTTTTCTAATAAAAGGGTGGCTCTATGCCACCCAATAAATCTACTCAACTGTAACGGATTTTGCAAGATTCTTCGGTTTATCTATGTTGCAGCCTCTTTCCTTGGCTACATAATACGCGAACAGTTGCAAAGGAACTACTGCAAGTACCGGTGTAACTATGTCGTCTGCCTCAGGTATGTAAATGACTTCATCGGTTATCTCAGCCAGTTCCTTCCTGCCTTCTTTGGCAACACCTATAATACGTGCTCCTCTTGCTGCAATCTCCTTAACATTGGAAACCATCTTCTCATAAAGGAAGTCCTGAGTTGCCAAAGCAAATACCAGTGCATCCTCTTCCATTAGAGCTATGGTTCCGTGTTTCAGCTCTCCTGCTGCTATTGCAAATGAATTAATATATGAAATTTCCTTAAGCTTCAGCGATCCTTCAAAAGAAACCCCTGAATCAAGTCCTCTTCCAACGAAGAAAACTTTTTCGCGCTTGTAATACTTTCTCGCAATAGACTCTATCTTCTTCTTGTTGTTAAGAATGCTCTCAACCTTGGCCGGCAGCGCCTTAAGCTCTGACAGAATGCTTTCATACCTTGTATCATCAACAAGCCCCTTGGTTCTGCCCATATAGAGAGCAATCAGATACATACAGATAAGCTGGGTAGTATATGCCTTTGTTGATGCCACTGCAATTTCAGGACCTGCCCATGTATAAAATACATCGTCAGACTCCCTCGCCACTGAGCTTCCAACAACATTAACTACCGATAGCACTCTGGCACCCTTTTTCTTAGCCTCTCTGAGTGCTTCAAGCGTATCAAGAGTTTCTCCTGACTGACTTATTGCAATGAACAGGGTCTTATCATCAATGAACGGCTCTCTGTATCTGAACTCTGATGCCACGTCCACCTCAACAGGAATTGCTGCCATTCTTTCGATGGTCAACTTGCCTACAAGGCCTGCATGATATGCCGTACCGCATGCCACAATATAAATCTTGTTAAACTGTTCCAAGTCCTCTTTTGTCATGGATATTCCATCGAGATTAATAGAATCATCCGGATTTAGTCTTCTTACAAGAGTCTCTTCTATTGCCTTAGGCTGTTCGTGAATCTCCTTCATCATGAAATGATCATATCCGTCCTTTTCGGCGGCATCAGCATTCCATGACACATGATAAAGCTCTCTCTTGACAATTTTGCCCTCTTCATTGTAAATTCTGATGCTGTCCTTGGTAAGAACTACAGTTTCATTATTTTCAATGAAATACACGCTTCTAACGTATTTGAGCATTGCCGGAATATCGGAAGCTATGAAATTAAAGCCGTCTCCCTGACCTGCCACCAAAGGAGCATCCTTTCTCACTGCAACGATTTTGTCAGGCTCATCTGCTGCTATTGCCGCAATAGCATATGCACCTCTCATCTGTTCTACAGCCTTATTAACTGCCTGATGCAGGTCTCCGTCATAATATATTCCAATAAGGTGAGCTATTACCTCTGAGTCTGTATCTGACTTGAATTTAATACCGTAATCCGAACTCAGCCATGCCTTGAGTTCGATGTAGTTTTCGATAATACCATTATGAACAATTGCGATAGAATTATCTCTATTGGCATGAGGATGTGAATTAACATCGGATGGTGCTCCGTGAGTTGCCCATCTGGTATGTCCGATGCCTATTGAACTGTCAAAGTCATCGTCCTGAATAATCTTCTCGAGATTTGCAATCTCTCCCACGTGTTTTCTTATTTCAATCTTCCCGTTTATTGGAAGTGCTATTCCCGCAGAATCGTAGCCTCTGTATTCTAGACGCTTAAGTCCGTCTATAACCTTTTCCTTTGCTCCGTCTTTTCCTGCGAACCCAACAATACCACACATTTTATATCAACTCCCTTCTGCTGATTATCCGAATCTCTTTGTAATTAGAATCGCCAGCTTTTCTGCCATCTCGGTAATCTGTTTAATATCCTGTCCCTCTATCATTACGCGAACAAGAGGCTCTGTACCTGATGGCCTTATAAGTACTCTTCCCAATCCTTCCATGTATTTTTCAATTTTTTTGATTGCGTTCTGTATATCCGGATCGCTCTCATATTTATTCTTGTTCTCATTCTTGACTCTTGCGTTTTTGAGAACCTGAGGGAAAATCTCAATTTCATCTGACAGCTCCGAAGCCTTACGTCCAGACATTATTACAGCCTGCAGCAGCTGAAGTGACGAAAGGATACCGTCTCCTGTCGTGCTGTGATTTCTGAAAATAATATGTCCCGACTGTTCTCCGCCAATCTGTCCGCCTGTCTTAAGCATACTTTCAAGGACATATCTGTCCCCTACACCTGTTACTTCCACCTTGCATCCCATTGATTCGATGTATTTGTGGAATCCTATATTGCTCATTACAGTTGCTGTAACAAGGTTATGAGCCAATTCTCCTCTGTCAGCCATCATTTTGGCACAAATGCATATGAGCTTGTCTCCGTCTATAATTCTGCCCTTTTCGTCAACAGCTATAAGCCTGTCTGCATCCCCATCATAGGCCATTCCAAGCTCTGCGCCGTATCTTAGTACAGCTTCCTGCAGGCCTTCCGGATGAGTGGAACCACACTTGTCATTGATGTTAGTGCCATCAGGTTCATTACCGATTACCATAACCTGAGCTCCCAGCTCTGTGTAAACCTTCTCTGCAACTTTGTATGATGCTCCATTAGCACAATCAAGCACCAGCTTCTTACCTCTGATATCCACATCAATCGTTGACTTGAGATAATCTCCGTAAAGTTCCAGTGCATCATTGTCGGCTTCAATAACCTTGCCCAGTTTATCGCCTACGATGTCACTGCTTATATCTCTGTCTCTGAGGATAATGTCTTCGATTTCATCTTCAACATCATCATCCAGTTTGAACCCATCCCACTTGAAGAATTTGATTCCGTTGTACTCAAAAGGATTGTGAGACGCTGATATTACTACTCCTGCGTCTGCTCCATAGGCTCTTACAAGATGTGCCACTGCCGGTGTCGGGAGAATGCCCACCTTGATAACATTTCCTCCTACTGAAAGGATTCCCGCACTGATTGCATCTTCCAGCATGTCCCCTGACAGTCTGGTGTCCTTTCCTATGATAAATACAGGCCTTGCATTGTCTCTGCTAAGCACATATGCTCCTGCTCTTCCCAGTTTAAATGCCAGTTCCGGCGTAAGTTCTGAGTTCGCAACTCCTCTCACACCATCTGTTCCGAATAATCTTCCCATTTTTTCTCCTATACTTCCTGTCTTATTAATCTCCTATAACTCAATACTTATTTAAAATATGTAGTCCTAATCTGCCACCTTTATTGTTATCTTGGCTTTGCTCTTAAGTTCACCCGGCAAATACACCCCATAAGGCAGCTCTGGTGTGACACTTACAGTTGCCAGTCCTCCGCTTTCAATGTCTGAAAGGTCTGCATATGCATCTATTGAATTGACTTTCTTAAGAACTCTTTGAGTTCCCAGTATCGTTACGGTATCTACACCAGATACTTTATCCACTCGGTACTTGCTGTCCAGATTCTTGCCTTTGACGTTAACTTTCACTTCCTTACGCTCCAGAAGCTGAACTGTTGCCATAACATATTCCTTATCATATGCAAGACCTTTAATCTCGGTTCCTGACGTATCTACTGCGAAAACATCGGCCTTAACATTCTTTGCTGCAGTTTCCACATTTCTGCTTTCTATGTCAGCGTTTATTTCTGCAACTCGTTTTACAACACTCTCAGCACCGTATACAGTTATGTTGTTCGGCCACACTTCCGTTGCCCAAGGCTCACGGACACTATCCTTCTTATCTTTGAATACAATTTTTACTGGCACGCTTTTGCGTATTCTGTCTTCAACATTGACTGTGACGGTTGCCTCTGTAGAATCATCAATACTTACACCTGCAGGTGTTTCGAATTCAACCGGCAGCTGGTTTTCACCTTTCTTTGCCTTACCCACGTCGACTGTGGCTGTGAATCCATTTGATTTAACTTTGTTTACTATGGATCTTTTGCCTGTGATTATAACTCCTGTAGTCAGGTCTTCCCCGTTTGCAACTGCGAGCCCCTGATTGGCAAGTTCATCTGTATTTGTCAGATTGACTTCAATATGGTTTACCTTTGATTTTGTTTCAGGGTCCACATTACCTGTAACATATACCCACATGAACATCGCTGTCATTATAGATAGAATAATCAGTACCGGCTTCTTGCTAAGCATTTATATCCCTCCTTATCCTACCCATTACATCACGCAGACTGCTGGCATTTTCGCTGTTGTCCTGTTTAAGGAATAGAGCAAGCAACGTTTTTTCTACGGTCTTAAGATCGAGAAATCTTTCCATTACACCATCCTGTGCCATGGAAATTATTCCTGTTTCTTCAGATACAATCAGAACAAGTGCATCAGAATGCTCTGTGATTCCAAGAGCCGCTCTGTGTCTTGTTCCAAGTTCCTTGGCAATACCTTTCTGGGCAGTAAGTGGCAGTACGCATGCCGCTGCATAGACCCTGCCTTCTCTGATAATTACCGCACCATCATGAAGAGGCGCGCCTTCATAAAAGATATTCCCAAGTATCTGATCCGATATTTCCGCATCTATTACAGTACCGCTCTTCTCGACTATGTCGTTAAGGGATACCTGTTTTTCAAATACAATAAGCGCACCGGTTCTGTCTCTGGAAAACCCTTCTATGGCCGTAATTATCTCAGAAACTATGCGCTTACCTTCTTCTTTGTTCTTCTTGCCCACCGATCCGTTAATAAGCTGGCTTCTTCCTACAGATTCCAGACCGCGTCGCAATTCCGGCTGGAAAATAATCAGAATGGCAACAGCACCCAGTGCAACTATGCTCTTGAGCAGCCAGTTGACTGTATGCAGATTCAAAAGATCTGACAGAATTACTGCAACGACAAGTATCGCAATCCCCTGAAGAAGCTGTTGCGCACCTGTTTTGCGTATAAATCCCAGCACTTTGTAAACAATAAATGCCACAATAAGAATATCTATTATATCCATAACGTTTATTCCATAAAAAGCGTTATAGAATGCATCATAAAAATAATTTTTCACAATAATCTCCTAAAAAATACATATACAATATTATTTTACCGAAATGCTCTCTTCATTTCAATAAAAAAGGCGGATGAAACTCCGCCTTACAAAAATATTCAGTTATATGCAGCTCCTGTTTCTAGTAAACTGTCTCCAATACACCGTAATCATTATCATCTCTCTTGTAGACCACATTTACGGTGTCGCTCTCCATGTTAAGGAATACATAGAAGCTGTGTGTCAGAAGTTCCATCTGAACGATGGCTTCATCGACAGTCATTGGTACAAGCTCGAATTTCTTCTTCTTAACTACATTGAGTTCTTCCTTCTCATCTTCGATTTCAGGAAGTTCTGCAAAGGCGAAATCCTTCTGACCCTTGTATCTCTTCTGCAGCTTTGATTTGAATTTAGACATCTGCTTTGACAGTTTCTCTATGGACCTGTCAACGCAGTCATAAGGATCCTGAGACTTGACTTCAGCACGGAAAATAGTTCCCTTGGCATTGATTGTAGCTTCTACCTTGTAGTCGCTCTTCTCTCTGATTACCATTACATTACCTGTAATTTCGTCCGAGAAATATTTGTCAAGCTTCTGAAATTTCTTCTCGATAGTTTCCTTAAGCTTTTCGCTAGGAGTATAGTTCTTGCCGGTAATTATTGTTCTCATAGTATTACCTCCTTATTGTGCTTTTCTAAATTTTATCACAGATAAATCAAAATCTCAACAGAATCTGCTCATGACTCAGCTGACCTGGTCTTTGCCCCCACACTTGCCTAAACCCGGATTTTCCGGAGGACTTACTTCTAAACTACGCCATGATCACTGCCGCCTTGCGGATCAGCTTACGTGGAGCCCTTTGCCCGTAGCTGGCATGGCCTTTCAACCACAGACCTGAGTCATGAACACATTCTGCAACTTTTCTGATAACCTGTCCTGCTTATGTGTCGCTTCAGACATCAGACGGTTTCCTGTTACCACCTGATGCCAGAGTTATCACATAAACTTCTCTCGCACCTTTGTTAAGGAGTTCCTTAGAACACGCATCAAGGGTTGCACCTGTCGTCATAATATCATCAATGAGCAGAATATGTTTTCCCTGTATGTATTTTACCTTACTGTCAGGAACTTCAAAAGCCCCTTTCATTGCACTTTCACGCTCCAAAGGATTCATGCTCCTCAGAAGTCTAGTATTCTTTTGTCTTACAAGCGCATCATATATCATGGGGATACCCGATAAACGGCTCAATTCTGCGCCCATTATCTGCACTTGATTATATCCCCGCTTTTTCTTTCTTTCCCTATTAATCGGCACCGGAATGATAATATCTGTTTCCAGTTCCTCCACAGCCAGGCGGTCGGCCATGATTTCTCCAAAAGCGATACCAACATATCCTTTACCGTTATATTTTAAATCCAGAATCATCTGCCTTTCAAGAAGCCCGTAAGTCATGCAGCTTATACCCCTGCCAAAATAGTGCTCCCGATTCATGCAGTTGTAGCATATGCTCCCGAGATATTCTTCATTTAGTTCCTTGCCACAAACGTTGCAGCTTTTCCCTGTAATCCAGTGTATATCTCCCATACATCTGTCACAAAGAGAGTAAGCTCTGTCTCTTGTAATCATGCTCCCGCACGATATGCAATAAATATTTGACGGGAATATAGACTCCATAAGAAGTTCCCACATTTTACTAAAACTTCCCAATTATTCCTCCAGTCTCCCCCCTGACAAGGAAACTGAACGCTCCTTTTACCCATAAATGTCCCAATGAATCCGACGGATCTTCATACACCCATCTGCAGCAATCTGCCAAGTCTCATTCCAAGTCCGGAATACCTTTGACTGATTCTGTCGTTATCAACCATGCCCTTAAGCTTGTTCTCAGAACCAACCAGAACAACAGCCCTCTTGCCTCGGGTAACTGCAGTATAAAGCAGATTTCGCGTGGCGAGAATCGGTGGAAACCAGCTGATTGGCATTATTACAATCGGAAACTCGCTACCCTGACTTTTGTGGACAGTCACTGCATATGCAAGTTCCAGCTCATCAAGCTGATTGAAATTGTATGTAACGTATCTTATATCATCATATATGACCGTAACTTCATTAAATTCAGTATCAATAGTGTCAACAAATCCCACATCACCGTTAAAGACACCCTCGCCCTCAGTGAAATCCCGTCTGTTTTTCCACTTAAGCTGATAGTTGTTCCTAATCTGCATCACCTTATCGCCTTCTCGGAATATCCTTTCTCCGTGGCTTTTCTCCTTCAATTCTGGTGAAGGTGGATTAAGAACACTCTGAAGCTCCGTGTTCATATTGACACAACCCAGCAGGCCTTTGCGCACAGGTGTCAGAACCTGTATGTCCGCTATTGGTGATATGCCCTTGTAATAACTCGGCAATCTGCTTGTGCACAGTTCCTTGACAGTGTCCAGCATTTCTCTTTCTTTGCTGCGCATCAGCATAAAGAAATCCTTATCGCTGGCATTTAAATCTGGGTATTCTCCTCTGTTTATCCTATGAGCATTGACAACAATCATGCTTTCCTGCGCCTGCCGGAAAATTTCAGTAAGCTTTGTAGCCAGTACATATTCGCTGTCTATAATGTCCTTAAGCACATTGCCTGCTCCCACCGACGGTAGCTGATCCGCATCGCCCACCAGAATAAATCTGGTTCCCGGCCTTATTGCACTTACAAGCCCGTTAATCAGCATCAGATCTATCATCGAAGCCTCATCTACTATTATCGCATCATAGTCCAAAGGCTCGTCGGCATTGTAACCGAATCTCATCATATTCTCGTCTTCTGAGAAATAATAATCCAAAAGCCTGTGAATTGTGGATGCGTAATGTCCCGAAGTTTCTGTGATTCTCTTGGCTGCGCGACCTGTTGGCGCCGCAATGGCCACCTTATGACCGCTACTCTCCAATATGTTTATAATCGAATTTATTATGGTAGTTTTACCTGTTCCGGGCCCCCCGGTAATTACCGATACTCCTGCGCTAAGAGATAGAAGAACCGCTCGCTTTTGCTGTTCCGAAAGCAGAATTCCCGATTCCTTCTCCGATGCCGCAATCATGCTCTCGGGTGCTCCCGTTATAGGTTTCAATCCTGCGGAATTAAGTGCCGCAATGCACTTGCACACATTTTGCTCTGCCATATAGTATGGCATCAGATACACATTGACACGTTCGTTCATGTTTTCTAGATGTACAGTGCCATCAAAGGCCATTACCATCAGAACGTCTTCTATATCTTTAACTGGCAATTCCAGAAGGCTTCCTGCTTTCTCACACAGCACATTTTTCGGAAGATATGTACTGCCTTCTCCTGCAAAATAGGATAATGTAAACCTTATTCCGCTAGCAACCCTGAATTCATCATCAGGTGCAATACCTATCTTACGCGCGATTGCATCGGCTTTTTTGAAGCCTATGCCGAATATATCATCTACAAGTCTGTATGGATTTTCCTCCACTGCAGCAATCGTATCTTCGCCATAAACCTGATAAAGTTTCATAGCATAGTTTGAGTTTATTCCATAATTTTGAAGGTACAGTGTAACATTAGCGAAGTCTCTATGTGTTTTGAAGGATTCTGCAATCTTAGCCGCGGTCTTGGGTCCTATTCCCGAAATTTCAACCAGTCTTTCCGGACTTTCGCTGATAATGTCCAGTGTCTTATCACCAAAGTGATTCACAATAAGCCTCGCAGTCTTTTTGCCGATACCCTTCATCACTCCCGACGCAAGGAATTCTCTTATTCCGTCCTTTGACGAAGGCAGTTCCTCACTCCATTCTTTAATTGCAAACTGTTCCCCATATATAGGGTGCTCCTTGAACTCACCTCGAAGTGTATAAGCTCTGCCAACACCTGCTGCCGGAAGTATTCCAACAACGGTAATTGCCTCCAGCTCAGTTTCCAATACAGCAACTGTATATCCATTTTCTTTATTATGAAAGATTATGTCTACTATAGTTCCCTTATATTCCGTCAGCATTCTTCCCTGTCCTGCCTGTCATCTCAAAATATCATTTGCATTTAGAGTGTTGTCTTGTAAAGTGTCCTGTTGTCAAGCGTCCACACTCTGTCGCTGAATTCGCCTGGTTCCGTCTTATCCAGTGCCTCCTTCATATCAAACATCTTTGCATCAATCATGTCAAGATAATGGAGCATTTCTGCTTCAGGGAACAGCGGCTTCTTAGGACTTCCATATTCCGGTTCGTAATGATGTGTCAGCATCATGTGTTCAATCATTATCGCCTTTTCCTTTGGAATGCCAAGTTCTCGTGCCAGTCTGTCGATGGTTTTGACTCCCTGGACTAGATGACCCAGCATCTTGCCTTCAAAGGAATATCCCGTGGAAATTCCCAGTTCATTTGAATCAATTTCATTTATTTTTTCCATGTCGTGAAGAATTACGCCTGCCAGCACAAGTTCCTCATTGAGATTCGTGTATACCTGACATGCCCTCTCACCCATCATGAGCATTCTCTTGATATGATAAAGAAGTCCAGCCATCTCTGCATGATGATTCTTCTGTGCTGCCGGATAATACATGAGCTTCTCTCTGTTGTCTTCAAGCTGCTTTATGCAAAGTCTGTGAAGGTCCTCATCTTTGAATCCGTCAGCTTTGCCATATATGAAGCTGTACATTGATTCTGCATCTTCAGGAGCCGCTTTAATGTAATCTGACATAACCAGATTGTCCTCTGCCCCTGTATGCCTTATTCTGCTGATTTTGAGCTGTTTCATTCCATTCCACTCGTTTACAGTAGCACGAACTTTAATTATTTTGCCTTCTTCGATTTTTTTTAGTCCCGGCATCTCCTCGTCGGCAATATCCCACTTTTTGCCACTTATTTCGCCAGTAGAATCTGCCAATAGAAGGTCGAGATAAGACTTGCGGTTGGAGCCTACCTTAACCTCAGATTTTTTTACTATGAAGTAGGAAGTAATTTCCTGATTTACTTTAATGTCTGAAATATAAATATCTTTCATCTTTTTTCCCTTTCACTTGCAATTCACTTGCAATCTACCCGATATTATAACACAAAAAAGCACGTAACCAAAAATTACGTGCTTTTAATGTGCGTATTTCTCTATTAAAGAACAGATCGATTATT
>JAUNFA010000038.1 GCA_030525285.1 Bacillota bacterium | reverse complement strand
AAGGAAAAGGACAAAGGTGTCACAGGTAAGCTTGTGGTGCCTTTGTCCTTTTCTTTTTGCCGAAAATAAAAACAGAGAGGAAGAAAATATGGCACATCTTGTTATAACAATAGGATGCGAATATGGCGCAAAAGGCAACATGATTGGAAGAAAGGTTGCCAAAGATCTGGGGATTAAATTCTACGACCGTGATACGGTAGATGAGATTATTAAAGAAGTTGGTATTCCGAAAGATATCATGGAAAAGGTTGAGGAAGGTGGAACAATCGCCGGAAAAGGAGCAGAAGGTGATGTTCGAGGTTCTTTCTCTAAATATGCAGATTTGACACAGCGTGCGATTCACGTCCAGAAAACAATTATCCGTAAACTTGCAGACAGGGAATCCTGTGTAATTATCGGACGTTCTGCCGATTACATTTTAAAAGAGCAGAAACCGATTTTGCGTATATTTATTTATTCACCGGAAGAAGTCCGGATTCAAAATGTTATGAAAAGTCATAACTTCTCAGCGGAAGATGCGAAGTTATTTATTACTGAAAAAGATAAACGATACCACAAGAGACATCTTGCGTTAACAGGAAGCAACCGTGGTGACCGTCATAACAGGGATATGCTGATTGACAGTAGTCTTCTCGGTGTTGACGGAACAGCAGAACTCATTGAAGAAGTAGCAAAGAAAGTATTTCACGAATAGGAGGGACAGGATATGAACAAGAAAGAATCGGAATTTAACAAAGTGTTTAGTGCCTGGGATATCCTTGTCATTGCTTTTGGAGCTATGATTGGATGGGGCTGGGTTGTATCGACCGGAAACTGGATTGAGAAAGGTGGCGTTCTTGGAGCGGCACTTGGATTCGTTCTCGGTGGTGTTATGATTTTCTTTGTAGGTTTAACTTATGCAGAACTTACAGCAGCGATGCCGCAGTGTGGTGGTGAGCACGTATTCAGTCACCGTGCGATGGGACCGACAGGTTCTTTTATCTGTACATGGGCGATTGTTTTAGGATATGTCAGTGTAGCATGTTTTGAAGCCTGTGCCTTCCCTACAATTATCACTTATTTGTGGCCGGGCTTCTTAAAAGGCTATCTTTACACCGTTGCAGGATTTGATGTGTATGCATCCTGGCTTGCCGTAGCGATTATCGTCGCATTTATCATTATGATGATCAATATCATGGGAGCAAAAACAGCAGCCATTTTACAGACGGTACTTACCTGTATTATTGGTGGTGCAGGTATCTTACTTATTGTCGCATCAGTAATTAATGGTTCTGTAGATAATTTAAATGGACAGATGTTTGCCGGAAGTTCCGCAGGTGTTAATCTGAAAGCTATTCTTGGCGTTGCAGCAATGTCTCCATTCTATTTCATTGGTTTTGACGTTATTCCACAGGCAGCAGAAGAAATCAATGTTCCTCCTAAGAAAATTGGTAAAGTGCTTATTTTATCTGTAGTTTTAGCAGTTGTTTTTTATGCGCTTGTCATCGTTGCTGTAGGACTCGTTCTTAATCCGGAGGCAATCGTAAAATCACAGGAAGCAACCGGACTTGTCACAGCAGATGCAATGGGAACAGCGTTCGGCATGAAAGTTATGGCGAAAGTAATCATTGTCGGTGGTATGTGTGGTATTGTTACTTCATGGAACTCCTTCTTAATCGGTGGTTCCCGTGCGATGTACTCCATGGCAGAATCCTACATGATTCCAAAAACATTTGCCAAATTACATCCAAAACATAAAACACCTGTCAACTCACTGATACTGATCGGTGTCCTCACAATGCTTGCTCCATTTGCAGGAAGACAGCTTCTCGTATGGATTTCCGATGCAGGTAACTTTGCCTGTTGTTTAGCATATTGTATGGTAGCTCTTTCTTTCATGATTTTAAGAAAAAAAGAGCCCGATATGCCAAGACCTTACAAAGTACCAGCCTATAAATTCTTCGGAACGATGGCAGTTATCATGTCCGGATTTATGGTATGTATGTACTGTATTCCGGGAAGCGGCGGCAGCCTCATCCTTCCTGAATGGGGAATGGTCGGTGCATGGAGTTTACTTGGCGTAGTATTCTACGTTGTATGTAAGAGAAAATATAAAGAATCCTTCGGTGATCTTGTCGAACTTATCTCTGATGAAGACGCAGCAACACTTATGCCGGAAGCAGACGATGAAGAACTCGATAAAGTCATTGATGCAGCAATCGACAGAGTACTTGC
>JAUNFA010000011.1 GCA_030525285.1 Bacillota bacterium | reverse complement strand
CCCCCGAAAATAAGCAAGAAAGTAAGGGAGCAGAGAGGCGGCAAGGTGCTTCTCTACTCCTTGCAGACACTGTGTTATTAGCGTTAGGGGACGGATAAACGCGGAGCATAACAAAGCCCGTATCAGTTTAACTGGTACGGGCCTTGTTGAATAATATGCAAAAATTAAAGAACTTACGCCAACGCTTGTGAATACACTTATTGAACGAATTGAAGTTCACAATAACGACAAATCAAGCGGTCACTGTTATGTAAAAGTTGATGTGTATTTCACTGCTGTTGGAATGATTGATATTCCAACGGAGTAGGTAATGTTTTTCGCAGTTCGTGCATACTTATTTCATCAGCCACCGGCAACCCCCATTTGAATCTTGTTGCCAGCATCCTAAGCACCACCACAAGGGCCGCCGCAATAAACATTGTGACATATTTGTTCAGTTATACTAACATAAACATAAAACTCTTATCATATTCCAAGTATATCAAAGGATTTAAGATTATACTAATCATTAATACACAAATGGTTCATTACATTCAAAAGCGACAGTTTTTCTTAGGAGTTGCAACTGTCGCTTTTGAGTAATATTAAAAGAGTGTGGAATTTCTACTTTATTTCCTTTTCTTCTTTAGCCTTTAATGCTTTCTTATATATTGACTGAATCATCCAAACTATAGCCAAACTTAATATTATTGTCATAAACAGATTTTTTGTAATTCCCGCAATATGCATCAAGAACATCATAATCATAAGTGGAATAAATATAATTAAAAACCTAACTATAAATCCGGATGTCTTATTACCATTGTCACTCATAACTAAATCCTCCTTTTTATAGAGAATATCACAATAATTTCAATCATCAAGCATTATTGTCGCTATTTTCAAAATATTTAGTACTCTCTAACATTTCTTAACTCTCATTTAATTAGCATTTGATTTTCACTTGCTATAGTTAAGTTAAGCATTTTAGTTATTACTATAAATTCACAGAAAGGAGAACAATCTAATGAGAAGAAATTCTAAACTGTCAACAATAGGCATAGTGCAGCGCGTATTACTGCTTATTGGCTTTATGGCGATGGAATTCCCTGGAGTTCTATTCTTTAAAGATTTGGCAGAACCGACAATTTTCGGTCTTCCATTCGCTTATGGATTCATGCTATTGGGATGGATTTATATGTGTGCAATAATGCTCTGGGCATATAAAACCAGCTGGGGCGAAAAAGATCCCGAAGAGGGAGGTGACGACAAATGACAAGTCAACAGGCTATCGCATTAGCAATTATCGCTTTATTTATGTTTATTCCACTCGTAATGGGTGCAGTCGCTGGTAAAAAATCCATACCGACTACTGACGACTACTTCGTTCAGGGTAGAGGCATGGGCTCCGTAGCAGTATTCTTTACAGTAGCGGCAACTTGGTGGTCAGCATTTGCATTCATGGGTTCCAACTCATGGTTCTTCCTTGAAGGTCCTCTCTATTGGACTGCAATAGCATGGAACATCTTATTCGGTGTAATGTATATGATCATCGGTAAAAAGGTATGGTACTTTGGTAAGGTTAATAACCTTATTACACCAAAAGACTTCTTCTTGTTCCACTATGGTTCAGAAGCTCTTGGTAATATTGTGGCAGTCATCATGCTGGTCTTCACATTACCTTATCTGCAGATTCAGCTTACAGGGGGCGCATACCTCATTGAAGTTGCATCAGGTGGACTCATTCCATACTGGGTTGCAGGTCTAATTTTCTACCTGGTAATTATCATTTATGTATGGTCTGGTGGATTAAGAGCTGTAGCATGGACAGATATCTTCTACGGTGCACTACTATTCTTTGGAATGATTTTTGCGGGATTGTACATTGTAAATATCGACAAGGTGGGAGGCATAAGCGAACTGTTCAGCTACATTGCACAGCACTCACCTGAAAAGGTTATTGTTGGTGATAACTGGATGAGCTGGCTATCCATGTTCCTCATCACTCCTATTGGCTCATTCATGGGACCTCAGTTATGGACTAGAATGTATGCAGTTAAATCTCATAAGCTGTTCAATTTGATGCCATTCCTACTTGGTGTCGCAGCTATTGCATACATCGGCTCAATGTTAGTTGGTAATTCCGCAAACATTCTTTGCCCAGATATCGAACAGACTGATAAGATTTTACCTACTGTATTATACGAATATGCTCCATATGTTCTAGCTTGCTTCATCATCGCTTGTGGTGCTGCGGCTGCAATGTCAACAGCAAATTCACAGATTCATGCTATGTCAGCAGTTTATACAGTTGATATTCATAAGCGTTATATCAACAAGAATATGTCTGAAAAGCAGTTAGTATGGGTTGGCCGTTGGGCTATTCTTATCTTCTCAGCAGTAGCATACGTAATGAACTTAACAGTACCTGGTGCATTGGTAACAATCGGCTTAGTAGCACTTGCAGGTACCGCTCAAGTAATCGTACCTACGGTCGGTGCGTTGTTTTGGAGAAAATCAACTACCGCCGGAGCAATTGCAGGTTTATTAGTTGGTATCGGATCCCTTTGCCTGTTCACATTCGGCATAATTACTCCTCCATGGGTATTCTCAATGTCAGGTGGCGGAAACCTGTTATCATTACTCCTCAACATTATCGTATTTGTTATCGTTTCATTAGTTACTAAACCAAGACCAGACTCAGTAATGGACAAGGTTCAGGCTCAGTTCGACGACTTCTATGATGGAAAGAATTTTGAATAAACATTATTTTATTCACTGACAAAATAGGACCTCGTTGTGGGGTCCTATTTCTTTATAAACTGTTATCTATAGTTTTAGGAGGTAATAAAATGAAAGCAGATCTTATTCTTACTGGAGGCCCTGTCATTTCCATTGACAGCAACGACACTATCCACAGAGCTATTGCAATTCGAGATAATAAAATAATTGCACTCGGAAACGAAGAGTATATTTCAACTTTTAAAAGTGATGATACTAAAATAATAGAGTTGAATGGAAGATCGGTAGTTCCAGGATTCATTGATTCGCATATTCACACCGCTGTAATGGGGGTAAATGCACTCGCAATTGACTGCAGACCTTCAAAAGTATCTTCCATTGAGGATATTAAAGAAGCCGTTTTTGAAAGGGCAAAAGATACACCAAAAGGTGAATGGATAAGAGGTTGGGGATATAACGATCAGTATCTTAAGGAGCAACGAAATCCAAATAAATGGGATTTGGATCAAGTTGCACCAGATAACCCTGTAATGCTCACAAGAGTGTGCAATCACATTTCAGCACACAATTCACGAAGCATAGAAATCGCCGGAATAACAAATACTGACAATTTCAACCCCGCAACATTCACACGACAAAACGGAGAAATTTCAGGCGTCATGCTTGAAGAAGGACATATGGCCATGTTTAAGGCTGCACTTCTTAAGGAGGAAGAAATTATTGAAGGAATGGTTGCAGCAAATGAGATGCTACTCAAAGAAGGTGTTACTTCAATTCATGATTCTGGTGGCTACGGTCCAATTCAGATGAATGCCATCCAAAATGCTATAGAACAAAACAAATTCAAAATCAGGTTGTACTCTATGATTTTTTCCTTTGCGGATAACCTTCAGTTCGTAGATAGCTATCTCAACGTAGGTATTCACTCCGGCATGGGCAACAATCACTTCAAGTTGGGGCCTGCAAAGCTTATGATTGACGGCTCCAGTAGCGGTCCTACAGCAGCAACATTTGAACCGTATGAAATAGATCCAAACAATTATGGAATCTTGTCTCACTCACAAGAATTAGTAGATGAGTACATCATCAAGGCTCAAGAAAGAAATTGGCAAATAACAAGTCATGCTGTTGGTGACAAGGGTGTAACTGTGATAGTAAATGCTATCGAAAAAGCTATGAAGCTGTACCCAAGAGATAATAGCAGACATAGGATTGAGCATTGTGCAATGATAAATGACGATTTATTAGAAAGAATTAAGCGGCTGAACATAGTGCCTATCTGCAATCCAATTTTCTTATATGAATTCGGTGACGGATACATTACAAATTACGGCAAAGACAGAGCATTCAAGATGTTTACAGCTAAAAGTTTCATTGATAAGGGCATAATTACAGCCGGTGCCAGTGATTGTCCTATTACTTTCTCAGACCCTTTGATGGGTATTCATTTAGCAGTAAATCGCGAAACAATAGGTGGTAATGTTATAAACCCTGACGAAAGAATTTCACCAATGGAAGCATTAAGAATGTTCACCTACAACGGCGCGTACGCATCATGTGAGGAACAGATAAAGGGTAGTTTGGAAGTCGGAAAACTTGCAGATATGGTAATCCTTGACAGCAACTTCTTGGAAACAGCTCCCGACAAAATCAAAGAGCTTAATGTGGATATGACAATAATTGATGGTGTCATTGAATACGAAAGGTAATTAAAAGGTTCCATTATGAAAAACATCATAAAAAATTATGCAGATTCAATGTATCCCGATATGTTGAATTTCTGCAAAAGAATAATTCAGACACCTTCCCTCTCCGGCAAAGAATCAGAAGTATCCAAACTTTTTGTTGAAGAAATGAATAAGCTTAATTATGATGAAGTTTTCGTTGACGCTTGGGGAAATGCAATCGGAATCATCAAAGGCACAAAACCTGGTCCTACAATAATGTTCAATGGGCATATGGATACAGTTGATACTGGAGATTATGATACATGGGAAGGTTACGATCCTTATGGTGCAGAAGTAGATGTTTCAACCATTGATAATCCATTCACCCACACAGAAGATTTAACCGATGTAATACATGGCAGAGGCAGTGGTGATTTAAAATGCAATCTTGCATCACAGGTTTATGCTGGTGGAATACTCGCAAAATTAAAATCAGATGGTGTAGATTTCGCTGGAATTTTTCTTCTTACAGCAGTAGTCTTAGAGGAAAATGGCGAAATGATGGGCACTATAAAATTATGTAATGAAACGCTTCCAGCAAAAGATATAGACGTAGACGCGATGATTTGTTGTGAACCAAGTAGCATGCGAGTTATGTTAGGACACAGAGGGCGAATGGAAATAAAAGTTATCGTTTATGGTCAGAGCTGTCACGGTTCAAGCCCGTGGCTTGGCGTAAATGCTGTAGAGAAATCTGCAGAACTCATTCGGGCAGTTCATCAGATGATGTCGTCAAAAGAAGATTTTCATCCTGATTTAGGACGGCCCGGAATCGCGTTAACAATGTATAATTGTGAACCAAACGAATTGTGTGTTGTTCCTAATAAGTGCACCATCGTATATGACCGACGACTAATTCCGGGAGAAACTCCTGAAGGCGCAATAAAAGAAATTCAAGATATAGTTGACAAACTTTCTGCTGAAGATCCTGAATTTAAAGCGAATGTAACTATAAACAAAAACATCCGAACAGCCTTCACAGGTCTCAGTGAAGAAATCGAAAGTTCCAAAGAGGTTTGGATAATAAATAAAGAGCATCCTTTTGTTGCTGCTTGCAGCGATGCCCTTTATGAACTTGATTATCCGGTTGTTTATGATTACTGGTCATTTAGTACCGATACACCTCAATTAGGGACAAGAATGAACAAACCTGTAATAGGGTTCGGTCCAGGACAGGAGTACTTAATACATACTCCTCACGAAATGGTAAGGCTTGATTTCTTAAAAAATAGTTTAAGCGCATATGCAAATATGTTTATTAAGACTTCTCAACTGCCTCTTTCATCATTTGTGACGGAATAAAAATCATTTTCCTATCAAAGTGTGGTTAAACTTATAACCTATTCCCCTGATATTGATGATATATTTATCATCGATATCAGGGTTTTCTATTTTTTTGCGGAGTGAGCTAATATGTACAGCTACAGTTTTATTATCACTGTCAAAACTAGTTGTCTTCCAGATTATCTTAAACAACTGATCCGACGAAAAAATTCGCTTTGGGTTTTTTGCTAACAAATATAAAATATCATATTCTTTAGCAGTAATATTCACTACTTCACCGTTTATTTTGACAGTTCTCAATTGACCATCAATAACCATATTATTAGCAATAATTATCTCATCATCTGACATCACACTATCACTTGCTGTTCTGCTTCTTCTTAAATTAGCCTTTACACGTGCTATTAATTCACCTGGTAAAAACGGTTTTGTTATGTAATCATCTCCGCCAGATGATAGGGAAACAATTTTATCAATTTCTTCCGAACGACATGACAAAAACAATACAGGTATATTACTTATTTTTCGCATATCCAAGCACAGCTCCGGTCCTTCTATATCTGGTAACATAAAATCCAATATAACAAGATCAGGATTCTCATTTTCAATCATCTCAATAGCTTCATGTCCATTACGTGCACATATTGGAATAAATCCTTCTTTAAGTAAGTATGACTTTACTAAATCGCTGATTTCTCTCTCATCGTCAACAACGAGTATTTTTTCTCCAGCCATTATATATCTCCTTTCTCCATCTCACTTATATAATGGTATCGTCACTATGAATTTAGAGCCTTTATTATATTCACTTTGAACTTCAATTTCTCCGCTGTGAGCTTCGATAATTTCCTTGGAAATAGCTAGTCCTAAGCCTCGTCCTTGTATTCCTGCAACCTTTGCATTTTCGGATTTGTAAAATTTATTGAATATGAATGGAATATCGTTTTCCGCAATACCAATACCTCTATCAGCTACACTCATCACCATATTCTTTTTCTTATCATCCAATCCGAATTTAACAACAATCCGATTCTTATCTTTGGTATATTTAATAGAGTTTGTAATAAAATTTGTAATCACCTGATTCAATCTTGCCGAATCGACTATTATATATACATCTGTTAACTGTTCCTCATCGGTAATTATTTTATATTGGATGCCTGATGCCGTCAGTTCGGGTTGTACACCTTCTTTTATATAATTTGCAAGTTCAACACATTCCATGTGTTCATATGAGAAAGAATATTGATTCGTTTCCAGTTTTGATAATTGAAATAAATCAAGTATCATTCTTTCAAGAAAAATTGATTTTCTGCAGATTATGTCCATGGCGCGCTGTCTTTCGCCATCTCCAGCAATAGTTCCATCTCTTATGGCTGTAGCATATCCCATTATAGAAGTTATCGGTGTCTTTAATTCATGGCTTATATACGATAACATCAAGTCTCTTGACCTCTTAGAAGCTGTCAAATCATCCGACATCTCTTTCATTTTAGTTATATCTCTAATTATTCCCTCTATCGCATTAATAGATTGATCATTTTTTATTACAGAAATGTTCATTTCCAACCATTTTCTGGCTCCGTCTTTCTTCTCTATCATGAACACTTCATTTGTATCTTCAATATCGTTCACTCCCGAGAAAAACACGCTGTTAATCATATCATAATACTCACTTGTTACCATATTGAGTATTATCTTCGGATTTTGATATATGGCTTTAGCTGTATAGCCTGTTATTGTTTCTATTGACGGCGTCATAAAAAGAAATCCCATTACCGGCTTATATGTATAATAGAATATCGCATCTCGAGCATTTTCAACAATGATTTCCAACCGATCTCTTGTTTCTATCATTTCATGTTTCATATACTGCAAATACATCATAAACAGGCATATATTCATTAAATTTATATAAAGCATTTCTCCCATATAACGATTTACAGCTCCAATTTCTCCTTGCTCGTACAATGCCAGGAAAATTTTTAGTATACCCCATCCAAAGAAAACCAGACAAAAGAAAATTTTGCGATTTTCTCTATATGGCCAGTACTTCATCATCGTATAACATAGGACGACAATAATAACAAATTCATATATCACAATAGGCAATGATACCGAAAAAGATTCTAACCTCAAGTACAATACTATTCCAACCCAAACAACTACATATATGCTGAATCTTATCCAGTATCCTGGAATCTCTTTCCTGCAAAATCTGTATATTCCTAAGAGCAAACTTTGAATTGATAACATATCAAGAATCTTTTTTATGTCTATAAAATAATAATTGTGAGTGTATATAGATAAAAGGACACAAATCAAAGCAAGTGAATAGAATACCCATGAAACACCCCAATACTTCAAAAGGATATAGTTTTCTTTACTGGATATATAGAACAGCACTAACGAAATAGTAATGGATAATATGACAAAAGCTGCAATAATGTACATAGTCCCTTATCCCTTTCAAATAAACAACCAATATATTCTTATATTATCATATTCTCTCGTTATGTTATACTATGGACAGAAAACATATTTTTCAATTATTTGAGGAATTGCCATGAATGATATAAATATAATCACTTGTATAATTTTACTTTTCAGTTTTATCCCATTAATATTAGCTGAGCTGGCGCGTGCCAACTCACTTCCATCTGTCGAGGATTTTTTTATATGCAGTCGAGATATGGGAACATTTCTTGCATTTTTTACGATATACAGTACTTGGTATTCAACATTCGCTGTAATGGGATCTAGTGCGTACTTTTATGCTGAAGGACCTCTATATATGACTTCCTTTGCCTGGAATGCACTGTTTGCAGTACTTATTTTTTTTATCGGAAAGCGCATATGGTTTCTCGGAAAATTAAACGATTACATAACCCCAACCGATTTTTTCACAGATATATATCAGTCAAAGCCTTTATCCGTAATTGTAACGGCAATCTTGTTAGTTTTCACATTACCTTATATCCAGATTCAATTTGTTGGCGGTGCCTATTTAATCGAATTAGCTACGGATGGTAGCATTCCCTGGGAAATGGCAGGATTTATATTTTATATTGTAATGATAGTATATATGTGGGCGGGCGGCTTACGTGCAGTCGCAATGGCCGATGTCTTTTTGGGTATTCTTGTTTTCTTTACATTGATTGCCACTGGATTCTTCTTAACTTATAAAGCAGGTGGTCTAATTAATGTATTTACAACTACAACCGATGACAGCACTGTTAGTCCTCATTCCATTTATGATGGTTCTTACCGAAATATATTTCTTTGGCTCACAATGTTCATAGTAACCCCGCTAGGGGCTATTATGACCCCCCCCATGTGGATACGACACTATGCAATACGAGGAGAAAAAACTTTTCACATTCTTCCCTTTTTAATCACTATTGCAACAGCTGGATATATTGGATCAATGCTTGCAGGAAATGCCAGCAGGGCATTGGATCCAACTCTTACACCTAATGATATGATAATTCCTTGTATATTAATGGAGTATGGTGATAAGCTAATTACTGCTATTTTGTTTTGTGGATTTGCAGCAGCCTCACTTTCAACAGCAAATTCACAAATCCATGCTCTTTCGACTATTTACACTATTGATATCCACAAAAAATGGATTAACAAAAGCATTTCAAATGCAAGGCTATCTTTTGTTGCAAAATGTTCAATTTTAGCATTTTCCATTATCACATACGCAATAATGATAATGCAACCTGGCATAATTATTGACACTGGGTTGTTAACCCTATCGGGAACTGCCCAGCTTCTAATTCCAACAATCGGCGGTATATTTTGGAAACGTTCTACCCGAAGCGCTGCTACCGCAGGCCTATCAACTGGAATTATAACGCTCATATGCTTATACTTTTTCTTCCGATTGGAACCTAGCTATTGTGGTACCATTGCATTGTTTGCTAATGCTTTAATCTTCTTTACAATCTCTATTTCATCGGAACCTGATTCAAAAGTCAGAACTAAGATTGTTGAATATCAACTAGCTTATAGAAAAAGAAACTGCAAATAATAAAAATGACAGTTCCTATTAGATGGATAGCTGTCACTTTTAAAATATTATTAGATATGCAATTTCCTTATATCAGCCGAAAACTTCCTTCACAATCTTCTTTGTGTAGTTAGGGTTGTTGACCATTCTTGCAATCATCTGGTTGCTTACAGATATGTCATAAAGCGATTCGGACGTTATTCGCTCGTATTTCAGTCTGTCTCTGTCCGGCCTGATTCTTTCATCATATCTTTCTTCAAGAAATTCCGCCGAAAAGTCATTGGCCCCTATAGCTTCCTTGGCAGCCAGCGCAGCTGCTTCTCCACTTGCCGCTGCAGCCCCGGTTCCATCCTTGAGCATTGGCAGCATAATGCTTCCACTATTGCCTATAACCAGATAACCATTGCCGGATCTGACATCTACAGCAGTCACATCCTGCACCGAATCCGACTTCCACGGACTTACCTGTTCTGCGCCAACAAATAGGGAGGAAATGCGTCTGTTACTCTCAATAAGTCTTGAGAATACGTCCCTTGCTTTTATATCTTTGCCATCATCCACAGATCTTATTATGCCTACATTACAGTACCCTTCCCTGACACCTGCGGCACCTGATGGAACTACCCAATAATAGCCGTTCGGCAGTTCACGGCTGAACCCGAATACACCATATGCATTGTACTGACCTTTGGCAAGCAGTTCTTCAAGATTTATTCCTGTGAAGTAAGCACGTTCGCCTACATAGCGGCCCGAGCCTCCCATGGTACCCGCACCACTTCGCTTTCCGGGCACCAGCCCATCGGCTCCGGCCGCCAGAATGACAAGCCTGCTGCGAATATCATAATCGACACCTCTTTCACGCACCTTAACTCCCTTGGTATATCCATCTTCATTTATCAGACTTCTGACCCTGCATCCATCCTTAAATTCAGCACCGTATTTCACAGCCTGATTTATAATCATATTATCCACATTAAACCTTGGCGATGCATAGGCTTCAAAGGGCAGAACGCACTCAGATCCGTTCTCGGAAATCACATGAATTCTTCTTAGAAGTGTGCCTTTCCTATCCAAATCATCGAAGAGATTGAGCCGGCTCAGATGCGTTACCGTTTCCTCTCTGAGCAGGTCTCCGCACGCTTTATCTCTAGGAAACACTTCCTTGTCAATAACAAGCACATCAGCGCCTGCCCTTGCAAGATATGCTGCACATACAGAACCTGCAATTCCAGCACCTATGATTATAACGTCACGTTCGTAACCCATCTACTTCACCTCCCTGCACGCCACAAGCTCTATGGCACCTTCCGGACAGTGCTCGACGCAAAGTCCGCAACCTATACATCTGCTGCTGTTAACCTGGTGATATCCCGATGGAATAAACCTTCCGGCTTCCTGCTCCGCCTGATCTGCAGTAAACAATTTCCTACCTACCTCGAAGCCTTTGTCTGCCGGTTTCTTGCCCTCAATTATTTCATGGGCAGGAACGCCTTCTTCCTCAGCACTTTCAATCTCAATATCAGGATTTTTTCCGGTGAAATAACAATCCACAGCTACAGCACCTGCCTTACCTGCTTCTACGGCAGACATACTGCTGTTTCCTATGCTGAGAACTCCCTTGACCGGCGTTTCAAATCTGTCATTTGTCGCCAGATGACCATCTTCAGTAGTCTTTAATGCAGGATTTCTTGCAACTATGGTCGCAGTATCTGCATGTTGCGTATCGCCGATTACCAATGTATCGCATGGAATCTCTATAACAATATCTTTTTCTGTTATTTTAAGTTCTACAGATGATACCCTGCCCTTCTTGTCGCGAACTCCCGCAAGGGTAGTACCTGTAACGAGATTTACCCCCTCTTCCAAAGCATCACAAACAGCAGGACACCTTACCATCATTTCTTCTTTGGAGCAGCTGCATATCATGGTAACATCTCCGGCATATTCCTTGAGTTTTCTCGATGTATCCACCGCCATATCATCGCTGCCCGTTACAATAACGCCACCACCTATTCCGTTAATAATAAGGTTTCTCTTCAACCTGGCAAGAAGGGAAACCATCTCGAATACACCTCTTGCATAGTTATTCGGTACATCGGGTCTGACGCCTCTTGTCTCTCCTATCGCAAACAGAATCGCCTCATAACCTGCAGCTTTGAGTTCGCTTATCGACGGTTTGATTCCCGCCGAACAGTTGCATGTTACCTGGATTCCGGTCTTCTCTATTCCTGTCAGTGCTTCATCAAGATCCCTACTGTCTATTCTCTTATCTGTAGCAAGCCATCTGTACTTACCCCCAAGATACGGGGTTTTTTCGAAAATTTCAGGGGCATATCCCATCTTTGCCAGTTCCATGGCTGCACTGATGCCTGCCATTCCGCCACCGATTACCGCCACCTTTTTTCTGGTTTCATAATCTTCAGCTTCTCTGTCAACAAGAATAGGCATGGACTCTTCGATTCCTGCGTAACGGAGAATTTCCTTTATATTCTCTGCCGGTTCGCTGTTCATCTTCCCGCTTCTGCTGAAGATAATTTCTTCTTCGCATGGTTTTACCATTGCGATTTCCTCTTCGCCTATAGTCATGTTGCTTCCGTATACCGGATGAGCCTTTCTCTTAGGGAACCTTCTTCCTCTGAGAAGCGAGTCCACATTATCAGCAATACTTCTGCCTGAAGCAATCGCACCTACTACAGAATTGCTTCTTCCAGCTATATCACCGCAGGCAAATACCATATCACGGCTCGTCATCCCGAACCTGTCTGTTCTGACAGCCCCGTCTTCGTTAAGCTCAAAATCGCCTATGGACGATACATCAAACTGTCTTCCCACAGCAAAAACAACCGTATCGCAGGCTATGGTAAATCCCTCATATTCCGAAACATGCGGCTGTTTTATACCGTCGGAATCGACCCACATTTCCACCTTCCTGAATTCAACGGCACTTACACTGCCATCCTCAGTCTTCTCTATTCTAATAGGTACAGCTTCAGGCATGAATTCAATGCCCTCGCCACTCATCCTTCTCAAATATCCCGGCGTAAGCTGCAGCTCATCATTTGATTCCATGGCAACGCAGGATACCTTCTTACCCTTGCGCACCAGAGTCCTGCAAAGATCTGCCGCATATCTTCCTCCACCGATTACAACTACATTATCACCTACTGCTGTGAACTCATTTTCAGGTTCAAGGTTTACAGCCCGGAGCACAGAAATACCATCAACCACCATATCTCCGTCAGCGCCATCTATGTCCGCCACCTTGCCTTTGGATGCTCCCACTGCAATGACCAAAGCATCATATTCTTCTTCAAGCTGCTCCAGACTCACATCAGTGCCTACAGTAATGCCGGCCTTGACCTTAATGCCACCGGATATGATTTTTTCCAGTTCGCTGTCAAGCATGTCCTTATCAAGGCGAAATCCTGGAATCCCCCAGGACATAGTACCGCCCAGAGACTGATCTCCCTCAATTATCGTCACAGCATATCCTCTTGATGCCAGTCCATGGGCTGCAGATATTCCTGCGGGTCCACCACCAACTACAGCTATCTTTTCGGAATATTTCACCTTGTAGCTACACGGCTCACTTGTCACCTTATCTACAACATATCTTTCAAGAGCTCTGATATTGGTAGCTGTACCATTCATCATTCTTCTTCTGTCGCTTCTGTGGCAATACTGTCTGCAGACCTGTGCACATACTGCTGCCATAGGATTTTTCTCATATAGATATTTCCCTGCGTCCTCTATTCTGTCTGTCTTGACATATTCTGCAAGTACCTGAGGTACAATCCCTAGAGGGCATCCTGCTGACGAGGGAATCACGTGCTCCGGATCATCAAATGACAGTCCGGTTATGTTTTTTTCTCTTTCATCTATAGCCTCAACAGGACAAATGCTGCCGCATGCATCGCAATTAATGCATTGTCCGGCATCTATTGTCGCGTCCAGTATCTTGTTCATGCTCAAAGTAAGATTCATAAAGACCTCCTACGCTAATTCAAGGGTTTTGAGTTCTTCACTCAATCTCTCACAAAGTTCATCCGGGAGCACCGCATCCATCATATCAATCACCTGTTCCGGTGACGGTTCATCAATTCCTCTGACTTCCAGCCACTGGGCACATTCCCTTATGAATCCGTAATCGCGCAAGCCTTTCCATCTGAAATACACGGTACGCTGTCCCAGCAAAAAAACCAGCTTCGACGTTCTGCTCCACCTGATGTTTTCCTTGAGATACTTCATCTCTCTGGTATGCATATAGCGATTGTCAAATTCCCCTGCAACACGTTCAATCTGATTTTCCAGGGCTTCAAGTTTTTTCCTGCCTTTGCGGCTCTTGGATAATTTTGCTTCGTTCACAATACTCCTCCTTAACTTCTAAAAAGGACAGTTGCCCTTGCCTGTTATCGGTATTTCGTCTCCAAGGAATGTAGGTTCAGGCATGCCTTTCCATTTCAGTGTATCCTTGGTTCTTGCCACGACTTCCCTTATATCCCTCATAAACTGGCCACCATATCGACGCTGATCCGCACATATACCAATTACCTTCATGCCCATTTTGTCGCATCCGTACAGTGCCCTGTACATGTGATAACTCTGAGTTACGACTGCAGCACTTTTAACATCGAAAATTTTCACGGCTCTGTAGGCAGTTTCGTAGGTGCTAAATCCTGCAAAGTCGCAGAAAACATCGTCTTTGTCAACACCTTTTCCCATTATGTATTTCGCCATTACCCGGACTTCGTTATAGTCGTAATTACCATTATCACCAGACAAAAGTATCGGCATCTGACCTAATTTATCGTATAGTTCAACCGCAGTATCCAGCCTGTTCCTCAACATGGGACTTGGATTGCCGTTAGCATAAACCGATGCCCCCGGCACAATAATGCACTGTATCTCCGCTTCCTTTATATTTTTTATATCTTCACCGGACAGCTCTGTGTGATTGCTGTTCAAGGCACATACTATTTTGTTTTTTACAGAAGAAACCATAATTCCGTTTGTTAGTGTCACCAGCCCACCTACAGCCAGCACAACCGCCACAATCACGGCAATTAAACCCCGGAATATTCCGTTTCTCATTATGCTTTTTATTTTGTTCATTCCTATATTATATCTATTGTTTATGTTGTTTAGAAGAACTCCCTCCCACTGAACTCACTTTTGAAGGAGTTTTGAATTTATTTTCAAAGAGTTCCTCTATCTGGTCTCTGAAGCTTTCGCCCGCTTCACGTATAATTCTTTCCTTGAAATTCTCACGAAGATCCGGGAAAGCACGCATCAGTCTCCTATACTTGGAAACGGCCGGATCCGACATGAAAGCAACGAAGGCATCCGTTCTGACCTCGCCCTTTGCCTTAATCTCATCCACTTTCTCGTCCAGATCTTCCTTAATTCCCTCGGATTTCTCGTCAACAGCCTTTGCCGCCTCATAAATATAGTATCCCGTAGTATCCGAAACCCTCTTCATCATTTCTGCCATCTCACCAAGTCTTCTATTAACCCGGTTGATTCCTCTTACAGTTACTACAAGGTCTGCTGCCGCGTAAACATAAAATACGCAGACAATTACAATCTCACACCATACCGGCATGATTTCTATGACATCAATAACAACAGGATGCAGCACTCTTATTACTGCCACACACGCAAGCCCCCACATTATCGAGAATCGCAGACATACATAGCCTCCGATATTAAATGGTTCATTGGAATAATCCCACCATGTATCGTGAAAAAGTTTCTTGAGAATCACTCCTGTAATAAACTCTATAAGTGTGCAAAACAACATTGATCCTATGAAGAGAAGTATTGTGTTATCCTCCAGCGGAGACATTATAATCACAACACCCACCACACCGAATCCATAGAGTGGACATATTGGACCATTGAGGAATCCTCTGTTTACAAACTTTCCTGTTTTGAGCGTAAAGAAGATAACCTCAGTCATCCATCCCATCACTCCATAGATTGCAAACATGAGAAGCAACGTTAACATACTCATTTTTATCACCTTCCCGAGTTTAACTCATTACACGATTATATCAGATTTCACCTGTTTCTTCCACAATGACACCCTCTTGATGATAGTGTGGAAACCAAATGGAATGACAGGTATAATTACCTTTGAGGAGGACATTTTATGAGAGTTGAATATATTGGACATAGCGGAGTTCTGGTAGAGCTCCCTAACACGAATCTACTGTTTGATGTTATTGCCTTTCCCCAGGTAACCAGCGATCCTTTGCGCAGTCTGCAGCACGACGTCGGTAATATGCCTCACATAGATATGAGCAAAGATACTGTAATTCTGGCAAGTCACAGTCACGGCGATCACTATGCGGAACAGATCTGGACCCTGCGCCACAGCTTCCCACATATACATTACATTATCAGCAAAGACATACCCTTCTCCTCCGGTGTCAGGAAACGACTGGATATAACCGGCGAAGACATGGACCGAATCACAAGAGTCAGAGGTTATTCTTCTTCAGATATCACTCTTTCAGATAATCATATACTTCATCTTCAAACGATTCCGGCTACAGATGAAGGTGTTGCCTTTCTTGTAAAGGTTGACGGTCGTATTATTTACCATGCCGGCGACCATCACTTGTGGGTATGGGAAGGTAACACTGCCAAGCAGAATGATGACATGCGGGAAGTTTTCCTCAGAACCCTGTCCCGCCTTGAACTTGATGATAGCGAAAAAATCGATGTCGCATTCCTGCTCCTTGACGGCAGATTGGAAAGCACCGCTTATGAAGGCATGGATACATATATTGAAATGCTTCCTCTGCACCACATTATTCCCATTCATCAATGGAAAAATTACGGTCTGACGGATTCATATATTTCTGAAAGAAAACTGCCGTCCTACATCACCCTGCACAAGGTCACCGGAGAAAACTGCAGTTTCACCTTAGAGTAATACAAAAGAGGGAATGCCGCCTTGACAGTAAATGTTAATGCGGTATCCCCTCTCATATTCTGTTTACCTTCCTATGAATTTTAGGATTTTATAATTTCCTGAGCAGGTCTACAACCTCCAGTTTCTCTGCTGCGGTTTCACTTGCCTTCTTGATTACCTTTGCAGGTATTCCTGCAACCACATCTCCCGGCTCTACATCCGAAACGACTACAGCGCCGGCTGCAACTACAGCACCTTTACCTACAGTAACACCCTCAAGAACTACTGCATTAGCACCTATTACAACACCATCCTCGATAGTAACAGGCTTAGCTGAAGGCGGTTCGATTACTCCTGCCAGAACGGTTCCCGCACCGATATGACAGTTCTTTCCGACAGTGGCTCTTCCGCCCAGAACAGCTCCCATATCAATCATAGTGCCTTCACCTATTACTGAACCGATGTTGATTACAGCACCCATCATAATTACTGCATTATCTCCGATTGATACCTTATCTCTTATGATTGCACCCGGCTCTATTCTTGCCTTGATGTTCTTCATGTCGAGAAGAGGAATTGCCGAGTTTCTCATGTCGTTTTCGATAACGTAATCCTCAATGTTCTCCCTGTTTGCTTCAAGAATAGGTTCTACTACTTTCCAATCGCCGAAGATGATTTTGTCTCCGGTACCGAAAACCTGACATCCGTCATACTTAATGTGGGCACCATCCTTTTCCTTGATGTATACCTTAACAGGTGTCTTTTTTTCGGCATTGCCGATAAAGCTTATTATTTCTTTTGCGTCCATTATTCCTTAACTCCTTATCCGAAGAGAACATCTTCCATTGTATAATATCCAGTTTCAGCCTTCTGTACGAATTCCGCAGCCTTGAGTGCTCCCGCTGCAAAGATTTTTTTGGAATCCGCATTGTGTTTGATTGAAATTATTTCATCAGTTCCTGCGAAGAGCACTTCGTGCTCTCCTGCGATTGTACCGCCTCTTATCGCATGAACTCCGATTTCTTTGCCACGCTTACGATTGCCCTCTCTGCCAAAAACATGATCGTATTCACCTTCAGGATCCACCGCATTAAGAAGCATCATAGCCGTACCGCTCGGTGAATCCAGCTTCTTGTTATGGTGTTTTTCAACAATTTCAATATCAAATGCCGATTCGAGAATCGGTGTAATCTCTGACAGAACTCTCTTGATAACATTAATGCCCAGAGAATAATTTGACGAGAACACAACAGGCACATGAGTTGCGAGCTCCCGAAGAATCTCCATCTCTTTATCACCGTATGCCGTTGTCGCAAGTACTGCCGGCACATTGTTCTTCTTGCAGAATTCAGCTACTGCCGGAAGATTTGCCGGATGGCTGAAATCAATAACAACATCAACCTGTCCCAAATCCTCAAGTTTCTCTCCATTTAACGGTTCAACAGCACCTGCAAGCTGTAACCCGTCCTTCGCCTCAACCATGTCGGACAGCACATGCCCCATGGCACCTTTGCCCATAATTGCTACTTTCATTTTTTATTTTGTCCTTTCTTCCTAAAGAATTCCAAGCTCTTCCATGGTCTTTCTGAGAACAGCTCTGTTTCCTTCCTGCATTGGAACCAGCGGCTGTCTGAAATATCCCACGTCCATTCCCATCATATTCATTGCCTCTTTGATTGGAATAGGATTCGTCTCAATGAACAGAGCATTTATAAAGTCAAGATGTCTCAGATGCTCATCCCTTGCCTTGGCAACATCACCATTAAGGTAGTCACTTACAATGTTGTGTGTTACACCTGGCAGAATATTTGCCAGCACCGAGATGACACCAGCACCGCCTACAGAAAGAATAGGCACATTGATATCATCATTACCCGAATAAATATTAAAGTCATCGTTAACAAGCTTTGCATATCTGCATACGAGCGACATATCTCCGCTAGCTTCCTTAAGACCTACAATATTAGGATGCTTGCTTATTTCAGCAAGAGCGTCATATGAAATCTTGACGCCTGTTCTTCCCGGTACATGATATACCCATACAGGAGTATGCACGGCATCTGCCACAGTTGTAAAATGACTTATAAGACCTGCATCAGTACATTTGTTGTAATAAGGCGTGATAACAAGCAGTCCGTCCGCACCCATCTTCTCATATTTCAGGCTCTGTTCTTTAGCAACCATTGTATTGTTAGAGCCGCTTCCCACTATAACAGGCACCCTGCCCTTAGCCTGTCTGATTACAGTCTCGGCAATTTCATCGGCTTCGCCCATTGTAAGTGTTGGAGTCTCCGCAGTAGTTCCAAGAGCCAGAATAGCGTCTGTTCCCTCTGCTACATGCCAGTCAACCAATTCTCTCAGTTTGGCAAAATTAACGCTTCCATCTTCATTAAAAGGTGTAATAAGTGCCACCATTGATCCCTTAAACATACTATCTTCTCCCTTCATTTTATTCAAAAGTTCCATCAAGTATATGAACCGAAGGACCTTCCATATATACATTACCGTCTTCTTCTATAGTTATCCCCAGAGTACCCAGTTTAAGCTGAACATCTGCACTGTCTTCTGCCAGGCCGCACAGTGATGCTGCCACCACAGATGCGCATGCTCCCGTGCCACATGCAAAGGTAATGCCCACGCCTCTCTCATATGTGAGTACCTCCAGTGTATTTCTGTCGATTACCTTGACGAAATTAACGTTTGTCTTCTCTGTGTAGACAGGGTGATTACAGATTTCTTCGCCCAATGGTTCCAACACTTCTTCATCAATCTCGTCTACAAAAATCACCGTATGTATTGTTCCCATGAAGAAGCTGTATACCTTGCAGCTGCCGCCATCTTTGAGGGCTATTTCTTTGCCCATAAAATCCTCTTCATCACTTTTTACTGCAATAGCCTGAGGATTCATAACAGGTTTACCCATATTTATTCTGACTCTGAATGGTTCGTCCTGAGTCACATTGACAGTCATTTCTCCCGCCTGTGTTTTTACCGGATACACGGCATCTTCTCTTATACCCTTATCCATACAGTAATGAGCGAAACACCTGATGCCGTTGCCGCACATTGGTGCACGGCTTCCATCCCTGTTAAAAAATACCATTTCCAGTTCCGGCTCTTCTCTTACAACAATGAACCCGTCTGCTCCGACTCCTGTGTTAATGCAGCACATGTTTACCGCAAGCTGACTGTAAGCTTCTATGCGTGATGCCTCGTCCCTCATTGTGATTGCTCGCGGCAAATCACTTTCTTTTACTATTATGAAATTGTTACCGCACCCGTGATACTTGGATATTGAAATCATTTTTATACCTCAATTCTCGCTATAAATTGAATTCCCTGCAAAGCGCAATTGCCGCAGAAAGCTTTTGTTCAATTTCAACTGTAACGGAAATGGAAATTTCTGATGTTGTAATATGGTAATATTTCACTCCGTTTTCGGCAAGTACTTTGAACACTTTTCCTGATACACCTGCATGAGTTGCCATTCCCACACCTACCAGTGAAATCATCGCCAGATTTGATTCTCTATCAACAATTATTCCTGAGAAAACCTCGTTTGAAGCCAGTGCCGATTCCAGTCTGTCTCCGTCTTCCATATCACAGCTGAATGACACTGTACATGTTCCATCCTGTGCCATCTGCTGCGAAATCATATCAACGACAATTCCCAGTTCTCCCAGAATATGGAAGCATTCAGCAACGGCTTTGCCGTCTGACGGAATGTTCCTTAATGTGAAAATCGATATGTCATCCTCTATGCCCATGCCTGTTATCGGTGCATCTTCAACCAGCAGGTTCTGAGTTGCTATTAATTCCTTGTTCACGATATATGTTCCTTTACTCTTATCACTTTCCAACGATTTGCCGTAATAAAGTCTGACGTTGCATTTCTTCGCCAGCTCTATCGCCCGGGTCTCGATTTTGTCCGCACCCAGATTGGCCACTTCCATCATTTCCTCATAGGTGATTATACTAATCTGTCTCGCCTGTGGATATATTGACGGATCCACTGTGTACATGCATTCTGCCTCTGAATAAATTTCACAATTCCATTCAAGCTGCGCCGCTATGCCTACAGCAGTAATGTCCGAACCACCTTCACCAGCCAGCGATAAATCTCCGTCCTCCGATATTCCCTGGAATCCGGAAACCACGGCAACTTTGCCCTCTGACAGCACTCTTTCAATCAAAGATGTGTCGAGACATTTTACATTGGCGTAAGGATTATCCACTACCAAATCCGTCTGTAGTCCCGCAACCGCCTGTGCGTCTACACCTTCTGCCTGAAGAGCTATTGCAAGAAGTGCCACTGTCTGCTGGTCTCCCGTGGCAAGAAGCATATCAATCTCACTCTTCTTTAATTGACTTCCCGCCTCCTTTGCCATAGCTATAAGTCTTCCTGCGGTATCGCCCATAGCACTTACCACAACAACCAGTCCGTCTTCAGGCTTCTTGTTCCGTGCGATATGTCCTGCAACCGCCTTGATTTTTTCTATGGAGTCAAGACTCCTGTCATTATATTTCTGTACAGTATTAATCTTCCTCGCCTCCCACTTCAAGTCTATACTGATCGCTGTAGGTTTCTCTTCTTATTACAAGTCTGGACTTGCCATCTTTGACAAATACCACTGCTGGTCTGCCAAGTCTGTTGTAATTGCTCGCCATTGAATATCCATATGCTCCTGTTGAAAAGAGAACCAGAAGATCCCCCGGCATTGCCTCCGGAAGTTTAACACTCTTAATAAGCACGTCACCGGATTCACAGTTCTTGCCGGCTACACAATAGCTCATTGTCTTCGGCAGATCCTGCTTCTCTACAAGGGCTGCACCGTATTCTGCTTCATAAAGTGCCGGTCTGATATTATCACTCATACCACCATTGACGAAAATGTAATGCTTGTCTCCGCTCACCTTCATATCTCCGATGGTATACAGCGAATAACCCGCTTCACCTACCATGGATCTTCCCGGCTCGGTTATCAGCTTCGTAACGTTGACACCTTTGCGAACTATGCAGTCCTCTGCACAACGTACCATTCTGTAACACATATCGCCCAGGGATTCCACTTCGTCCTCTTCAACATACTTGATTCCGAAGCCTCCTCCAATAGAAAGCTCCATGTTGTCAATTCCATAAAGTTCTTTCATTTCCAGCAAAAAGTCTGTCATAGTATCGATGGCCCTCTCGAAGGATTCGGCCTCAACAATCTGTGAACCTATATGACTGTGAAAGCCTGCAAGCTCAACCATATTGCTCCCTTCAATGATATCTATTACTTCCTTGATATTCACTCTGTCTTTAACGTAGATTCCAAACTTGGAATCCGGCGTAGATGTCATTATATATTCATGAGTGTGCGCTGAAATTCCCGGATTGACTCTGAGTAATGCTCTGACCTTTACTCCAGCGTCCTCTGCAGCAAATACCAGCCGTCTGCATTCCATCACGTTATCGATAACGAAATATCCAACGCCAGCCTCCAGCGCCATTGCCATCTCTTCATCGCCCTTGTTGTTGCCGTGAAAATATACTTTGTTCATGTCCACTCCGGCTCTGATTGCTCCATACAGCTCTCCGCCGCTTACAACATCAAGTCCCAGACCTGCTTTGCTCAGCATTTTGAACAGATATATCGATGAAAATGCCTTGGATGCGAATGCAACCTCTGTTTCAAACATGTCCGATTTGAAATTATCCATGGCTGCCTGTGCCTGCTCTCTTATGCGTTCCTCGTCATAAATGTATAACGGTGTCCCGTATTCTTCAGCCAATTGACGGCAACTCATGCCTCCAATATGTAAATCACTCATTCATATACCTCGCTGTCGCTCATTATT
This sequence comes from Bacillota bacterium, assembly GCA_030525285.1. Lineage (GTDB taxonomy): Bacteria > Bacillota > Clostridia > Peptostreptococcales > Anaerovoracaceae > Lentihominibacter. The sequence goes on along the minus strand of JAUNFA010000011.1, from coordinate 25,339 downwards.
TTAATGTCATAATTCTAATGTTATGCCCTATAATACAAAAGTCAGCAGGCAACCCTACTGACTCCAATCATCATAAAATGCATATTGTCAAATAAGGATAGCTCAACTACCGGGTAAACCCGAAAGACAGTCATGTGGACTGTTCTCCACATGCCCACCTGAACATTGCGCCCTCAGTCCAGGTTCGGCGAAGGATGCCTCCAAGCTGGTCCCTGTCCGCCGACTACCAGTCTCTTCTTCTGCTTCGCGCCTCTATCACATTATCAATTTTTATTGATGTAAGTATACCGAATAGAATTATTCAATGCAATACCAATTTACTATAATGACCCATCAGTTAGAAACAATAGCAAGCTAACCTTTTTTATCTCCCATATTGCAATTAAGTTGTTCCGACACAGCCAATCCACAAAGTATTCACTTACTTCGTCAATTTGCTGTAAAACTTCTCAAATACGGCAATCAGCTTGTGTCTCTTGAGCAGACAGACGACACACACTATAAGCACGCATACAGATATAATCACTGCCACCTTATAGTTTCCGTCAAAGACCTGATTACCGACTACAATGCTGGCAATCATTCCCGGAAGTCTTCCCACCATACACATTACTATATATGGTCTGTACTTGATGTTGGAAAGTCCGGCAACATAATTGAGAATATCCTTGGGCATTCCTGGTATCAGATAACCGCAAAAGAGAATCGCCGCCCCCTTCTTGCTGTTCACCTGGTCAAGAAGCTTCGTCACCTTTTTTTCTCCGAACAAAACGTGTACGGATTCACGTCCTATGCTGTGCGCAATCCCATATGAGCATGTCGATCCTATGCACACACCTGCGAATGCGAGAACCAGTGCCGGCAATATTCCAAACACATATCCTCCTGCAATATGAAACACCTGTCCCGGTAGCGAGCAGATTACCTGCAGCACATTCATTCCCAGGTATATGGGTATCCCTGCGTATTTATATTCTTCAATAAAAGCCGCTATTGCATCCGGATCCTTGATAGTTTGAATCAATTCCGGGTGAAAAAAATACGCGTAACAAGGAATAGTGATAATAATCAGAATCATTATCGCCAGTTTAATACGCGCAAGCCGTTTCTGTTTTTTTTCTGTCTTAGTCTTGTTTAAATCCATATTTCCGTCAGCTTTCTTAAGTGAATTCATCAATCCTCACTTCATATTCTCTTATTTGTATCCTTTGTGTTCAATGATACCCCGAGAATATGTAGTAATTATGATGATAACTAATATTATACGACATCTGTGATTTATGATACAATAATAGGCAGTACAATTAATGATAAGGAACTGCATTTTTATGAAAGAATTATTGATGGGAAACGAGGCAGTCGCACTTGGTGCTATAGCTGCAGGAGTTCAGGTTGTATCCGGATATCCGGGAACTCCCTCCTCGGAAGTACTTGAAACAATAGCCAAAAGAAATCCGGGAAATATTCATGTAGAATGGTCTGTTAACGAGAAGGCAGGTGCTGAGGTTGCGGCAGGTGCCGCTTATGCCGGAGCTCGTTCTCTTGTTACAATGAAACAGGTGGGACTTAATGTCGCTTCGGACCCTGTAATGTGTGTTAATTACGTTGGGGTCAAAGGCGGAATGGTAGTATATGTTGCCGATGATCCAGGTCCTATCTCATCCCAGACAGAACAGGACACACGTCACTTTGCAAAATATGCTCATATACCTGTATTTGACTGCGTTTCGCCTCTACAGGCATTTCACGCTGTCCAGGAAGCTTTTGATTTCAGCGAGAAGCACGGAACTCCCGTAATTCTCAGATCTACAACGCGAGTATGTCACGCATGTGAGGACATAGAAATTCCCGAAATCAAATCACCAGCCCCTTGTGAAGGATTCATTAAGGACAGCCGATGGGTCATCTTCCCAAAGCTTTCTTACAATGCCAAGCTTAGAATCGCTGCAAGGGAGCCTGAAATATCAGAGGAATTTTCTCACTTCACAATCAAAAACGGCAACCCTTCAGGCAACTCAATTGAGGGCACAGGTTCCATAGGCATAGCCTGCGGAGGTGTCAGCTACTCCTATGTTCAGGAAGCAATTACCGGTAATGAAGATAAATTCACGATACTTAATATAACAACACCATATCCATTCCCTTCATCACTTGCTCAGGAATTTATGGATGAGGTTGACAAGGTTATAGTATTCGAAGAACTCGATCCTGTAATTGAAGATGAACTTATCTACCTTACAGGATTCCAGTACAGTGAAAATTTCATCAGAGGCAAAAGATCCGGTTCTGTAATTACAGGCGGTGAGCTTGACTCAGCGCTGGTGGGTGCTGTAATTGAAGCAGAAACAGGAATACCCGCTGTCATAAATCACGAGGAATACAGTGACAAGCCCGATGCTCCCGTAAGGCCTCCGGTTCTTTGTGCCGGATGTCCTCACAGAGCCTCATTCTACGCTGTTAAACAAGCTGTGGCACAGCTTAAGAAAGAGGGAGCATCCTTTACTGATGCCATCTATTGCGGAGATATCGGATGTTATACCCTCGGTAATGCGGCACCTCTGTTCACCACAGACACATGCCTTTGCATGGGTGCTGGAATTACCGTTGCTCAGGGGCTGAATCATGCTGATGGCAGCACACTCAACTTTGCCTTTACAGGGGACTCCACATTCTTTGCCAGTGGCATAACCGGAACCGTCAATGCAGTCTACAACCAGGCTGATATGATCCTGTGTGTACTGGACAATTCAACAACGGCGATGACGGGTCACCAGCCGCATCCGGGAATGGGCATTACAATGATGGGTGGCAGAACAGAGCCTATAGATATCGCTAAGGTCCTCGAGGGCATCGGTGTATCATCCATTAGGCAGGTTGATCCTTTGGACTATGAAGCATCCGTGAATACAGTTAAGGCTGCAGCATACGAAAGTGGTGTACGCGCAATAATTTTCAAATCACCATGCATTGCCATCGTCTCAAACGACGGGCCTTCCACAGTTGATTCCAAAAGGTGTGTAGGATGCAGAAAGTGCATCGATCAGCTGGGATGTCCTGCACTTATCATGAAGGATGGAAAAGCATTTATCGACAGGAGCCTGTGTACAGGATGCCAGCTTTGTGCTCAGATTTGTCCTGTAGGCTGTATCAGAAAGGAGGCGGCTAATGATTAACGAAAATGTGAAAAGCTGCCTTTTGTGCGGTGTCGGAGGTCAGGGAACAGTACTCGCTTCAAGAATTATTGCGGCAGCAGCAATGGCCAAGGGTCTCAGTGCAAAGACTGCCGAAACCATAGGGATGGCACAGCGCGGTGGTTCTGTAGTAAGTCACGTCAGAACCGGATATAATATTGCGTCCCCTCTCATTCCAAAGGGCAGAGCTGATATACTTATCGGCTTTGAACCTGGTGAAGCGGCATCAAATCTGGAATACCTTAAATCCGGTGGCACCCTCATAGTCTGCAGCAAAGAAATCAGACCCATTACTGCATCCCTCGGACAGAGTGGATATGATGGAAACCACAGTCTTGAATTTCTCACAAATTCTGTAGACAGGTGCTATGTTATGGATGCGGAGCACATATGTTCCCAATGTGGTTCTCCAAAGGTTCTCAATGTGGCAGTAGTTGGAGCATTATGTGCCAGCAATGAGATGGGAATCACACTTGAAGACGCAGAAAATGCACTCAGCATGAAGCTGAAGCCTTCACTTATCGAAATGAATTTAAAGGCACTGCATATGGGTGCCGCTGTTATTGATAAATAAACGAGGTTTAACATGAAAATGAAACAGGAAACACTGGATCAGATTAAGGTTCAGATTGGAAGAGTCAAAAAAGCAGGCAATTTTTATGCCGATTTGCTCAAGGATTTTGAGCCGGAAGATATTTTAACTCAGGAAGACTTTGAAAAGCTGCCTTTCTCCGAAAAGGATGATTTGAGGAATTGCTACCCTTTGGGACTTGCTGCAGTTCCTGAAGAAGAAATCGTCAGAATCCACTCTTCAAGCGGCACTACCGGCGACCCATGTATCATCCCCTATACAAAACAGGACGTGGACGACTGGGCTGAACTTTTCAAGCGCTGTTATGAAATTGCCGGAATCACAAACAGAGACAGAATTCACATTACTCCAGGTTACGGTCTTTGGACTGCCGGAATAGGCTTCCAGCTGGGAGCTGAGCTTCTGGGAGCAATGGCTGTTCCAATGGGACCGGGCAACACTGACAAGCAGATTAAATTCATGCAGGACATGCAGACAACTGTTCTCTGCGCCACTTCTTCATATGCCCTTCTTCTAGCTGAAGAAATGGATAAGAGAGGCATTAAGGATTCAGTTTGTCTGAAAAAGGGTGTTATCGGTTCTGAACGTTGGGGTCCAAAAATGCGTGCGCGCATTGCTGATGAACTGGGTGTTGAACTTTATGACATCTATGGCCTCACAGAGGTGTACGGTCCTGGAATTGCAATCAACTGCGAACACAATACAGGCATGCACTACTTTGATGATTTCCTTTACTTCGAAATCATTGACCCTAAGACAGGCAAAGTTCTGCCTGATGGCGAAATAGGTGAGTTGGTAATTACAACCCTTAGAAAGCAGGGCGCTCCCCTTATCCGTTACAGAACTCACGATCTGACAAGAATTGTTCCTGACGATACCCCTTGTCCATGCGGCAGTCCATATCCGCGAATTGATGTTATTCTCGGCAGAACGGATGATATGGTCAAAGTTAAGGGCGTTAATATTTTCCCAGGACAAATCGAGGATGTTCTCAAAGATATCGACGGTGCGAGCAGCGAATATCAGATTTTTATAGATCACGAAAACGGTAAAGACACAATCACACTTTTCGTAGAAACAGCTCTGACAGATAAGCACCGCTATAATCTTGAAATTGAGCTCCACAGCAAAATAAAGAGTGTAATCAATGTAGGTATGGTTATAAAGGCTGTAAATATCGGCGACCTGCCTAGAAGCGAGAAAAAGACAACAAGAGTATTTGATTATAGATACTAATCGTCAAAGGAGGAGATTTATGACAGCAAAAAGCATGATGCCTTATGTTCAGGGCAACTCTGCAATCCGTGCAATGTTTGAAGAGGGGGCACGTCTTGCCGCCGAATTCGGCAAAGAAAACGTTTATGATTTCAGTCTTGGTAATCCCAGTGTTCCTGCACCACCTGAGGTAAATCAGGCGATTAAGGACATTGTAGACCAGGAAGACACTTTGCTTATTCATGGTTACAATCAGAGCAATTCAGGCTACGAAGATGTCCGCAGCACTGTTGCTGACCATCTTAACAGACTTCACGGTACCTCATTCACATCGGACAATATTGTAATGACCGTAGGCGCTGCTTCAGGCCTTAATGTGGCAATCAAAACTTTCATCGATCCCGGCGAAGAAATCCTTGCTTTCGCCCCTTACTTTGTCGAATACGGCAAATATGCAGCAAACCATGGTGCAATGCTCAATGCAGTACCTGCAGACACCGCAACTTTCCAGCCGAATCTTGAAGAACTGGAAAGAATGATATCTCCAAAGACACGTGCGGTTATCATTAACTCCCCAAACAATCCTACAGGCGTCATTTATTCAGCTGAAACGCTGACACGATTGGCTGAAATTCTCAAAGCCAAGTCCGAGCAGTTCGGAGCTCCCATATATATAATTTCCGACGAACCCTACAGAGAACTGGCCTACGATGGTGCTCAGGTTCCTTATGTGACAAAATTCTACGACAATGCAATCGTTGGATATTCATGGAGCAAATCCCTGTCACTGCCGGGAGAACGTATCGGATATCTCGTCATTCCGTCAGAGATTGAGGATTTCGAAAACGCAAAGACAGCAGCCAATATCGCAAACCGTGTTCTGGGATACGTTAATGCTCCATCCCTCATACAGCGTGTCGTAGCAAGATGCATCGATTGTTCAACAGATGTTGCAGCCTATGACAGAAACCGTACAGACCTTTATGAAGGTCTCACCAGCCTTGGCTATGAATGCACGAAGCCTGAAGGCGCCTTCTATCTCTTCGTAAAATCGCCAATTGACGATGATGTTGAGTTCTGTGATATTGCCAAGAAATACAACATTCTCATGGTTCCCGGCAAAAGTTTCGCATGCCCGGGATATGTACGTCTGGCATACTGTGTAAGCCACGATACAATCATCAATTCACTTCCGGCATTCGCCAAACTGATGGACGAAATAAGAAGTATGTAACTGTAATCGGAGTTATATAACAAAATTGCTGTTAATCCGTTACAGCACAAAAGAGTTATTAAAAACCGCTAAAACCGTTTAAATTCAAACGGTTTTAGCGGTTTTATCTTCGATTTCTTTAACCCCAGTTAAAGTTAACAAGTCCGATGATATATACGAATATAATACATGCAGGTACAAGATAGCTGAAAATCGGTCTCATCCAGTTCTGCAGTTTAAGACCTTTACCCTGGTTACTTTCTTCCATGAAGTTGTCCCAACCCCATCCAAATCTCTTATTGGTACAGAAGATAGTGATTATTACCGCACCCAGTGGCAGTATGTTGGTGCTTACAAGGAAGTCCCAGAAGTCGAGCCATGCAGTTCCCTCGCCGAAAGGCTGGAACTTGAGCACGCTGTATCCGAGAGCAGTCGTAGTTGCCAGACAGAAAATACCTATGCCGCATACTATGCAACCCTTGCGTCTTGTCCATCCTGTAAGTTCACGTACACATGCCAGAATGGCTTCGCAAACCGCAAGCAATGTTGAGAATGCTGCGAAAACCATGAACATGAAGAACATTGTTCCCCATATTCTGCCGCCTTCCATATTGACAAACACTGTTGCCATTGTATCGAAAAGGAGTGACGGTCCTGCACTTACTTCCAGGTCATAAGCAAAGCATGATGGGAAAATTATTAGTCCTGCCACAATAGCAACAAATGAGTCAAGGGCAATTACTGTCACACTTTCTCCCATAAGACTTCTGTCCTTGCCTATATAGCTTCCGAATATGGCCATTGAGCCCATACCTATGGAAAGTGTAAAGAATGCCTGATTCATTGCCGCCACAAAAACAGATGGTGTCATCTTGCTGAAATCAGGAACAAGATAGAATTTATATCCTTCTGTTGCTCCGCTAAATGTTGCTGATTTAAAAGCAAGCACAAGCATCAGTATAAGCAGCATTATCATCATGTATTTCGTCGCTCTTTCAAGTCCTCCCTGAAGGTTGAAAGTAAGAATTATGAAGCATACTACTATTGAAACTGCCAGATATCCTATATTAATACCCGGATTTGTTATCATGTTGGCAAATCCCAAATTGGTCTCGCTGCCGATAAGGAATTTGACAAAATAATATATGAGCCATCCCGTAACTACTGTATAAAATGCCATGAGGCATACATTACCTGCCAAAGCGAAATAACCGTGAATATGCCACTTCTGACCCGGTCTTTCCAGTTTGTTGTACATTCTAACCGGGCTTGCCTGTGACGCTCTACCGATGGCAAACTCCATTGTCATTGCCGGAAGTCCCAAAAGTATAAGGCAAATGACATAAATGAATACGAATGCGCCTCCGCCGTTTTCTCCTACCATCCATGGGAATTTCCAGACGTTACCGCATCCAATGGCACAGCCTGCGCTGAGCATTATGAATCCAAGTCGGCTTCCCAGACGTTCTCTTTCCATAAAACTATTTTTCTCCTTCTCTTTACGATAGTAAACATTATTAATTATACCTTATATGTTCACAATAATCCACGACAAAATAAAAGAGAACTACTACATTAACAAACAGTTAATGTGGTAGTCCCTTAATAATTGATTTCTTAATCTATATTCTCATCTTCACGCTCTTCTTCAATATCCGAAATTCTGTTTCTGATTGACTGCATTCTGTAATCCAGGGCCGTACTTATCTCCGCACACTCAGCCAGTTCACGAGCCAGATTCTCAGCTTCTTCCTGATTCACCTTCTGCTTGTACTGAAGCTTGTGTTCCACACTTGCCCAGAAATCCATGGCTATGGTTCTCAACTGAATTTCAACTTTGACAAGTCTCTTCTCATTCTTGAGGAAGATTGGGACCTCCACTATGAGATGCAGACTCCTGTATCCGCTAGGCTTAGGGTTCTTGATATAATCCTTCATCTCTATGAGGGTGATATCGTCCTGTCTTATAAGGCAGTCAGCCAGCGTATAAACGTCCTGAGGATATGAGCATACCACTCTGATTCCCGCTATGTCAAAGAGGTTCTCTTCCATAGTTTTGAGATCCGTCGAAAGACCTCTTCTCTGCAGTTTTTCAATTATGCTGGATTCGGATTTGAGTCTTGTCTTGTAATACTCAATGGGGTTACGGTTTATTTCAAGAGCGAATTCTTCTCTGAGAACCTTGATCTTGGTTTCTACCTCCATCATCGCACATCGATAATATGTCATTAACATATTGAATTCTTCGATATTTTCTTTAACAATACTCCTCAATTCCTCATCTGCAACAGCCTTGCGCAACCACTTGATTTTGGCACTCTGAATCAGATTGGATATTGGTTCAAATTCCTTCGCCACAATACTACTCCCTTACTACCAATAACTCTTTCATGTACTGTCAGTTCTGTACACGACACCAAGTTAATTGTAGCACATCTGAATTTTATTTGGTGTGGATTTAGTGAAGTCCGCCATCCGCCTGATTAGTCATCTAGACTTTCATCAGTTGCAATGTTGTAAATTTCAATAACTTCAGCCGATGGTTCCGGTGTAATCAATGTTACAACTACTGCCGCAATACCTCCGCAAAGGAATCCCGGTGCCAGTTCATAAATTCCTGTGGACGCTGTCAGGCAGAAGAGCCAGAACACATCAACAAGAGCGCCAACGATAATACCTGCTACCGCTCCAAGATAGTTGAATCTTTTCCAGAAGAGAGACAGCAATATTACCGGTCCGAATGCTGATCCGAATCCAGCCCATGCATTCTCTACCATGTTCATGATTGCCTGAGCTCCTGTTCCCTTGGATGAAGCTATCAGGAATGCAACGACTGCGACAGCGAGAACAACCAGTCTTCCTACAGCCAGCACTTCCTTTTCGGATGCGTTAGGTCTGATGAGTGGCTTGTAAATATCTTCTGTAAATGAACTTGATGCTACCAGAATCTGTGAGTCTGCTGTGGATACAGCCGCTGCCATTATAGCTGCAAGAAATATTCCGGAAATTGCAGCAGGGAAGAACATTCTTGCCATTACTATGAATATGGTCTTCTGTGCCCCTACTGTAAGCAACTGTTCTGCAACAATCATTCTTCCCATGTATGCGATAACACATGCTGAACCTAAAGTCAGAACAACCCATATGATTGCGATAATTGCACTCTTTCTTACCATTGACGGTTTTTCAATTGACATGAATCTTACAAGAATGTGAGGCATACCGAAATAGCCCAATCCCCATGCGAGACCTGATACGATATCTCTCCATCCTGCGTCAAAGATTCCTGTTCCGAATACACATTCCACTATGCTTCCGTCAGTATCAGTATATGAGTACACATTATCAAGGAGTGCTGTATCCAGTGATTTGGTGAACAGAATTACAATAGGAATTGCCAGAAGTGCTGCAAGCATGAGTAATCCCTGGAAGAAATCTGTCCAGCATACTGCCTTGAATCCGCCCAGCATAGTGTATGCAATGATAAGCACTGCAAAAATTACCATTGCAACCTTTTCGCTGATATTAGGGAACAGTTCTGTAAATACTGTTGCGCCTGATACGAATGCTGATGCCACGTAAACTGTGAAGCATACCAAGAATATTACAGCACACACCAGCTGCATAGTATTTGATTTAGCTTTGAATCTGTTGGAAAGGTATTCAGGGAGCGTAATTGCGTCTCCCGCTGCCTTGGAGAATCTTCTGAGCCTTCTGGCACAGAAAATCCAGTTTGCAGCCGTTCCTAATGCGAGACCGATACCGATCCACATCTTGCCAAATCCAAAGGCCAGAATTGAGCCGGGAAGTCCCATGAGCAGCCATCCTGACATGTCAGATGCCTGCGCTGACATTGCAGTAACCCATGGACCCATGCTTCTGCCTCCCAGGAAATAGTCTTTACCACCTTTATTGGTGCCGTTAAAGAAGAAGATAAGACTTACTCCAAATACGGCAACAAAGTATAGCATAAATACAATAATCTCTGCGTTCATATTATTTCTCCTTAAAACATAATTGCCCGTATCATCGATACGCTCGTATATTATAACACCACAGATTATAGACCAAAATACAGAATCAATTCTGTACTATTTATAGATTAGAGTAATAAAAAAACAGACGATAACCTGTAATTTGAACGGTTATCGCCATGGTCTTATTATAGACTAAACTCTATCCTGAAATAAAAATATTTCAAGAACATATCGCTTACTGCCAAATATTCAACTAACTCTCCAGATATCCTTCCAGACGTTTCTTCCTGGTCGGATGTCTCAGTTTTCTTATTGCCTTGGCTTCTATCTGACGTATTCTTTCTCTAGTTACACCCATTTCCTGTCCCACCTGTTCCAGAGTCCTTGGTGGCTCACCTGCAAGACCAAAACGTTCTATGATTACTCTCTTCTCTCTTTCTGTAAGTTCATCGAGCAGTTCATATATCTGACCTCTCAGGAATACGTTAGAAGCAGCATCAGCCGGTGACTCTGCATTTTCATCCGGAATGAAATCTCCCAGGTGGCTGTCTTCCTCGTCACCTACAGTCGCGTCCATGGACGTAGGTTCCTGGGCGCTCTTGAGAATATCGCGCACCTTATCCTCTGTCATACCCATGGCATCGGCGATTTCTTTCGTATTAGGTTCTCTGCCCAGTTCACCTGTCAGCTGTCTTCTAACCCTTGACATTCTGTTGATTGTCTCCACCATATGAACAGGAATTCTGATGGTTCTCGCCTGATCCGCAATAGACCTTGTAACAGCCTGTCTAATCCACCACGTTGCGTATGTGGAGAATTTGAAGCCCTTTGTCCAGTCAAACTTCTCAACAGCCTTCATAAGCCCCAGATTGCCCTCCTGAATGAGATCCAGGAATAGCAGACCTCTTCCTACATATTTTTTCGCAATTGATACTACGAGTCTCAGATTCGCCGTACAGAGCTTCTCAACGGCATACTTATCCCCCGCTTCTGCACGCTTGGCCAGCTCTACTTCCTCTTCAGCCGTAAGAAGTGGCACCTTACCAATCTGCTTCAGATACATTCTTACCGGGTCATCCACGCTCAAATCGTTAGCATATGCTTTCTCCAGATCGACTTCTGCCGCATTGTGATCGAATTCATCATCTTCATCATCATCGTTGTCAATGTCATCATCATCCACAGTCTCAACAGAACCTAGTTCAATACCGCATTCAATCAGTTTCTCACACAGATTATCCATCTGCTCCTTATCGATATCACGGTCGCCTAGAGCATTGGCAATTTCAGTATATGTCAACGTCTTGCTGGCTCCGGCTTTAAGAATGAGATTAGCCGTTATTTCCATTAATTTTTCTTCAGATATTACAGTCACAGCTTCACCTGTTGATGATGCTGCATCCGCTCCTAATGCTTTGCCTTCTTCAGTCATTTTGCTCCTCATTTATCATTTTTATCGTTCGCTAATTAATAATTATAATCTATTTCACGATTTCATTCAATGTATTGTCACTTAAAAATCTCTTTAAAAATTCGCTCATATTTGCTGACCCATAGCTTCTCAGAGAATACTCTCCATTGCATATGCACCAGTCGTACAGGAAGGCTCTTTCGAGAACTGCGTACAGCTTTACCATTTCATTTACGCTCATATCGTCTGCAAGTTCACCGCTTTCCTGTCCCACAATGCATATTTTGCGAAGAAGCTTATAATAATATCTGTTTCTGTCCAGAAGATATTTCTCGCCGCGTGTTGTAAGCTGCGAACTTAACAATCTTGCCAAAAGATCCTGAGAAATGCTGTTCTCAATCATTGTAAAAAGTTCCCTGTTAAGAACGATCAGCTTCTCATAGCATGAATCAATATTGGCAATTTCCGGTTCAAGTTCCTCGTATTTACGGTCAAACAGGTCGGACAATGTGCCCAGAAGGTCGTCCTTGCTTCTGAAATAATGATAATAGGATCCTTTAGATGTTCCTGATTCCTCTACGATTTCTTCTATTGTGGTTTCTTCATAGCCCTGCTCATAAAACAGCTTCCAGGCAGCCGTAATTATTTTACCTCGTGTATCTCTTGATGCTTTCCTGCTCATGTTAACTGTCTGTTCCTTTAACTTTGTCCTTCCAAATGATTTTCATGTCATTATAACATACATGAACAAATTTGAGTGCCCTTTGTGTTATAATAACCCTACGCAATTAAGGAGGAATACAATGATTTATTTAACTGGTGATACAAACGGAGACTTCTCAAGAATTCAGGATTTCTGCAATGCCATGGGAACGACCAAAGACGATATAATGATTGTTCTCGGTGGAGCATCCATGAACTTTAACGGCGGTCAGTACGACTATTATAAGAAAAAAAATGTAAGCGCTCTTCCGATAAAGTTCTTTTTTGTCCATGGATGTCACGAAATCAGACCCGAAAATCTTGACTGCTACAAAGAAATAGCGTGGCATGGCGGCACTGCTTATATCGAAGAGGAGTTCCCTGATTACATATTCGCAAAGGATGGGGAAATTTATGACTTTAACGGCCACAAAACCCTTGTCTGTGGCGGTGGCTACAGCCCGAACAAAGAATTCTGCATTCGTCAGGGAGTAGGCTGGTATCCTGATGAGCAGCCAGATGCTTCCATAAAAGCTCGCGTTGAAAGTGCTTGCGAGGATAACGGATGGATTGTGGATGTGGTTTTGACCCACTCTGCACCGGCAAAATTTGCTCCTGCCATACCTTTGCCTCCAATGGTAAGCGAGGATTCGCTTGATAAATCAACAGAACTCTGGCTGGACGAAATAGAAAGCAAGCTTCACTACAACTTCTGGTTCTGCGGTCATTATCAGATGGATCTCGCTATGGACCCGTTCTACGTGATGTATGAACTTGTTGAAGCCTTCCCGGCTTAATTTCATATCAAAGACATGATTATATACAAAGTCTTGTCTCACAGTCATTTAACAGGATGCAGGTAAAACGGCATCCTGTTTTGTTTCATCAAAAAACCCCGGAATTTCTTCCGGGGAATCTCGTTTGTACTTATACTAATTCTACGAATACTTCTTCTGCATTGTCGCCTCTGCGAGGTCCCAGCTTGAGAATTCTAGTATATCCGCCCTGTCTGTCTTCGTACTTTGGTGCGATTTCATCAAAGAGCTTAGTAACAACTGTTTCGTCATATACATATGACAGCACCTGTCTTCTTGCGTGAAGATCTCCACGCTTAGCAAGTGTAATCATTTTTTCTGCCTGTCTTCTGGCTTCCTTAGCTCTGTCTTCTGTTGTTGTGATTCTACCTTCTCTGAGCAGGTCAGTAACAAGGTTTCTCAACATTGACTTTCTATGAGCTGAGTCTCTGCCTAATTTCTTATATCCTGGCATCGATTCGTCCTCCTTATATTATTCGTCACCCTGCTTAAGACCCAAGCCTAATTCTTCAAGCTTGTGCTTAACTTCGTCAAGTGACTTCTTACCAAGGTTTCTAACCTTCATCATATCTTCTTCGCTTCTGTTAGTTAATTCCTCAACAGTGTTGATTGCAGCTCTCTTCAGACAGTTGAATGAACGAACTGAAAGTTCAAGTTCTTCGATTGTCATCTCGAGGGCCTTTTCTCTGTGATCCTGTTCAGGCACAACCATAATGTCCATTCCATCAGTCAAATCAGTAAGTCCAACGAACAGACCCAGATGCTCCTGCATGATTTTGGCACCAATTGATACACCTTCATCAGGCGCAATTGTTCCATCAGTCCACAGCTCCAGAATTAACTTGTCATAGTCAGTAACCTGACCTACTCTTGTGTTTTCAACAGTGAAATTGCACTTTCTGACAGGAGTATAGATTGAATCTGTAGGAATTACAGAAATAGGAGTGTTTTCATCCTTGTTCATTTCTGATGGAACATATCCTCTTCCTCTTGCCAGATTAATCTCCATGATGAGAGTTGCATTTTCCTCCAGAGTAGCAATGTGCAGATCCGGATTAACGATCTCAATGTCCGTATCACCCAGGATATCTGCCGCAGTTACTTCCTTTGGTCCGATAGCATTAATTAATACCTTTTTGGCATTTTCGTTATTCAGCTTAACTGCCAGCTTCTTTAAATTAAGGATGATTTCAGTTACATCCTCCTTAACGCCGGGAATTGTTGAAAATTCATGAAGAATACCGTCAATTTTCACTGATGTAACGGCTACACCAGGGAGGGAGCTTAGAAGAATTCTTCTTAAGCTGTTTCCCAAAGTTGTACCATAACCTCTTTCAAGAGGCTCTACTACGAATTTTCCGTAATTGGGATCTTCGCTTGAACAAACATACTCGATTGTTGGCTTTTCGATTTCTATCACTCGAAACCCTCCTTTTCATTCCATGGTAACAACGATTAGCCGTTATATTACTTAGAATATAATTCGACGATCAGGTGCTCTTCAACTGGAACATCAATCTGATCTCTTGTAGGTTCTGCAACAACTGTACCTTCGAGCTTGTCTCTGTTAACTGTGAGCCATGCAGGAATACCAACTTCCATGTCCTGAATTTCCTTGAATTTAGGTGACTTCACACTCTTTTCCTTAACTGCGATTACATCGCCAACCTTAACCAGGTATGAAGGAATGTTTACCTTCTTGCCATTTACTGTGAAATGACCGTGGTTAACAAGCTGTCTAGCTTCTCTTCTTGTAGTTGAGAGGCCCATTCTGTATACTACATTGTCAAGTCTTTCTTCAAGCATAATCAGTAGGTTTTCACCAGTGATGCCTGACTTCTTAGCAGCCTTATCAAAAAGATTTCTGAACTGCTTTTCTTCTACACCATAAATGAACTTAGCTCTCTGCTTTTCACGAAGCTGAATGCCGTATTCACTCATTTTTCTGTTTCCTCTGTTAGGAGTTCTCTTTGACTCCTTGAAAATTCCGAGATGACTTGGGTCGATCTGAAGTGATCTGCATCTCTTAAGAATTGGATCTCTATTTACTGCCATAGTACTGCTCCTCCCTTCCAATTAGACTCTTCTACGCTTAGGCGGTCTGCATCCATTGTGTGGAATTGGTGTAATGTCCTTAATCATAGTGATTTCAAGACCTACTGCAGCCAGTGCTCTGATTGCAGCTTCTCTTCCGGATCCTGGACCCTTAACGTAAACTTCAACTGTCTTGAGGCCGTGCTCCATTGCGCCCTTTGCAGCTTCTTCTGCAGCGGACTGTGCAGCAAACGGAGTTGACTTTCTTGATCCCTTGAAGCCCAGTGAACCTGCGCTTGACCATGAAAGTGCATTACCCTGCATATCTGTCAGGGTTACTAATGTATTGTTAAAGGTAGCCTGAATATGTGCCTGGCCTTTTTCAATATTCTTACGCTCTTTTCTCTTTTTTCTAACAGCTTTCTTTGCAGCTTTAGCCATATCACTCTACCTCCTTTACTTCTTCTTTCTACCAACAGTCTTTTTAGGACCTTTACGAGTTCTAGCGTTTGTCTTAGTCTTCTGTCCTCTTACAGGCAGACCTCTTCTGTGTCTGATGCCTCTGTAGCATCCGATTTCCATTAATCTCTTAATGTTCAGGTTAACGTCTCTTCTCAGATCACCTTCTACCATGTAGTCAGCTTCGATAACCTTTCTGATTTTACCAGCTTCATCTTCAGTAAGATCCTTAACTCTAGTGTCAGGATTGATGCCAGTCTTCTTTAAGATTTCTCTTGAAGTAGTCCAACCGATACCATAGATGTAGGTTAAACCAGCTTCTATTCTTTTTTCATTTGGTAAGTCTACACCGGCAATTCTTGCCATATTTTCCTCCTGTTCCCATCTTCCGTCACGCTGCCTTCGTGTCTTACCGCACGGGGCGTAATATAAACGGGATGTGAAATAATTAATTGATATAACATTAGCGGGCAAATGCCCGTTAACCAACTATTGATTTTAGCCCTGCTTCTGCTTGTGCTTAGGGTTTTCACAGATAACCATTACTTTACCCTTTCTCTTGATTACCTTGCACTTTTCACAGATAGGCTTAACGGAAGCTCTTACTTTCATTTCATTATCCTCCTAAGCTTTACCTCTCCAGGTAATTCTACCTCTTGTAAGGTCATATGGTGAAAGTTCAACCTTAACCTTATCTCCAGGTATTATTCTGATATAGTTTTGTCTGATTTTGCCTGAAACATGTGCCAGTACCTGGTGTCCTGTTTCAAGTTCCACTATGAACATGGCATTTGGCTGTGCTTCAACAACCTTGCCTTCAGCCTCAATGACATCTTTTTTAGCCATATTACTCTACCTCGCATTTATTCGCCTAGTGTGAGCAATTCAGGCTCACCGTCGGTTATAACTACTGTATTTTCATAATGCGCAGACAGTTTACCATCAATTGTGACAACTGTCCAGTCATTTTGTAAAGTTTCAACCAAGTATTCTCCCTGGCAGATCATCGGTTCAACTGCGAATACCATTCCTTTGGTGATTCGCGGACCTCTGCCCGGTCTTCCGTAGTTCGGAATCTGCGGTTCTTCATGCATCTGCTGTCCGACTCCATGTCCTACGAAGTCTCTGATTACTGAATAACCCTTACCTTCTGCATACTGCTGTATGGCATGTCCGATATCGGAAATTCTGTATCCTGGTTTGCAAAACTCAAGTCCTGCAAAGAAACTTTCACGAGTTGTATCGATAAGCCTCTGAGCTTCATCGCTTACCTTGCCTATTGCATAAGTTCTTGCTGCATCACTTACATAACCTTTGTATGTGCTTCCAACGTCAACGCTGACGATATCTCCTTCGTGAATTACCCTCTTCTTTGAAGGAATCCCATGTACAACCTCTTCGTTGATTGACACACATGCACTTGCCGGGAAACCACCATAACCCTTGAATGTAGGAATCATTTTGTGCTTCCTGATTGTGCCTTCAACAAATTTGTCCACGTCCATGGTAGTCATGCCCGGCTTGATGAAGGTTTCAAGCTCCTTGAGAATGAAACCTGTCACCTTGCCTGATTCACGCATCAGATTTATTTCGCTGTCCGATTTGATAATTATCATTTTATTCACCCAGCCTGTTGGCTATTACTGTGAATACTTCTTCAGCATCCTTAGCACCATCAATGTTAACAATGTTTCCGGCGTTTTCATAGTAGTCAATAAGAGGTTTTGTTTCCTTGTTATAGACTTCTATTCTGTTTGAAGCTGTTTCTTCATTATCATCAGCTCTCTGAATAAGTTCCGCTCCACAGTTGTCGCATATTCCTTCCTTCTTTGGTGGAATGTTGACAACGTGGAATGAGGCGCCGCAGCTCTTGCAAACTCTTCTTCCTGTCAGCCTTGCCATAAGGTCATCTCTGCCGACTTCAATGTTCAGAACATGTTCAACTTTTCTTCCCTTTGATGCAAGGAATTCATCAAGCTTTTCAGCCTGGAAAACTGTTCTTGGGAACCCGTCGAGAAGGAATCCGTCCTTGCAGTCATCAGCTGCAAGTCTGTCAGTAGCAATCTCAACTACCAGTTCATCCGGTACCAGTTCACCTCTGTTCATGTATTCCTGAGCTCTCTTGCCAAGTTCAGTACCGGCCTTAATATTTGCTCTGAAAATGTCGCCTGTTGAAATGTGAGGAACATTATACTTTTCTACGATTCTGACAGCCTGAGTGCCTTTACCGGCTCCCGGAGGTCCCAATAATATCATATTCATCTGTTTACCTCTCTATTCCCTGCTCATGACTTTACTTCAAGAAGCCTGAGTAGTTTCTCATTACCATTTGCTGTTCCAGCTTCTTCATAGTATCGAGTGCCACACCTACTGCAATCAGAAGGGATGTACCTCCGAAGTGGAAGTCCAGTCCGCCAAGCTGACTGACTATTGTAGGCAGTATCGCTACTGCAGCCAGGAACACTGCTCCAACGAAAGTGATTCTTGTCATTACTCTAGTAAGATATTCTTCAGTTGTCTTACCCGGTCTGATGCCCGGTATGAATCCTCCACTCGACTGCATGTTCGTCGCCACTTCATCAGGCTTGAACGTTACCGATGTGTAGAAATATGTGAAGAACATGATCAGCACCACGTTAAATGCTGAATATATCCAGATGCCCGGACTTCCAGATGGTGACAGCCACTTTGCAATAAAGGCCGACGCATCACTGTTTGCACTCATGAAGTATGTAATTGTCAAAGGGAACTGCAGGAATGCCATAGCGAAGATTACAGGAATTACACCCGCCTGATTGACTCTAAGCGGAATATGTGTGGCCTGTCCGCCGTACATCTTCCTTCCTACAACTCTCTTGGCATACTGCACGGGGATTCTTCTCTGTCCCTGCTGTACCTCGATAATTCCTACGATTACAACGATACAGAAGATAACAAAGAGAATCAAAGTGACCATACTCATTGTACCTTCCTGCAGCTTACTCCAGATTTCCTGGATTGCCGACGGAAGTCTGGCAATGATACCTGCGAAAATAATAAGTGAAATACCATTGCCTATACCATATTCATTAATCTGCTCACCCAACCACATAAGGAACGATGTACCTGCGGTCAGAACCAGTACGATTACTGTAACCGAGAATACATCAGTACTTATGAGTGCCTGTCTGAACAAACCTACAGACACCCCTATAGCCTGAACGACTGCCAGTACAACGGTAAGATAACGTGTGTACGAAGCCATCTTTTTCCTGCCTTCCATTCCTTCCTTCTGTAATCTTTCCAAGGATGGAATGGCTATTGCCAGCAGCTGCATGATAATTGATGCAGTAATGTATGGTGTAATACTAAGTGCGAATATTGTAAAGTTACTGAACGCACCGCCTGAGAACAGATTGAACAGAGCAAAGAGCCCGGTATCACTATCGAAAGTCTGTGCAAGCACCTCTCTGTCAATACCCGGAACCGGTATCTGCGCGCCAATTCTGAAGATTACAAGCATCGCAAGGGTGAAAATAATCTTCTTTCTTACGTCAGGTATGTTCCATGCCTTTGTTACTGTCCTCAGCATCTCCATTAGAGTACCTCTGCCTTTCCTCCTGCAGCTTCAATTTTTTCGATTGCAGTCTTGCTGAACTTCTGAGCCTTAACTGTCAGAGCCTTGTCAAGAGTACCATTACCAAGAATCTTGATTCCGTCCTTAACCTGCTTTGCCATTCCTGATTCAACAATCAGCTCAGGAGTAACCTCTGTGCCAGCCTCGAATCTGTTAAGTTCTTCAACGTTGATTGCAGTATATTCTGTTCCGAAGATATTAGTGAATCCTCTCTTTGGAATTCTTCTGTAAAGAGGCATCTGGCCACCTTCGAATCCGAGTCTTACGCCACCGCCACTTCTTGACTTCTGTCCATTCATACCTCTGCCGGCAGTTTTACCCTGTCCGGTAGCTGTACCGCGGCCTTTTCTCTTAGGTGCTTTAGTTGCACCTTCAACCGCTCTTAATTCATGCAGTTTCATCTATTGCACCTCCTATCCTACAGCTCTTCAACTGTTAAAAGATGCGATACCTTGTTTACCGCTCCTCTAGTAACAGGAGAATCAACAAGTTCAACTGACTGGTGCATCTTCTTCAGTCCTAACGCTTCAACAACCTTTCTCTGCTTAGGGGAAGCGCCAATAACACTCTTTGTTAAAGTGACTTTAATCATTTTAGCCATTGTTTCTTCCTCCTTATCCTAAGATTTCCTCTACAGTCTTGCCTCTTTTTCTTGCAACTTCTTCAGCAGTTGTAAGAGCCTTGAGACCTTCCAGAGTAGCGTATGCCATGTTTCCGGTATTGTTTGATCCGATTGATTTAGCTCTTACGTCCTTAACGCCTGCAGCTTCCAGTACTGTACGAACTGATGAACCTGCGATTACTCCTGTACCAGGAGCAGCTGGCATAAGCAGAACTCTGCCTGCTCCAAAGATGCCCAGGTTTCTGTGAGGGATTGTTGTTCCAACTGTAGGAACTGTGATTAAGTTCTTCTTTGCATCTTCTGTAGCTTTTCTTACAGCCTCAGGAATTTCGATAGCCTTACCGAGACCTACGCCAACGTGACCGTTGCCATCGCCAACAACAACAGTAACTGAGAATCTCATGTTTCTGCCGCCCTTTACAGTCTTGGCTACACGTCTGATGTTAACGATAGTTTCGTTTAAGTCCAGCTTTGATGCATCTATTGTATTACGCATTCATCTACCTCCTTAGAATTTCAGACCTGCTTCACGAGCACTGTCAGCAAGTTCCTTTACTCTTCCGTGATAAAGGAATCCGCCTCTGTCAAAAGTAACCTCTTCGATTCCCTTTGCGAGTGCTCTCTTAGCGATAGCTTCACCTACTGCCTTAGCAGCATCCTTGTTTCCACCGTAACCAACTGTTTCCTTAAGTTCTTTTTCAACAGTTGAAGCTGAAGCAAGTGTAACTCCGTTAACATCGTCAATAACCTGACATGATATATTCTTGTTACTTCTGAAAACTGCGAGTCTAGGTTTTTCAGGAGTACCAGCAAGATTTTTTCTAATTCTCTGGTGTCTGTTGACACGCTTGTCATTTCTGCTTTCTTTAGCCATTTTACTTTACTCCTTTCCTTATGCTCCAGTTTTACCTTCTTTTCTGCGAATAACTTCACCATCGTACTTGATACCCTTGCCTTTGTAAGGTTCAGGAATTCTCCACTTTCTGATGTTCGCAGCATAGTTTCCTACAAATGCCTTGTCGATGCCCTTAACGATAACTGTTGTAGCATCAGGAACTTCTGTAGTAATACCTTCAGGGTCTGGCATTTCTACCGGATGTGAGTATCCGAGGTTCATTACCAGCTTGTTTCCCTTCTTTTCAGCTCTGTAACCAACGCCTACGAGAATAAGCTTCTTCTCATATCCCTTAGTTACGCCTTCTATCATATTGTTGATGAGAGTTCTTGCCAGTCCGTGCTGTGATCTGTGCTCCTTAGCATCAGAACTTCTTGAAACTGTAACAATTCCATCATTAATTTCAACGTTCAGCAGCTCGCTGATTGCTTCCTGCAGTTCGCCCTTTGGTCCCTTAACTGATACTACATGGTTATCAATTGAGACTTCTACGCCGGCAGGAATAGTGATTGGTCTTATACCGATTCTTGACATTCTATTTACCTCCTACCATACGTAACAAATTACTTCACCGCCGATGCCCAGCTTTCTTGCGTCCTTATCGCTGATAACACCCTTTGATGTTGAGATGATAGCGATACCCAGTCCGCCCAGAACTCTTGGCAGCTCATTAGCCTTAGCATATGACTTAAGGCCTGGCTTTGAAATCTTTCTGATTCCGCTGATTACTCTTTCCTTATCAGCACCATACTTCATAGTGATCTTGATGATACCCTGCTTGTTATCTTCAATTACCTCAAAATCAGTGATGAATCCTTCTTCCTTAAGAATTCCGGCAATTGATTTCTTCATCTTCGATGCAGGGATTTCTACTGTTGCATGACCTGCAGTATTTGCATTTCTGATTCTTGTCAGCATATCTGCAATTGGATCAGTCATTGTCATTTTTCTGTTTCTCCTTCCTCCACCAGTATAGCCTTGGCTACTTAATGGATAGTAGTTCTAACTTGTTATATTTACCAGCTTGCTTTTCTAACGCCTGGGATTTCACCCTTGTAAGCCAGTTCTCTGAAGCAGATACGGCAGATTCCGTATTTTCTAAGTACTGAGTGTGGTCTTCCGCATACTCTGCATCTTGTGTATGCACGAGTTGAGTACTTAGGTTTTCTCTGCTGCTTAACTTTAAGAGATTTTTTAGCCATTGTGTTCCTCCTATTTCTCGAATGGCAGTCCAAGACCAGCCAGCAGAGCTGCTGCTTCTTCATCTGTCTTTGCAGTTGTAGTGAATACAATGTTCATTCCCTTAATCTTGTCAACCTTATCGTAGTTGATTTCCGGGAAGATGAGCTGTTCCTTAAGACCCATTGAGTAGTTGCCTCTTCCATCAAATGAATTCTTGCTAACACCCTTGAAGTCTCTTACTCTTGGAAGAGCGATATTGAAGAGCTTGTCAACAAACTCATACATGTTGTCGCCTCTTAAAGTAACCTTAGCTCCAACAGGCATGCCCTGTCTAACCTTAAAGTTAGCGATTGACTTTCTTGCCTTTGTGATTACTGGTCTCTGTCCTGAAATCAGTCCGATTTCTTCAACAGCACTTTCCAGAATCTTTGAATTTTCCTTAGCTTCGCCAAGTCCCATGTTAATTGTAACCTTCTCAAGCTTAGGAACCTGCATTACGTTCTTATACTTGAACTGGTCCATTAACTTATTGAATACATCATTCTTGTAAGTTTCCTTTAATCTTGCAGTCAAAACCGTCTCCTCCTTTCCTAGTCAATTACGGCGCCAGTCTTCTTAGCTACTCTGACTTTTCTGCCGTTTTCTACCTTGTAACCGATCTTAGTCGGTGCCTTTGCCTTTTCGTCGTAATAAGCAACGTTTGAAACATCAATTGCACCTTCCTGATGCTTGATTTCAGCAGCCGCAGTCTGAGTCTGCTTCTGGTGCTTAGTCTGAATATTGATGCCTTCAACGATAACTTTGCCTTCTTTCGGCATTGCCTTTAATACTCTACCAGTCTTACCCTTGTCCTTACCAGTGAGTACTATTACTGTGTCATTCTTCTTAATCTTCATTACATGACCTCCTATAATACTTCTGGTGCCAGGGATACAATCTTCATGAATCCTTTGTCTCTCAGTTCTCTTGCAACTGGTCCAAAGATACGAGTTCCTACTGGCTGTAAATCATCTTTAATAACTACTGCTGCGTTCTGGTCGAACTTAACGTAGCTACCATCTGCTCTTCTGGCACCATGCTTAGTTCTTACTACAACAGCTCTGACAACATCACCCTTCTTCACTGTACCGCCCGGAGTTGCATCCTTTACTGCGCATACAATAACATCGCCGATATTTGCATACTGGCGGCTTGTACCGCCAAGAATTCTAATACAAAGAAGTTCCTTAGCTCCGGAGTTGTCAGCAACCCTTAATCTAGTTTCTGTCTGAATCATTTAGGTGCCCTCCTTACTTAACCTTTTCAATAATGTTAACAAGTCTCCATCTCTTATCCTTTGAAAGAGGTCTTGTTTCCATAATTCTTACTGTATCGCCAATATTGCATTCGTTGTTTTCATCGTGAGCCTTAAACTTAACAGTTCTCTTTACAGCCTTACCATAAAGTGAATGTCTTACGAAGTCTTCACATGCAACAACAACAGTCTTATCCATCTTGTCACTTACAACAACGCCAACTCTTGTCTTTCTTCTGTTTCTTTCAACTGCCATAACACATCCTCCTTTCTTTAGCCGTTAACCTTCTCAAGTTCTTTTTCTCTGATAATGGTCTTGATTCTTGCAATATTTCTCTTTGTTTCTCTCAGCTTAACCGGATTTTCAAGCTGTCCTGTAACGTGCTGGAATCTCAGATTGAAGAGATCCTTTTTCATCTTTAACAGTTCTGCGTTAAGTTCCAGTTCTGACATTTCTCTGATCTTGTTTAATTCCATTATTCTTCACCACCCTTTTCTGTCTTTTCTGCGATGGCAAATTTGCAACCAACCGGCAGTTTGTGTGATGCAAGTCTCATGGCTTCTCTAGCCTGAGCTTCTGTAACGCCTTCAATTTCGAACATTACTCTGCCCGGTTTAACTACTGCTACCCAATATTCAGGAGCACCTTTACCGGAACCCATACGAACGCCTGCAGGCTTCTTTGTTACTGATTTATGTGGGAAGATTTTGATGTAAACCTTACCGCCTCTCTTAACAGATCTTGTCATTGCTACTCTGGCTGCTTCAATCTGGTTTGAAGTAATCCATCCACATTCAGTAGCAACGAGACCGTAATCGCCATAAGTAACTGTGTTTCCCTTAATGGCTTTGCCCTTCATTCTGCCTCTGTGGACTCTTCTGTGTTTAACGCGCTTTGGCATTAACATAATGTTGTCCTCCTTTCACCAATGTCTATTCTTCAGCTTCTGCTGTTTCAACTACTGCTTCAGGAGCTTCTGCTGCAGGCTCTGCAACCTTAGTCTTTCTGATTCTCTGGTTAACTGCCTTAGGTGCAACATCTGCTCTATCGTTTCTTCTGTCGTCTCTTCTAGGTCTTCTTTCGCCTCTCTTCTTGCCGTTTCTTCTTTCTTCCTTTTCTTCAGGAACAGCAGGTTTGAGACCCTTGTCGAGGATTTCACCGTGGTTGATCCAAACTTTGATACCCAGCTTACCGTAAGTAGTGTCGGCTTCTGCGAAACCATAGTCGATATCAGCTCTCAGTGTATGAAGAGGAACATTACCTTCACTGTACTTCTCTGAACGAGCGATTTCAGCTCCGCCCAGTCTTCCTGAAGCCAGAACCTTGATTCCCTTAGCGCCGCCCTTCATTGTTCTGCCGATAGCCTGCTTCATTGCTCTTCTGAATGAAACTCTTCTTTCCAGTGCCTGTGCAATGCTTTCTGCAGTGAGCTGAGCGTCAAGTTCTGCTCTTCTTACTTCCTTGATTTCGATAACAATTGTCTTGCCTGTCATCTTTTCCAGTTCAGCCTTCAGTTCGTCAATTCCTGCTCCGGAACGACCGATAACCATACCTGGCTTAGCTGTCATAACGATGACCTTCAGCTTGTTTTCAGCTGCTCTTTCGAGTGCAACCTTTGCAACTCCTGCAGCGTATAATTTTCCTTTTACGTAATTTCTAACCTGATTGTCTTCAATAAGATAGTCAGCAAACTTGTTCTTGTCAGCATACCACTTTGAATCCCAATCCTGGATTACGCCTACTCTCAGTCCATGAGGACTTACTTTCTGACCCATTTATGAAACCTCCTATCTTATTCCTTTTCCTTAAGCGTAACGTTAACGTGACTGCTTCTCTTAAGGATGATTGATGCTCTACCCTGTGATCCAGCGCGCCATCTCTTCATAGTTGGTCCCTGGTTGATGCAGATTTCTGCAACGTAGAGGTTGTCAGTGTTCATTTCCTTAACATCTGCGTTTGCAGCTGCTGAGTTTACAACCTTTTCTACGATTTCAGCTCCCTTGCCGGGAGTGAACTTTAAGATGTTCAATGCCTCTTCTAAATCTTTTCCTCTTACTAAGTCAGCAACAGGCTTAAGCTTGATAGGAGACATTCTTACGTATTTTGCAATTGCTTTTGCT
>JAUNFA010000028.1 GCA_030525285.1 Bacillota bacterium | reverse complement strand
GATTGTACCAATGTTAATATGTGGTTTAGTTCTTTCGAATTTTGCTTTTGCCATTTCTATCTCCTCCTCATCAAAATCATATCATGGAGCTGTTGAGCAGACTTGAACTGCCGAACCTCCTCATTACCAATGAGGTGCTCTACCAACTGAGCTACAACAGCACACATTCGATTTGATTATATTATACTTTCATGATGTTATCAAGCTAAAATATACGCAGCAATCTTTTTCTTTATTCTCCTTATCGTATTATCCACCGACTTGCCGGATTTGCCGAACATTTTCGCAATTTTCTCAGACTCCGAACCTTTCATGAGTTCCTGTAGGACCTGTCTCTCGTAGTCACTGAACACGTCCTTCTCGTTATGTAGAATATAATGAATAAGATCCTTTATTACAGATAATGCTTCAGGATCGACTGCATTACCGTCCCTTATAGTGTCCTCAATAGTGAGTCCCTCATTACTACAGCCTACCGGATTGTTTAAAGACATTGACTCATTCAATATAATGTGTTTCTTCCTGCCCGCTGCCCTTATTGCATCTATTATCTGCCTTGTAATACATACACCGGCAAATGTAGCGAAACCCGCATGCCTTTCCGGAGAATATCTGCGAATTGCTTTAAAAAGCCCAATCATGCCCTCCTGAACAACGTCCTCCTCATCGGCTCCGACCATGTAAAAAGGCCTGGCTTTGAGTTTGACCGTTTTCTTATATTTGCGCATTAAGGTTTCTTCAGCCTCCAGGTCTCCATCCTGCGCTCTGGAAACAAGCATTTCATCAGTAATACTCATTCTGTTCCTCTTTATGTTTTTCTTTAAACCCCTCTTTGTCTTACCACTTCATACATTAAGACAGCCGCCGCATTTGACGCATTGAGAGATGTTATCCTGCCCTTCATCGGTATGGATACACAGAAGTCGCACCTTTCTTTGACGAGCCTGCTTACGCCGCTTCCCTCACCACCGATGACAAGGGCAACCGGTCCTGTAAGATTGCTTCCTGTTAGAGTTTCGCCATCCATATCCACAGCACCAATCCAAAGTCCTGCCTTCTGCAGCTTGACAATTTCATTGCCGATATTGGGAACTCTGGCACAAAGCATATATTCCACAGCTCCTGCTGAAGTCTTGGCCACTACGTCCGTAACCGATACCGAACGTCTTTTGGGAATAATGATTCCATGAACCCCTGCACACTCTGCAGTTCTCATAATTGCTCCCAGATTGTGAGGATCCTCCAGTCCATCCAGAATAATTATGAACGGATCTTCTCCACGCTCTGCAGCCCGTGCAAGTATATCCTCAGTCATGCAGTATTTGTAGTTTGAAACCACCGCTATTACACCTTGGTGATTTGATGAACCTGCTGCCTTATCCATATGACTTCTGTCACTGTAATAAATCGGGATTTTCTTATCCTTTGCCTTGCCTGCAATTTTCTGTACCGAACCATCCGACCCCTTGGCGATGGTTATCTTTTCAATTTCCCTGTCACTTTTAAGGGCTTCCATTACGGCATTTCTACCTATTATCGTTTCTGACATATTTATAAAACCTGTATTTCGTTCCTTTGTCTTCCTGTATTTCACTCTGCCATGTGATCTGCAATCCCAGTTCATCAAGATTAGGGAAATATCTATCCGCTTCATATTCGGCATCGATTTTGGTCACATAAAAAGTATCCACATCTTCTAAAAAAAGCTCATAAACCTCAGCACCACCGGAAATAAACACTCTGTCAGTATCATATTTGCTCACTTCTCTGAGTACCTCATCTCTAGAGTGACATATGATGCAATCCTCATTCTCATAATTCTTATTTCTTGTCAGAACGATATTTGTTCTGTTCGGAAGAGGTTTGCCACCCGGATATGTACTGAGAGTCTTGCGGCCATATACAATCACATTGCCTGTGGTCTTTTCCTTATAATATTTAAGGTCTCCCGGCAAATGCACCAGAAGATTGCCCTCTTTGCCAATGGCCCAGTTTCTGTCAACAACTACTATGGCATTCATTGATATTCTCTCCTTTATGCCTTTTATATCGCCACAGGAATATTTTTTACCTGTGGATTTTTCTGATAATCGTCTATCCTTATGTCATCTGTCGTGAAATCATAAAAGTTCTTGATTTCCGGATTGAGACTGAATTTAGGTGCCGGATACTGAGGTCGCTGTATCAGTTCCTTTACAATGTCAATATGTCTGTCGTATATGTGAGCATCCGCAATGACATGTACCAGTTCTCCTACTTCCAGTCCCGAAACCTGTGCAAACATGTGTGTAAGGACCGCGTACTGAACCACGTTCCAGTTGTTTGCAGTAAGAATATCCTGAGAACGCTGGTTAAGTATTGCATTCAGCTTATTTCCCGTAACATTAAATGTCATGCTGTAGGCACATGGCTCCAGGCCCATTTCGGAAAGGTCTGCAAAGTTATATATATTTGTCATTATTCTTCTGGAGTATGGTGTATTCTTGAGTTGCCAGAGAACATTATCAACCTGGTCCAACTCACCCTGAGGGAACTTGTATTTCACACCAAGCTGATATCCGTATGCCTTACCGATAGTCCCTTCTTCGTCCGCCCAGGAGTCCCATATATGTGTAGCCAGCTGGCTGACCTTATTTGATTTTTTCTGCCATATCCAAAGAATTTCATCAACGCACGACTTAATGGCCGTAGGTCTCAAAGTAAGTGCCGGGAATTCTTCTGCCAGATTGTATCTGTTTACCACACCGAAGGTTTTGATTGTGTGTGCAGGGCTTCCGTCTTCCCATCTTGCCCTTACCTGCTGACCCTCGCTGGAAAATCCATTTTCTATTATATGCGAGCACATATTTACAAAAAGCTTATCTGCCTTACTCATGAATTTTCCTCCTAAATCAGCTTAAGAACAACGTATCTGATAAATATTCCAATTAGCCCCAGCACAATTACTGTAACGTAGACCTTTTCTGTAGAATTAAGATTCTTAAGACCCTTCTGTTCTTTGAATCCTTCTTCCTTTCTTCGTCTCTCATTCTCCTCCGAAGTGGCCCTGTTGGCACTTATATACCCGGCAATCCACTCCGTTGATTTGTTACTTGCCTTTTTCTTCCCGGCCTTTTTTGCCATATACGTTCCTCACTGTTCTTTCTCTATAATTCCAACAGCACTGTCCATTAACCATTGAAGTCTCGTCGCATCGCCTTTGAGATAAAGATAACCGGTAAGTGCCTCCATGGCAGTTGCCAGTCTGTAATCCAAAGGATCCGCATTCTTTGCCTTGGTAACCGGTCTCTTATTTCTAGCCCTTTTAACCAGGCGCTGTTCTTCTTCTGTAAGCTCATCAAAAATTGTCCTGATAATGTGTGCCTGTGCAGACGCTTTGACAAATCCCGTTGCAAGCCTGTGAAGTTTGTGGACATCTTCAAGTCCTGACTTTATCAGGTGTTCACGAACAGCCTGCTCATATACAGCATCTCCCAGATAGGCGAGTGCCGTTGTATTGATAAGTTTAATGTCTTTCATTTTTTCGGATATTCTCCACTCTTCCAGGTACTGTCGCTTCGGGCACTGTCTTAATTTCTTATTACTTGTACGCCCTGAGGTGTATCCTTAAGAGTTATTCCCTGAGCCTTTAACATGTCTCTGATTTCATCAGCTCTTGCAAAGTTCTTGTCTTTTCTCGCCTGCTGACGTTCATCTATCAGAGCCTGCAGTTCATCATCAATTTCTACTGTTTCTTCAATATCCTGCTGAATAAGTCCGAGAACAGCTGTCAGCTCCATAAGAAGATCCATTGATTTCTGTGCAAACTCCTTTGATGCTCCGCCAGATACAGCTGTATTTATCGCCGTAATCAGTTCGAATACTGCTGAAATCGCATCAGCTGTATTAAGGTCGTCATCCATTGCTGCAATGAACTTTTCTCTGTACTGATTTAAATTTTCAAGCTCCGCCTTTTCTTCATCATTCATTGTTCCGCTTCCTGAGGCAATGAGATGTTTCAGATTGCTCTTGGCATTTCTCATTCTCTTAAGTCCGTTGCTTGACTGAGTAAGAATTTCAGGATTGAAGTCAATAGGACCTCTGTAATGTCCGCTGAGAATGAGGAATCTCAAAACTTCGCCATCGTAGTTTTCAAGCAGGTCTCTCACAGTCTTGAAATTACCCAGAGACTTTGACATTTTCTGTCCATCTATGTTGATGTAACCATTGTGCATCCAATAATGAGCGAATTCACATCCATTATGTGCCTCTGACTGAGCGATTTCGTTCTCATGATGAGGGAACTGGAGATCCTCTCCGCCACAATGAATGTCTATGGTATTTCCTAGATATTTCTTTGACATTGCTGAGCACTCAATGTGCCATCCTGGTCTGCCCATTCCCCATGGACTTTCCCATGCGATCTCACTGTCTTCCTTCCTTGCCTTCCAAAGTGCGAAATCCAGCGGATCTTCTTTCTTTTCGCCTACTGCAATTCTTGCACCCGCAATAAGATCGTCAATGTTTTTACCGCTAAGCTTACCGTAGCCTTTGAATTTTCTTGTTCTGTAATATACATCACCATCGGATTCGTAAGCATAACCCTTCTCAATAAGTTCTTCAACGAACTTTATAATATCGTCCATGGTTTCGGTTACCTTTGGATGCACGCTTGCCTTCTTAACGTTTAGCGCCGCTGCATCCTTATAGTATTCCGCAATGTATTTCTCACTTACTTCACTTGCAGAAATACCTTCCTCTTTGGCTCTCTTTATTATCTTGTCATCTACATCAGTAAAGTTCTGTACGAATTTTACTTTGTATCCTCTGTACTCCAAATACTTTCTCATAGTGTCGAACACTACGAATGGTCTGGCATTTCCTATGTGAAAAAAGTTGTACACAGTAGGGCCGCATACATACATTTTTACCTTGCCCTCTTCAATTGGCACAAACTCTTCTTTTTTCCTCGTAAGGGTGTTGTATATTTTCATTTTTTCCTCCATATACCATCATTAAATTGGGCATCAGCATTTCTCACACCTACACCGCAGTTTATCATAATATCCAGTAATCATCAAGGATTCACATGGCGACTTCACCTTAATCATCGCTTTGATTCTCACCTTAATTCTACATTACTTCCCCATTGTTAAAGTTTGATGAAATCGCGGGGATAAACTCCATATCCGTTTTGATTTCCCTCCTCAATATAATCAGCAGTAGTCTTCGGATTATTGTAATCCGCATAGTGAAAATCCGTACCTCTCGATACATTGAGGCCATGTTTTTCTGCCAGGTCAAGGAACTTGATAGTCTGTTCTCTGTCCTGATCCGGATGATAACACTCAATACCGCGAAGACCTTTATCTTTAAGGTCTGTTACAATGTTATCCACCTTATCATAAAAGGCGCAATCATCAGGCTCTCTCTCATCTTTAATCTGAATTGGATGTGCCAGAACCGGGATTCCGCCGGCTTTTGAAATCACCTTGACAGCCTCTGTTGCGTCAATTTTTGTCTTTTTTATTTCCTTTGCTTCCGGGCTTTCAAGAAATTCTCCCGGTTTGAACGCATCCAGCCAGTCCCTGATATAGCCCTTAGCCTGCAGCATTCTGGCTATATTGGGTTTGCCTATGAAATCATTGTTTCTTTGACTCCTTATCTCCTCCATGGATATTTCATATCCCATATTTCCAAGGAGCGCAATAAGCCTCAGGTTTCGCTTATTTCTTTCTTCGTTTATGTATTCCAGAATGTCTGTGAGCATCTTGTTCTTTGAATCAAATCCGTACCCTAGAATGTGAAGAACATCTCCATCTCCGTATTCGGTGGCGAATTCAATACCGGTAATTACATTTACCCCGCATTCTTTTCCGACCTTTATTGCTGTTTCCACACCATCAATCCCGTCATGATCGGTAATTGCAACAGTTTCAATCCCTTTTGCCGCTGCTGTCCTGACTATCTGCTCCGGTTCTGAGCCTCCATCAGAATAAATGGTGTGGATATGATAATCTATCTTCCACATGTTTCTCGTCCTTATATACTTATATTAAAAATCCATCTGCCACATCGGCTGCCGTGTCATGTCCGGCAATTGCCTCAAGAATAGCGACAGCAAACTCTGCCGCAAAAGCTGGTCCTTTACCTGTAATAATATTCCCGTCTCTTACAACACCGTCGGATACATATATCCCGCCGCCCTTTTCTATAGCTGATTCCATTCCCGGGTATACAGTTGCTCTTCTTCCTTTCAGTATGCCATGTGGTGCCAGAACAATCGCAGGAGATGCACATATTGCCCCAATCATTCCGTCCCCTTCTGCCATTTGGCAAATATGTTCCATTAGTTTCTCATGATTTTCAAGGTTTGCAGCTCCAGGCATTCCTCCCGGAAGAACAATCATCGAGCATTCGGAATAATCAGCCTGCTCAAAGGTTATGTCGGCGCTGACATTTATGCCGTGAGCTCCCTGAACTTCAAGCTTCTCTTCTATGGACACAAGTTTAGCATCCACACCACCTCTTCTAAGTATGTCGACTACAGTAAGTGCTTCAATTTCTTCGTACCCCTTCGCCAGATGTACATATACCATGAATTTCACCTCTTTCTAAGCAAAAGAGAGCAAAGTTACCTCTGCTCTCCAAACGTACAATTATCTGAATGCTAGTCTTCCTTGAACAGACTTTCAAGTCCTTCAAATGAAATGCCTTCATCATCATCTGAAGGTTCAACTTCCTCTATGCTTGTAAACTGAATGTCGTCCAGATTGATTCCTTCTGTATCATCTACAACATCATCAGCTTCATCATTTGCTGTCTCTGAGAAAATATCATCAAAACTGATTCCTTCAGTCTCTTCCTCAGTAGCATCTTCGTCATCTGCAACATCATCAGCAGGCACATCATCGAAACCTTCAAGACCTTCGAAATCATCAAGGTTCTCCAGTTCATCAAAGTCATCAAGATTTTCAAGACTTATTCCTTCGTCTTCTGTCTCTGCTTCAGCTTCAAACTCAATATCAAATGAAGGTTCTTCCTCCATTAAATCAGTTTCTGGTTCATCCTCAACCATTACAGGTGCTTCTTCCTGAGCCTCTACCTCTACAGGTTCATCTGCAACAATCTCTACTGCCGGAGCGACTTCTTCTATAACAGGCTCTACAACAGGCAGAACGTTATCAACTTCCACCTGCGGCTCAGGGAATGCCACATCATCAAGTTGTTCTGACACTTCCCATGTGAACATGCTCTCATCATCAAGCTTAGCCTTAACACTGTCAATCTTGCCTGCTGTTCTGAGAATATTTGTTTTAATATCCATGAACTCTTCTTCTATTGAAAGCATCTGCTGGCTGTATTTGTTCTTAAGCGCTATGCACTTCTCTCTTTCTGTATCAACCTCTGCCTGTAATGCAAGCTTTTCGGCCTCAACAGCCTTTCTAGATGAGTTGAGTTCTTCATTTATGGTTGCTTTCTCAGTCTCAACACCTTCATAAAGCATCTTCAATTCTTCTTCCTGCTCAGCAATCTGTTCCTTGCCCTCTGCAAGAATGCTCTCAACCTCTTCCTTGGCCTGAGTTATTATTTCATTGCTGCTTTTCTTGGCCTCCATTATAAGGCTTACATACAGCTCGTTGTTTTCGTCATACTTAGCATATCTCTCCTTGAGAGATACAATTTCATTTTCATATGCGTTCTGTAGTTCTTCTATATTCTTTTCGTATAAATCGCAAAGCTGTTGCATGCAATCATAAACGTCGTCTTTGTTAAAACTTCCACTGTCATCTTTTCTGATGTTCATGTTTTTCAGAAGTCCGATAACAGTTTCTCTTCTCTTTTCTGTCAATACTTCCTTATCCATACCATATAACTCCTACAAATGTATCCATAGTTGCATCGTTTTATAGTCACACTCTGCTGTATTCTATCATAGAAATTCAATGTTGTCACATAAATTATCATTTTTTATCATTAGTATTGACATTTTTATCTGTAACACGTTATGATGAATTGGTGTTTATTCAATAATGCCACGAAAGAATAAGTTAGGAGGCAGACATGAACAAAATTGATTTTAAGGCGGGCAGCAAACTTGTCAGCTTTAGAAACAAGTCACTCTTCATTGACGATAACGAGTTCTTGTACAACAAAATAACAAATATAAGGCACAGTGCTTCCAAGCACATTTTTGCCTTTGAATATGACGGCAAAGTTTATCACTTTGAGCAGTATGACCCACGACTGGAAAAGACAATAATCGAGTTGTTTTCCAGAATCAGCCTGCTTAGCAAAAGTGCAGGATCGAAATCATCCGAAGCCAAAGCAGTCAAGGCTCATGCAGAAGCTAAGGCTCTTGCTCCACAGGAACCTGAACCACAGTACAACGGATCCGAAGCCAGCGAAGATACTGCTGATGAAGAATCAGTATTCTCAATACCTACAAGAAAGTTCTCTGAAGGCGAGCAGTTATTAAACGAATCAGAATCGCCTGAGCCTGTATCGGACGCTGAACCTGTAACTGAGATTGCATATACATCGGATGTTCCGGAATCTGCCGGCACGCAGGAACCTGTTCCCGAAGATGATACAGCTTCTGCTGAAGATGACAAGTCATCAAATGCAATAACCGCTTCAGATAAGAAGAGCAAAAAGAACAAGAAAGATAAGAAAGACAAAAAACAGAAAAAAGATAAAAAAGACAAGAGTGAAGATTCCAAAGAAAAGGGAAAGAAGCTCAAGAAATCATTTATCGTTTTTGCTATAATTATTGTTGTAATAGGACTTCTCACTCTTGGCTACTTCAAATTCTTTGGCACAAGTGATACTCCAACTTCAGGTCCTAATACGACAAACGGACAGGATTATGATAATATTGATCAGCTTGTAGATGATATGGAATAGTGTTGTCTACAGCTGACACCCAAGCCACTGTAGCTCATCTGGCAGAGCAGCACATTCGTAACGTGCAGGTGGCCGGTTCGATCCCGGCCAGTGGCTCCACGCGGGGCATTGGCGCAGCTGGGAGCGCGCGTGACTGGCAGTCACGAGGTCAGGGGTTCGAGCCCCCTATGCTCCACCATAATTTTATATTTCATGTCGCAGTACATGCAACACGGCCGCATCTGATTTATTTCAGAATGCGGTTTTTTACTGCCCCTTTAGCGGTTTTCACCAACTCTTTTTGTCATATAGCTCCTGTTTTAGAACGAAATGATTCTTCCAAAAATCAATTAATCCGTCATCTTTCATTTTTCGCAATTCTTTGGAAAGGGCTGTTCTCTCAAGATTTAAGTAATCGGCCATCTGTTGGCGATTAAAAGGAATATCAAATTCCCTCTTACCCGTCTGAAGGAAAATACTATTCAAATACGAGAAAACTCGACCGCGTATAGTTTTAGGTGCGGTATGGAAACATCTGCAGGATAGAGCAAGATTATTATGCGCAGAAATTATAAGAAGGTTACTTATCAATTTCACTCTCCACCCAGCCATGTCTGACAAGTTGCGTCGTACATTTCCAATTCTAAGAAAAAGGATACGGCAATCTGAATCTGCAACAACATCCACAAGCATTGGTTCATCACCTAACAGTCCGTAATTTTCA
Source organism: Bacillota bacterium (assembly GCA_030525285.1). Taxonomy (GTDB): domain Bacteria; phylum Bacillota; class Clostridia; order Peptostreptococcales; family Anaerovoracaceae; genus Lentihominibacter. The sequence goes on along the minus strand of JAUNFA010000028.1, from coordinate 2,215 downwards.
GCAAAGAAGCCCCCCTGCCCTACATGGCTTAAAATCGTCTTGTTTCCCTCTATATCGTTGTTTCCTATCGTCACTCCACCATCGAGAACAAGTCCCATGCAATCAGACGTTGAACCAGCAAGGAAGATTGTCGATCCCTTCTTGAACTTTTTCTCAACCGCATTCAGGCTTTCAAGAGCGGTGGTTAATTCGCATTCTGACATTCCTTTGAATATTAAGGCATCCTTTATTTTGTTAATTTCCATATTTATTCTCACTTTTTCATTTCTTTTTTATTTATGTGGTTATAACCACACACTTCTATCTTGAATTTTACTAAACTAATGATATAAAAGCAAGAAAATGGGGGGGTACATCATGAGTCGACGCTCGTACATGAAAATTACTGCGACGGGTTGGGCGACTGTCTGCCGAGTTGCCTAACTGGCGCAATCACCTTTGAAGAACGTGAAACACTTGAATACGATGGCGTAACTGAAACATAATATGATTAAAATAAGATGATTCAGTAAACATTGAAATGCACTTTAAAAGGAGGCTTTTATATGCATGCACGCAAAAGGAAATCTCGATTTATATTGATAGTTATAACTTTATTTACATTGATTTTATCAACCACAATTGCTTTTGCCGGTCATAGTTATGGTTCTAAAATGAAATTTTCTGCAGGGACGAAATCCTACACAGGACAGTCATATGTTTTTACCAATACATGGGCATATGCATACCAAAGAACTTGTTGCAATTCATCCGAAGCACAGTCTGGCTGGCTCGGAAATAAAGCAAGGTTGTATTACTCTTCAGGAACATTAAAAGGCTCTTCATCATGGAATTATAATTCAAGCAAAAAGTCAAAAGGAAGTTATCTCCTTAACACCTGGGGTTACGACTCACCTAAAAACAGTTCATTCTATAGTAAAGGCGAAAGCAAAGGGTGGAACACAAAGTCTTCATCCTACACAACTAAGCCAACACCTAAATCACCAAACCAAACATCCGATTAATAAAAACAAAAGGAGGACTCTTATGTTAAAACTAATCAAAAGCCACAAACATATAGCCCTAATCTTTTCTCTAGTACTTTTAATAGCAATTGGAGCCAAATCGTATACCATCGCAACCTCGTACCCTGATACCGGCATAAATCAAGACGGGCTTTCATATGGTTCTGCCGTAACTGCAGACACAGAGGAATCAGAACCCGAATTAATTGCTGCAGAGGCAACAAATGGTAAATTAGGATATGTTTTGAAAACAGAACTTCAAAAGGCGGAAGGAGACGATATCAGTAACCCCAACGAAGCAGTCGCGTATATGAAAGCAAAAGATGCAAAATGTGCTAAGGCATTTTCCGAGTCCATCAGCAAGCAAACAGATGAACAAGTATCACTAACTCCGGAACAATACGAATACGTTGTTGATTCTTTTTTCACAGACAGCCAAGATGCTCAATCAATTTTACAGAAGCTTAATGTTAAACATAGCAAATCACAGTCATCCAAAATCATCCAAGAAGCCTTATACGCTGCACAAAATGCCAATATTCATGAAATAAACGTATACAAAAAAGATGGTAAAACAGTAATCGGGGTATTCGCAGTAAATTAAATGTAAATTAAAACAATTCCAAAATCCAACAAAACCCTTCTATGGTAGCCCCTAAACTACTGCGGAAGGGTTTTAAATCATCAATGTCATAGGAGAAATAGCAATGACAAAAGACAAAAGAGATGTTTACATTCTCAACGGCTGTATCCACACATAGTACATTTCCAGCCGAAGTAGTCGATGCATATGCATCAAAAGGCGTTCAAAAGCCAAAAACTTGCATTTCATATTTATCAGTGCTACACTTTTTAAGTAAAGACCACAAAAGGAGGAAAACATGGACAGTTGTGACAGTAGAAGTCAGAGTATACATAATGATGGATATGGACCAAGACACTGTTTCAGGTGTCTATAAATAGCCTTCACAGATTTTATCACGCATATTGCATAGGTCTTATTCCATCGTTATTAGCGAATTCACTGCTTGTGTTTTATCGCAAAACATGCGATGAATTTTTTATGCCCTTTTTTAGGGAGATAAGGAGGCCTGTTATGCGCAGAGAGATTTTAAAAGAACCGAGTTTTGTTAAGGAAATCGTCAATATCGTAAATTGAGACTGTGAAAAAAAGTCTGTAAATTCGTAACAGTATATCCTTCTATGGTAAA
>JAUNFA010000037.1 GCA_030525285.1 Bacillota bacterium | reverse complement strand
AATAAAAAGCACAAAAAGATTCCACCTTAATCTCCTTGTGCTTTTTAACAATCTAAATCAACTTTCTAATCACTGACTCTTATCTTCTCTTCTCCGCCTCAATCACCTTCTGAAACTCCTTCACATCCTTTGCAATCTCTCCGCTAAGCAATATCATACAGATTAAGTTCGGAATTGCCATCAACGCATTTGCGATATCAGAGAAGTTCCACACTAACTCTAATGTCTGAGTAGCACCGACATAGGCTACAAGTGAAAAGACAATTCGGTAAATCATGTTAAGTTTATGGGTTCCCATCAAGTATTCAAATGCTTTTTCTCCATGGTATTCCCAGCCAAGGATTGTGGAGAAGGCAAACAGTGCAATACCTATTGTTACCAGGTATCCCCCGACTTTACCAAGTACAGTGGAGAAGGCGGCGATGGTTAATGCAGAACCGACATAAAGCTGTCCGGTTGCCGGATCAATCTGGCCTAATACTCCGGAGCTTGCGATAGCAAGACCTGTGATGGTACAGACTACGATAGTATCCCAGAAAGTTCCGGTCATATTGATGTATCCCTGTCTTACCGGGTTATCTGTTGTTGCGGCTGCGGCTGTGATTGCGGCAGAACCCATTCCGGCTTCGTTGGAGAAACAGCCGCGGGCAACGCCATAACGTGCTGCATTCATCATAGATGCGACGATATTTCCACAAAGGGCACCGCCAACTGCTTTTACGCTAAATGCCATTTTAAAAATCATGGCAATGCCGGCTGGGAGGTTATGTATGTTTCCAATAATGACAATGACTCCTGCAATTACATAAAAGATTGCCATAACGGGAACGACAACGGAGGAAACTTTAGATATTGTTTTAATTCCTCCAATAATAATTAAAAGTGCCAGAACAGTGATCACTACACCGACTACAGTAACGGACACGCCAAAGGTCGCATGAATGGAAGTTGCAATAGAATTTCCCTGTGTCATATTTCCGATACCAAAAGAAGCAATTACTGCAAAGAGAGCGAACAGCCATCCAAGCACTGCTCCTAACTTTTTATTTTTCAGTCCTTTTTTCATGGTGTACATCGGTCCACCGGACATTTCTCCTTTTTCATTGACTTCTCTGTACTTGATTGCCAGCATACATTCTGAAAATTTGGAGGAAAGACCAAAACAGGCGGAAATCCACATCCATACCAGAGCTCCCGCTCCGCCGGAAACCATCGCCGTAGCAACTCCTACGATATTTCCTGTTCCGATTGTTGCGGCAAGGGCGGTTGTAAGGGCCGAAAACGGAGAGACATCTCCAGTTCCGCGGCTTTTTGTCCTTGACTCTTTGCTAAGTGTTTTCTTTAACGCCCACGGAAGATTTCTCCAGGTTAAAAAGTTACAGCGAACCGTCAGAAGTACGCCGGTTCCTACCAAAAGAACTAACATGACCGGACCCCATACAAACGAATCTATCTGTGCTACCACCTTACTTATACTCAACATAATTCTCTCTCCTCTCTGTCATATATAGAAAAAAGGAGCAACGAAATCGTTGCTCCTTCAACTTATGAATTAAGTATATCATATATGACAGCTATGTCAATATGCAATTTTGATTATCAAATCTTTCATTTTCGATTTGTAATTATAATTTTATCAAAATATAAAATCATCTTATTTATTCCAAATCATAATGGTTTTACCCATCATCTTGTTAATATCCATCTCAAATGCTCTTGTCATATCTGCAATAGAGTTCACCTCTACCTGCGCGCCAACAATGTTGCTGAGATAACCGAGAATCTCTGGATACTTCTGGTATAACTCGACTGTCTTTTCAAAGTCCGCTCTGCCACTTCGGCTGCTTCCATAAAGATGAAGTCCCTTCTCTAATACCATACGGGTATTAATCGGAACCGCATATTCAGATACACCAAGAAGTGCGATCGTTCCTTCTGGCTGAATAATATCAATCATCTGATCAATCGCCTTCTGAGAAGCATCTCCACCAACACATTCGATTGCATGGTCAATCGTCAGGTCTTCCGGAATCTCCCATACAAGATGCGTCTCATCTGCAAATGTAAAGCTGCTCAGTTTATCTTCATTCGTTCCAAACACAATAAGCTTAGTATCTGGATGCATATATTTGAAAAATACGGAGGTAATATAACCGAGGTTACCGTCTCCCCAGATTCCTACAACATTCTTTCTTGCATGCGTAAAACGCTCAAAACGACGAAGTGCATGGACACTTACTGTAACAATCTCTGTAAATGCTGCTACAGTTCTGTCTATATCCTGTGGAAGACGCACCAGCCTGTCTCTGTCTAATGCTACATTATCCTGCATAAATCCATCAAAACCACTTGCGCGGAACTTGGAACTTCTCAGATAATTCTCCGCAATGATATCATCCTTCTCCACTGGAGTATTTGGAATCATAACGACAAGCTCACCCGGTTTAAATTCTCCTGTCGCATCATAAACTACATCGCCAATCGCCTCATGAATCAGAGCCATTGGAAGCTTTTTCGCCATAACATCAGCAGGGCGGGTTCCCTGATAATAACGCTGGTCTGCATGGCAGATAGATAAATGCGTTGGACGCACAACAACCTTATCACTATTTAAATCAATATCGTTAAATGCTACTTCAAA
>JAUNFA010000036.1 GCA_030525285.1 Bacillota bacterium | reverse complement strand
GTATAAATACGTCCGGAGTTCGTCATGATATCATTTACCTGGTCTGTCGTTACGGCATCAAGACCACAACCAAAGGAGTTGAGCTGAATGACTTCGAGCTGTTTGTTCTTCTTTGCATAGTTTGCAGCCGCATACAGACGGGAATGATACATCCACTGGTCAGAAACGATTAACGGGCGTTCTACGTGTCCCAGGTGGCAGATAGAGTCCTCACTTAATACTGCGATTCCGAAAGAATTAATAAGTTCTGGAATACCGTGGTTGATTTCCGGGTCGATATGGTAAGGACGTCCACAGAGAACGATACCCATCTTTCCGGTTTCTGCAAGGTAAGCGAGAGTTTCTTCTCCCTTTGCCTGCACATCTTTTCTTACCTGTGCGGCCTCTTTGTAAGCTTCATCTACTGCGTGGTCGATTTCTTCTTTTGTCACATCGAAATGTTTGGATAACTCGTCGTACAAGCGTACTTTTAAGGCATCTGCATTATCGAGTGCCAGGAATGGATTCATGAAAAGGACATCCGGATCACGGAGTTCTTCCATGTTATTTTTAATATTTTCTGCATAAGAAGTTACGATAGGGCAGTTATAATGGTTGTTGGCACCTTCCATCTGGTCTTCCTCATAAGGAACACAAGGATAGAAAATCGTGTGAATACCCTTATTTAACAGCCACATAACATGTCCGTGTGCAATCTTTGCAGGATAACACTCGGATTCACTTGGAATGGATTCAATACCAAGTTCATAAATCTTTCGGGAAGACTTTGGAGAAAGCATAACCCGGAAAGACAGGTTTGTAAAGAAGGTATGCCAGAATGGGTAGTTCTCGTACATATTCAGTACTCTTGGGATTCCGATAACACCACGCTTTGCTTCGTCTGGTTTTAACGACTTATATCCGAAAATTCGTTTATATTTATATTCGTAAAGGTTTGGAACGTGTTCATGGTTCTTCTCAAGACCAAGACCACGCTCACAACGGTTACCAGAGATAAACTGGCGGTCGTTATTAAATTTGTTGATTGTGAGGATACAATGGTTGTTGCATCCCTGACAGCGGCTCATGGAAGTCGTGTATTTCAGGTTGATGATCTCATCGATAGAGAGCATCTGTGTATCTCCGGTTTCTTCTTCCCTCTCTCTTGCGATTAAGGCAGCACCGAAAGCCCCCATGATACCTGCGATGTCCGGACGAACGGCATGGCAGCCGGAAATACGCTCAAAACTGCGGAGAACCGCATCGTTATAGAAAGTACCACCCTGCACAACAATCTTTTTACCAAGCTGCTTTGGATCTGTCAGTTTGATAACCTTTAATAAAGCATTACGGATAACAGAGTAGGCAAGTCCGGCAGAAATATCACCCACGCTTGCTCCTTCTTTTTGTGCCTGTTTTACTTTGGAGTTCATAAATACCGTACAGCGGGAGCCTAAGTCGATCGGAGATGGTGCAAACAGCGCTACTTTTGCAAAATCGGCAACAGAGTAATTTAAGGACTTTGCAAAGGTTTCGATGAAAGAACCACATCCGGAGGAACATGCCTCATTTAAGAGAACGTTGTCAACGGCATGGTTGCGAATCTTGATACACTTCATATCCTGACCACCGATATCTAAGATACAGTCAACATCCGGTTCAAAGAAAGCGGCAGCATAGTAATGAGCCATCGTCTCTACTTCACCGTGGTCGAGCTGCAGAGCGGCCTTGATCAAAGCCTCACCGTAACCGGTAGAACAGGAACCGGAAATCTTCGCGGTAGGAGGAAGTAATTCCTTTAATTCCTTCATCGCACGAATCGTTGTATTTAAAGGGCTTCCGTTGTTGTTATCATAAAAACGGTATAAAAGGGAACCATCTTCTCCAACTAAAGCAAGTTTGGTTGTAGTAGAGCCGGCATCGATACCAAGGTAACATTTGCCACTGTAAGTAGCTAAATCGGCTTTTTTTACTTTGAACTGGTTATGTTCTTCGATAAAGTCCTCGTATTCCTTTTCATTTTTGAAAAGAGGTTCCATACGCTCTACTTCTACGGCAAGCTTGATATCAGATTCGAATTCCTTTAAAAGCTCATCCATTGTGAAAGAACATTCTTCCTTGGCATTTAGAGCAGCACCTTTTGCAGCAAAGAGGTGGGAATATGGAGGGTCAATAATATGTTCTTCGTCCAGATTCAGAGTACGGATAAAAGCATTCTTTAATTCCGGCATGAAATGAAGGGGGCCACCTAAGAAGGCAACATGTCCCTTGATTGGCTTACCACAGGCAAGACCACTGATCGTCTGGTTAACAACAGCCTGAAAAATAGAAGCGGCAAGATTCTCCTTTGTAGCTCCCTCGTTAATTAATGGCTGGATATCGGACTTGGCGAAAACACCACAGCGGGCAGCGATAGGGTAAAGTGTATCATAGTCACGGGCATATTCGTTAAGACCAGTCGCATCTGTCTGTAAGAGGCTGGCCATCTGGTCGATAAAAGAACCTGTACCACCGGCACACACACCATTCATACGCTGCTCAATTCCGTTGTTAAAATAAATAATCTTGGCGTCTTCACCGCCAAGTTCAATAGCTACGTCCGTTTTTGGTTCGTAATCCTGTAATGCATTCGCTACACAAACTACTTCCTGACAAAACGGGATATGTAAATATTCTGAGATTGCCATTCCGCCGGAACCTGTTACGGTTGGATGAATCGTCAGGTTTCCGAGTTTTTCCCGGGCCTCAGATAATAAGGTCTGTAAAGTTCCTTTAATATTAGCAAAATGTCGTTTGTAATCTGAAAAAAGGATA